>DATCLF010000141.1:0-17197 GCA_036564055.1 Spirillospora sp.
GAACCGGCGCTGGTGGGCCGCGCGCGGCGGCGGGGCCTGGACGGGTCGCAGCCTGTCCCGGGCCACCCGCATGCAGGTGTCGTCGGTGAGCGCGCTGTCGGACGCGTCGCTGTCGTTCTCCAGCCTCACCGGGTGGGAGGAGCAGTCCAGGCTGGACCGCTTCCTCGACCTGACCCGGGCGGTGTGGCGGACCCGCGCCTTCGGCGACTTCTGGTCGCACATGATGGTAGCCGAAGGGGTGGTCGACGTGTCGGCCGAGCCGGAGGTGTCGCTGTGGGATCTCGCGGCGCTCCAGGTCATCGTGGAGGAGGCCGGCGGGATGTTCACCGACCTGTCGGGGGTGCCGGGTCCGGACGGCGGCAGCGTGGTGTGCACGAACGGCAGGCTGCACGCCGAGGTCCTGCGCACGCTGGGCGGGGGCCAGCTCTCGCTCCGGATCTGACCGCCGTCCCCGCGGCCCGCACGGCGATCGGCGTCTTCGTGCGATAGAAGCCGTGACCTGCGGGGATAGATCATTGTGGTGATCCGGCGGACTCGCGACATATCGTGGAACAGCGGTCGCCGGACGGCCGTTGTAGCAGATGGGCGGCCCGTTAACGGAGGTACCAGATGTCGACCCAGACGAAATTCGTGATCGGCGGAGTCGCCGTCGGTTTCCTCACGCTGATCATCTTTCCCTGGTGGGTGACCGCGCTGATCATTCTCGGCGTCATCAGCGCGCCCGTCGTGGGCTACCTGATGCTCGACCCGTCGCAGCGCAAGCGGGTGCGCGCCCAGACGCGCAAGCGGCTCGGAAGCTGACCCCGCCGCGGGCGCCGGTCAGCCCCAGAGTTCGCGGTCGCCCGCGCGGGGGTTGTGGACGACCTCGTCGGTGGGCTGGTCGAACAGCATGACGGCCCGGTCGGACGGGTGGTACTGCGGCCAGCCCGGGTTGCCGTGGGTGGCGAAGTGCACCCACGCGCGATGCATGCGGTCGGCGAGCGCCTGCGGCGGGTTCGGCCCGGTGAGAAGCTCGCCGGCCTTCGTCAGCGTGTCGAAGACGAACCCGAGCTCCAGCGCGTGACAGGCGCCCAGATCCTCCTTGGCCGAGCGCCAGGCGAACTCGTACATCCAGGTGCCGCCGGCACCGTCGGACAGGACGTGCCCGTCCGCCGTCCTGTGCGCGGGTATGCGGAACACCCCGTCGGTGAGGATCGTCGCCATCAGCTCGCCCGCCTCCAGGTCGGGGTGGTGGCGCCGGTAGCCGGCGACGACCTCCGGCGGGAAGCCCTTCGCCGCGGCGACGCCGTCGACGAGCTCGTCGGTGAAGGCCGCGGCGAGACCCGTCGGCATCAGGAAGAACCGGAACTCCTCGCTGGTGTAGCCGATGAGGAGGTCGACGTCCCGTCCGCGGCCGCGGGCGACGAGGTTCTCGGGACGGTCGGTGACCAGCTCGCCGTCCACGACCGGCGTCAGTGACAGGCCGGTGGCGACGGTGCTGGCGCCCCAGCGGTCCGGATCCGTCGTCGCCATGACCTCGGCGGCGACGGCGGCCTGCACCGGAAGGATCGCCGCCGGGTCGAGCGCGGCGAAACCCTCGGCGGTCGGTTCGACACCGAGCCGGGCCGCCATCTCCCGGGTGACGATCATCGCGTCCGCCTCGTCCTGGACCGTCTGGCCCGCCCCGCTCTGCGCGATCGCACGGGCGAAGAGCCCGGCGTCCGACGCGAGCAGGGTCACGACGCTCATCGCCCCGGCGGACTCGCCGAAGACCGTGACCCGGTCCGGGTCGCCGCCGAAGCCGGCGATGTTGTCGCGGACCCACCGCAGCGCCTCGACCTGGTCGGCCAGCCCCCGGTTGGCGGGCGCGCCGGGGAGGTGGGCGAAGCCCTCGACGCCGAGACGGTAGTTGAACGTCACGCAGACGACGCCGTCGCGGGCGAACGCGCGGCCGTCGTAGAGCGGCGAGGCGCCGGATCCGTTGCGGAAGGCGCCGCCGTGGATCCACACCATGACCGGAAGTCCCGAGCCGCCGGGGTCGGGTGTCCAGACGTTGAGGTTGAGGCAGTCCTCCCCGGGGATCACGGGGTCGGGCAGGAGGGAGTCGAAGGGCGGCTGGTACGGGGGCTTGGGCGCGGTCGGCCCGTACTCGAAGCAGTCGCGGACGCCGTCCCACGGCTCGGGCGGCTGGGGCGGGCGGAACCGCCGGGGCCCGAAGGGAGGGGCGGCATAGGGGATGCCGAGGAAGGCCGTCACACCGTCCCGCGTGATGCCGCGCACTTTCCCGTAGGCCGTCTCGACGATCGGCTCCATGCGCCTCCCGCCTCCGGTTCTGGAACCCGAATCAGCAGAGAGGAGGATAGTACGGGCGTGTCGGAATGATCAGTCACCCCGCCGTCGTGGGCGCAGCATCCGGGTGAGGTAGTCGCGGGCGAACGCGCGGACGGCGGCGTCGTCGTCCAGCGGGAGCCCGCCGCCGGGCACGAGCAGCAGCGAGACCGCGAGGCGCAGCAGCACCTCGGCGACGGTGTCGTGGTCCTGCGCCTCTTCGGGACGGGCGCGGCGGAGCCTGTCGGCGAGGATGTCGCGGGCGGCGAGCATCACGGCGCCGCCGTTCATGCTGAGCTGCGGGAGGAACGCCTCGGGCTCGCTCTGCAGGACGCGCGTCATCAGCGGGTGCGTCCGGGCGCTGCGCAGGCCGACCACGAAGCCCTCCACGACCGCGTCCTCCGGTGACGGGAGGTCCTCGGTGGCCTCGGCGATCGCGGTGAGGAATCTGCGGCACTCCCGCAGGATCACGGCCTGGAGGAGCTGTTCCTTGTTGGTGAAGCGCCGGTAGATGGTGGTGCGGGCGACCCCCGCCCGCCTGGCGACGTCCTCGACGCTGACCCGGCGCAGCCCGTAGGTCTCGAACTCCGCGAGCGCGGCGTCGAGGATGCGGGTGTCGAGGTCGTCGGCGTCGGACTCCGGGGCCGCCAGCCGGGCCCGCAGCACGTCGGCGGTGGTCGAGCGCGAGGTCATAGCGGCACCCTAACCGGATCGCACGCCCGTCTCGCGCAACCGGGGAGCAACACAGTTACAATATTCGTTGTTTTGTACATTTCCTTCCCTCCGGCGGTGCCCATGGCGGACCAGGCTGACACCGCGACCCCGGCCCCGCTCGGGCCGGGCTCGCTGACCTGGCGTTTCTTCGGCGACACCCGGCTCCTGCTCGCCGGCCCGCGTGCGGCCGTGCTGCAGAACATGCTCCCCGCGCTCGGACAGGGCGTCTTCGAGCACTCGGTGTTCTTCAAGGAGACGTTCGCGCGCCTGAAGCGCTCGGCGGGCCCGATCCTGAACACGGTGTACGGCGGAGACCGGGCCGCGGAGACCGGCCGGAAGGTGCGCGACTACCACCTGGAGATCAAGGGCACCATGCCGGACGGATCCCGCTACCACGCCCTCGATCCCGAGACCTATTACTGGGCGCACGCCACGTTCGTCGACCACATGCTCTACGCCGTGGAGACGTTCATCAGGCCGCTCAGCGACGCCGAGAAGCGCCAGATCTACGAGGAGTCCAAGGTCTGGTTCCGGATGTACGGGGTCAGCACCAGGGCGATGCCCGAGGACTGGGAGGCGTTCCGGACGTACTGGAAGCGGATGCTGGACGAGACGCTCGTCCCCCACAAGACGGCCCGATACGGCGTCGGCTACGTCACCAAGGGGCTGCCCAGGCCGGCGCGGATCCCTGCCCCGCTGTGGCGCGCGGTGTCGCCGCCGCTGAACGCGGTCGCCCGGTTCATCACGGTCGGCGGGCTGCCCCCGCGTGCCCGCGAGCTGCTCGACCTGCCGTGGAGCGCGGCCGACGAGCGTCGCCACCGGCGGTTCGCGGCGGCGGTCCGCGCGGCGGGGCGGCTGTGGCCGCTGCTGCCCGAGGCCGTCCGCTACCTGCCGCCGGCCCGCCGCGCCTTCCGCAGGGCGCGGGCGGAGCGGCGGGCGGCGCGCCGGGAACCGGCGCGTTAGGAACCGGCCCTGTCAGCTGTGGGGGGACGACCCCCCACACCCCCCGAAGAGGTTCGGATGCGGGCGTCGTACTCCTTGCGCGCGGCGGCGTCGTAGTCCAGGAAGATCGTGTCGAGTCCGAGGCGCCGCGTGAGAGCGCGCCGCACCCGGTCGGGGAGCAGCGCGCCGAGCCGGATCTGGACGCCGAGCCTCGCGGGGACGACGACCTGCGGGCGGGGCCTGCGGATCAGCCCGGCGACGGCGGCGGCGATCTCCTCGGGTTCGCAGTTGCGCTGTCCTTTCGGGCTCCGGGTCCCGGCGACGAGCTCGGTGTTGGTGAACGTCGGCAGGACGGCGCTGACGTGCACGCCGCGGTCCCGCACCTCCAGGCGGGTCGCCTCGGTGAACGCGACGACGGCGGCCTTGCTGGCGTTGTAGAGGGCGAGGCCGGGGACGTACATGATCCCGGCCACCGACGCCATGTTGATGATGTGCCCGGTGCCGCGCGGCAGCATCCGGTCGAGGGCGAGCTTGGTGCCGAGCATCGTCCCGTGGAGGTTGACGTCGATGCAGCGTCGGGCGTCGGCGTCGCTCTCGTCGGTGACGGGGCCGATCGGCATGATGCCGGCGTTGTTGACCAGGACGCGGAGCGGCCCGGCGGTCTCCTCGGCCCGGTCGAGGAAGGCGGTGAACGACGCGCGGGACGTGACGTCCACGGTGAGGCCGGTGACACCGAGCGATCCGGCGGCCTTCTCGACGGCGGCGGCGTCGATGTCGCCGAGGACGACCCTGGCGCCCGCGGCCTTCAGGGCCCGGGCCGTGGCCAGGCCGATGCCCCGCGCCGCCCCGGTGACGGCGACGGCCCCGGTGACGGCGGGCCGGGTCACCGGCGGGGCTCCAGCCGTTCGAGGCGGACGGGGAGGCCGTCCTTGGGCGAGGGCAGGGACGTGGTGTCCAGGGGCCATTCGTACCGGGCGGGCACGCTCCACCGGTACCTCTGGAGAACCTGATGGTAGATCGTCTTGACCTGCATCCCCGCAAAATACATGCCGATGCACTTGTGGGCGCCCCCGCCGAACGGGCACCACGCGTACTTGTGGACCCTGTCCTCGCGGCGCTGCGGGGAGAAGCGCTCGGGGTCGAACCGGTCGGGGTCGGGCCACCATTCGGCCATGCGGTGGTTGCTGAGCATCGGCACGACCACCAGCGAGCCGGCCGGGATGTGGTAGCCGAGGATCGAGGTGTCCTTGACGACCTTGCGGGGCAGCGCCGGGACGGGCGCGACCATCCGCAGCGACTCCTTCATCACCATGTCGATGCCGGTGAAGCGGTCGAGGTCGTCGTAACCGGGCCGTGCCTTGCCGAGGGCCAGGGACTCCTCGCGCAGCCGCTCCTGCCATTCCGGGTGCTTGGCGAGGTAGTACGCCATCGTCGTCATCGTGATGGTGGTGGTGTCGTGCGCCGCCATCAACGCGAAGATCATGTGGTTGACGACGTCCTCGTCGGTGAACCGCCGGCCGTCGTCGGTCTCGGCCTGGCAGAGCGCGGCGAACAGGTCGTCGCCCCCGTCGCGGCGCTTGGCGGGAAGGTGCCGGTAGAAGAACTCCTCGAGCACCTTGCGGGCGCGCAGGCCGCGGTGCCAGCGCAGCCCGGGGACGGGGAAGCGGACATAGGCGGTCCCGGCCCGGACGGCGTCGATGAACGCGCCGTTGATCCTGCGCCGCTCGGCGGCGTCGAGCCGGACGCCCATGAAGACGTCCACGGCGAGGTCGAGCGTGAGCCGCTTGAAGTGGTCGTAGACCTTGAATCCGTCGCCGGGCTCCCACGCCTCGACGCCCTCGACGATGCCGGGCGCCATGGCCTCCATATAGGCCTGGAGCCGGGGACGGGTGAACGCCTCCTGCATGATGCGGCGGTGGTGGAGGTGCTCCTCGAAGTCCAGGAGCATGATGCCGCGGTTGAAGAACGGCCCGATGAAGTAGCTCCAGGCGGGCCCGTTCGCGAACGCCTTGTCCCGGTTGACGAGGACGGTCTGAGCGGCTTCGGGGCCGTGGACGGTGACGGTCCGCTGCCCGAGCAGCCAGCCCCAGGCGACGGGCCCGTACCGGGCGTACCGTTTGCGGGCCATCCCGATCGGGTCGCGCATCACGGCGAGGGTGCTGCCGATGTACGGGAGGCCGGGGACTCCGGGGACCGGTTTCAGTCCGCTGCCCTGTGGTGGCGGCGCGAGGACGCTCGTCATGACCCCTCCCCGGGATCGCGCAACAAAACACCGATTTCTGTTGCTTTGTTCTAACCCAGGGGACGCGGAGAAGTCCAGGCTCGCCGGTCGTGAGAACGACTCCGCGGGTCAGCCGAAGAGCTTGTCGCCCGACGTGACCACCGACTCGGCCTGGACCCGGTTCTCCATGCGGATGACGAGCGAGGAGCCGTCGTGGAAGGCGATCTGGCCGAACCAGTCGGGCACCGTCGCACGGCCCAGCGGCAGCGCGCCGAAGTGGTGGATCACAGTGCCCGGCGCCTCCCAGAGGGTCAGCAGCGACTCGCCGCCCGACTGCATCCGCGCCTGGGCGTCCTTGGCCACGTCCTTCACACGGGCCAGCCAGCCGCCGGCGGACCGTGCGGGCTTCGAAGACGGGGAGGGCTGCGGCGCCGGTTCCGGGCGCTCGGCCGCGGACGCCGCCATGACGACGGCGAGCCGCTGGTTCGACAGCACGAGCCAGGCGTCGGCCCGTCCCGCCGCCAGGCCGTCCGCGCAGCCGACGGCGACGTGCCCGGGCGCCGCGGCCTGCACGTGCCCCCAGATCGTCGGATCGTCCACCCATTCGTCGCCGTGACAGCGCCCGCCGGCCACCACCTCGGTCGGCAGCGGCCATTCCGGCTCGGTCACGCTCTCCACCGCGATCCGCCCGCCGTGGTCGTGCGGGGCGCCGCGACGGCCGCCGATGTCGAACGCGACGTGGCCCCACCGGGGACCGATCCGCATCAGCAGCCGTTCACCGGGACGGCACCAGCTGCGCGCGGCGATGCTCTCCAGCTTGAGCGGGTCTTTGAGCACGGGCTGTTCCTACTGTTGTCCGAACGCCATGGCGTGAAGGCGGGCGCAGTTCTCCTCGGAGTCCGTGATGACGTCCACACCGGACTCGTCGTCGAGCTCGATCCGCAGCGTGGACACCCGCCGGGGGCTGTAGTCGACCGGCAGGTGCCGCCGGGCCTGTGTGATCATCCGGATGCGCTGCGCCGGGAACTCCGCCCGCACCGCGACATCGGCCAACGGGACGGGAACGCCGGGCGCATAGTCCCCGAACTTCTTGTCGGTGAAGATGTCCACCACATCGCGGGAGAAATCGCGGACACCGGCCCCCAGCTTGCGGGCTTTCCCCAGGAGAGAGTCCGACTCGCCGGTCTCCTTGCGTTCGAGGGGCGTCTCCTGCAGCACGAACCGCTGTGAGGTCAGCACCCACGTCAGGACGGCGTCCGGGTTCGCGGCGTACAACGCCCGCATGATCTCGACCTGCGGATGTGGCCCGTAGTAGACGACGGGCGGAGGGGAGGCGCCGGCGTCGTCGAGCTGGACGAGCGAGGACACGCTGTCCACCGCGTCGATCACCCGCTCGCCCCTCCCGGCGGCGACCTGCCCGTCGGTGAAGCCGTACCACGGCACTCCACCGACGTCGAACCGCGAGGATTTCAGCGATGCCCCCACGGCCAGGCGGATGAACTCGTCAGGCCGGCACCAGTGCCGCCGGGCCGCCAGCGCGCCGCCGATCTTGCGCGTCACATGCTCCCCCATATACGCCGCCGTCGGGCATCGGTTCTCGTCTCCGGCGACGAGCCGTCCCGGAACGCATGACGGGGAGTACGTATAGCAGTAAGAGCTACGCCTTTCTGCGACGATCCGGACATCGTCGAATTGATCACATCGGCGTTCCCCGGCGTGACCGCCGACGGGCCGGGCGGCGCTGTCTCGGAAGAGCCCGGTGCCCCCCTCAGAGATCCCGGAAGGACGACCGGTCGCGGTAGAAGGTGCGGCCGTCCTCGGCGGACGGGACGCCCTCGTCGCGCAGTGGCGCCGTGCGGGGGCGCCGTTCGGCCGTCATGGGCATCTCGTCGACGATCCGGACGATCTCCGGGCGCAGTTCGGGCTCGACCCGGAGCAGGGCCTCCGACAGATCGAGGGGCCGCAGGTCCGCGCCGTCGCGCAGGGTCACGGCGGCGGCCACGATCTCGTTCTCCCCCACCGGGATGCCGTAGACGGCGACCGCGTCGACGGCGGGGAGGTCGCCGAGCGCGTCGCGGATCGGCCCGGGCGGGACGATCCCGTGGGCGGTGCGGATGAGCTCGCTCTCGCGTCCGACCATCCAGTAGTCGCCGTCGGCGTCGCGGCGGAACAGGTCCCCGGTGATCGTCCAGGCGTCCTCGGGTTCGAAGACGCCGCGGACGCAGCGCGGCGCGGAGCCGGCGGCCGCCGGCCGCACCCGGGCGAGCAGCATGCCGATCTCTCCGGGTTCGCACTCGATCGCGAAACCGTCGGGTCCCTCCGGCAGGCGGCCGTTCTCCAGGTCGTAGCGGGCGAGCCGGACCTCGGCGCTTCCGGGCAGCGGGCGTCCCAGCGACCCGGGCTTCCTGCCGCTGAGGTTGACCAGGACGGTCTCGCCCTCGGTGGAGGCGTAGAACTCCAGGACGCGGGCGGGCGCGAACCTGTCCTCGACGCGGCGCCAGAGTCCGCGGGGCATGCCGGAGCCGATGAACAGCCGCACGGCGTGGTGGCGTTCGGCAGGGTCCGGCGGGGCGTTGACGAGGTCGCGCAGCAGGAGCCAGGTGTAGGACGCGACGGTGACGCCGTAGCGGCGCGCTTCCTCCCAGAACGTCTCCGGGGTGTAGCGGTCGGCCAGGGCGAGCCGTGCTCCGCCGGCGACGGCGCCGCCGAGGCTCATGAGCAGCGCGGACGGGTGCTGGAGCGGGGTGATGCTGTACACGGTGTCGGACGGGGACAGCGCCGCGGCGGACGCCGTCCCGAACGCCGACAGGGCCCAGCGCCGGTTGGTGATGCGGCTGGCGCGCAGGCGGTCCCCGTCGCCGGTGAAGACGATGAACGCGAGGTCGCTCGCCCGTCCGGGGTTCGGCCGGTACCAGCCGGGCAGGTCGACCCGGTCGGGGTCGATGGTCTCCATGTCCGGCAGCGGGCCGCGATCACCGTGCCCCCGGTCACCGTGTTCCCGTTCACTGCGTCCCACGCCGCCGAGCAGATGGCCCTCGACGCCGTCCAGTTTCGCGGCGAGCGCGGCGTGCTCCGGGTCGGCGATGACCCGGGTGACGCCGCTCAGCCGGGCCTCCGCGGCCGGGTCGCCGTCGGGGCGCAGCAGCACGGCGACGGCGCCGAGACGGCTGAGCGCCGCGACGAGCGCGAGCGCGGTCGGCCGGGTGCGCATCAGCACGCCGACGGCGTCGCCGCGCCGGACCCCGATGTGGATCAGCCCGCGGACGATGGCGTCGATGCGCCGGCGGGCGGCGTCGTAGGTGTAGCCGCGTCCGTGGTAGAGGAAGAACACCTCGTCGGGTCTGCGCCGGGCCTGCTCGTCCAGCAGCAGCCCCATGGAGACGCGGGTGTCGGGCTGGATGCGTTCCAGCCGGGCCAGCCGCGGCAGGTTCCGCGCGGCCTCCTCGGTGAGCCGCCGGGTGCCGTGCGCGGCGCGGGCGGCGGTGCGCAGGGCGGTGCGGGCGGCGCCGGCGCCGGCGTCGAGCGCGAGCTGGAGCCCGTATCCGGCTGCTCCGCCGGGCGGGCGGGTCGTCGCGGCCTCCTCGTCACCGGTGACGGGGGTGACGAAGTCGGGCAGGTCGTCGTCGCCGCGTCGTTTCGCCCAGGCGGCCACAGCGGGCCAGGTGCGGGTGATGGCGAGGCTGCCGACGACGAGGCCGAAGTGCCCGGCGGGCAGGGACGCCTCGTACACGCGGGCGCGGGGCGCGGCGCGGCGGATGCCGCGGACCATCGGCGGCGACGCGATCTCGTCGACCTCGCCGACGAAGGTGAGCACGGGGCAGGTGATGTCGGCGAGCGTGACGAGCCGGTCGCCGATGACGAAGCCGCCGGTGAGCATCCGGTTGTGCTGGATGAACTGGCGGATGAACTCTCCGAGCGCGGGCCCGGGCCACGCCACCCAGCCCTCCCGTTCCAGGAACCGGCGCTGCCGTTCGCGCGGTGCGAGCCGTTCCCGGTCGTGGAGCTGCATGAGGAAGTCGATCCGGGAGCGGACCGATTTCACGGGGCTGAGCACCTGGAACCCGATCCGTGTCACCCAGCCGGGGACGGCGAACCCGCCGAGCAGCGCGTCGGGGATGTGCTCGGCCCCTTCGGACGCGAGCCATCGGGGCAGCCCGAAGGGGAGCCCGACGCTGGTGTCGGCGGGGCTGCCGAACGTCACGAGGGACGCGACGCCGTCGCTGCGCCGGTAGGCGGCGGCCTGGTAGGCGAACATGCCGCCCTGGGAGTATCCGGCGAGGTGCACGTCGCGCCCGGTGGCCTCGCGGATCCGGTCGACGGCGTCGTCGACCGCGAGGACGTGGTCGCTGATGGTGCGTTCCAGCCCGCCGGGTTCGCGTTCGGGCGCCCCGAAGTCGACCACCCAGGGGTCGACTCCGTGGTCGTGCAGGACGCGGACCGCGCTGACCCGGGAGGAGATGTCGTACACGTCCGCGGTGATCATCAGCGGGGGGACGAGCAGCACGACGGGCCCGCCCGCCGACTCCGGGAAGTAGTGCCGCAGCCGGTACACCCGCTGCTCGGTCACGACCTCGCACGGTGAGGCGTCCTCGTCGGTGTCGAACCCTCCGAACCGGGCGACCTCGAGGGCGTTCTGAGCTGTGGATCCCAGGCGGGACCCCAGGCGAAGGAGCGTTCTGGCAACAGCCGGCATCGTCGACCTTTCACGGCGTCACCGTCATCGTGTCGCGTCGCCGCCGGCTTTAGCAACGCAGAAGCGATCAAGAAAGGACGCGCGCCCCGTCCATGCGCCCGGACTTCAGCCGCTCCCACATGTAGCGGCGGCGGGGTTTGCCGCTCGACGTGCGCTGGATCAGCCCGGTGCCGACGACGATCGTCAGCTCGACGTCGTCGCCGAGGCGGCGGCGCAGCATCTCGCGGACGGCGCCGGTCCACGACTCGTCCTGGGTCTCGGCGAACAGGGCGAGCCCCTTGCGGCCCGCGTCCGGGACGGCGACGGCGGCGATGCGCCCCCTGCCGAGCCCGCTCGTCTCGGCGATCTTCGCTTCGAGGTCCTCGACGTACACGGACCGGCCGCGGACCTTGATGCTGTCGCCCATCCGGCCGAGGACGAAGAGCTGCCCCCGGTGGAAGAACCCGGCGTCCCCGGTGTAGACCTTCCCGTCGATGAACCGGGTCGACCTGGCCTCGGCTCCGGCGTAGTACCCGGGGCACGCGGACGGCCCGCCGACGACGATCTCGCCGAGCAGCCCCTCCCCCAGTTCGTTTCCGTCGTCGTCGACGATCGTGACGGGCACGTCGCTCTCGGGCGTCCCGCATCCGACGACCCATCCGGCCTTCGCGCCGCGGAGCGCGGGCCCGAGCGGCTGTTCGTCGAGGATGCGGACGGGTTCTCCGAAGACCAGCGAGTCGGGGTCGGGCCGGACGCCGAGCGGGGGCCGCGGTTCGCTGTCCATGGTGACGAGCAGGGTCGTCTCCGCCATGCCGTAGGCGGGTTTGAACACGGTCCGGGAGAACCCGTGGGGTTCGACGAGCTGGGCGAACACTTCGAGGGCGTGCGGGTCGATGGGTTCGGCCCCGATGAGCGCCATCTTCCAGCCGGACAGGTCGAGTCCTTCGAGCTGTTCGGGTTTGACGCGCCGCGCGCAGTACGCGTACGCGAACGGCGGCGCGGCGGTGTGCGCGGCGTCGGCGAAGCACCGCAGCCACCGCGCGGGGTCGCGGATGAAGTGGTCGGGCCGCATGAGCCGCAGGGTGCCCTGCCGGGAGATCGGTGTGATGAACGTCCCGATGAGCCCCATGTCGTGGTAGAGCGGCAGCCAGGTGGCCACGACGTCCCCGTCCTCGTAGCCGGCCGTCCGCACGATCAGGTCGATGTTGGCCTCCAGGTTCTTCCAGGTGACCATGACTCCGCGGGGTTCGCCGCTGGACCCGGAGGTGAACTGGAGGAGCGCGAGGTCTCCGGTGGGCCGCAGGTCCGCCTCGCGGGACGCCTGCCGGGGCCGCCAGGGTTCACCGCCGAGCCCGGCGGCGGCCATGGCGCGTCCCGCGTAGCCGGCGAGGTCCTCGGAGGCGATGACGAGCCTGGGCGACGCCTGCCGCAGGATCGCCGCGACGTGCGCGACGTAGTCGTCGCCGTCCTGGAACAGCGGCGGTGTGATCAGGCAGACGGTCGCGCCGGCGGCCCACACCCCGTAGTACGTCTCGATGCAGGTGAAGTCCGTCGGCAGGATGAGGCACACCACGTCGCCGGGCTGCACGCCTTCGTCGATCAGCGCGGCGGCGGTGCGGCGCGCGGCGGAGGCCAGGTCGCCGTAGTCGCGGTACTTCCATCCGCCGTCGTCCGTTGCGAGGTGGACGCCGCGTCCGCTGTTCGGCTTGTCCAGCCATTCGCGCAGCGCAGATGCCATCGTGGTCCCCTTCGACTAGCCCGAGCCACGCACGTGACTCGCGGGTAACTTCATCAGGGCGGTGCTGCCCCGTCAACCGAGCCGATCAGCAAACGGACGGGACGGTCATTTGGAGGCACCCCACAAGGCGCCCTTGGCGGCGGCGATGCGGGCCGCGGCGCGCCATCCGAGCAGTGTCAGGGCGAGGAAGACCGCGGCCACGACGACGAATGCGGGGGCGGTTCCGTCTCCGGAGGCGGCGCGCAGCGCCATTCCGCCCGCGAGGGTGGCGGCCCAGACGACTGCTCCGGCGGCGAGGGTTTCGGGCCGTCGCCACACCCGTCCGATGAGCCACCCGGCTGCGAGCGCGACGAGGAACGGCCAGACCGTCCCGGCGTATCCGGCGACGCCGTCCTCTTCGTGGTGCGTGGCCCGTCCGATTCCCACGAACAGGAGCACGCAGAGGGCGTCGACACCACCGGCGACAAGAACCCGCATACAAGGAAGGCTATGCGCAGATCCCCCACCCCGGACACACGGCCCCGAAGAGATGGCGGAGGCACCGGGGGGCTCCGGGGGGTCGCCCCCCGGGAAGAGGCGAATGGGGCCGAGGGAAGTGCACCGACAGGCGCACGACCACACGGCCCCAGCCCAGTAGCGGGGGCAGGATTCGAACCTGCGGCCTCTGGGTTATGAGCCCAGCGAGCTACCGAACTGCTCCACCCCGCGGCGATGTCTCAACTGTATGGCGCGGTGGTTGCTTAGGCAAACCAGTTTGCGGTGGGCGGGGTGGGCCGGGGGCGCGGTCAGCCCATGTGGGGGTAGCGGTAGTCGGTGGGCGGGACGAAGGTTTCCTTGATGGAGCGGGGTGAGGTCCAGCGCAGAAGGTTGAGGATGGATCCGGCTTTGTCGTTGGTTCCGGAGGCGCGGGCGCCGCCGAAGGGTTGTTGTCCGACGACGGCTCCGGTGGGTTTGTCGTTGATGTAGAGGTTGCCGGCCGCGTAGCGGAGGGTGTGGGCGGTGCGGGCGGCTGCGACGCGGTCGTTGGCGATGATGGCGCCGGTGAGGGCGTAGTCGGCGATGGATTCCATCTGGGCGAGCATGTGGTCGTACTGGTCGTCGTCGTAGACGTGGACGGCGAGGATGGGGCCGAAGTATTCGGTGCGGAAGGCGTCGTCGGCGGGGTCGGCGCAGACGAGGACGGTGGGGCGGACGAAGTAGCCGGTGGTGTCGTCGTAGGTGCCGCCGGCGATGACGTCGATGGCGGGGTCGTCGTGGGCGCGGTCGATGGCGGCTTTGTTCTTGGCGAAGGCGCGTTCGTCGATGACGGCGCCCATGAAGTTGGTGAGGTCGGTGACGTCGCCCATGGTGAGGGCGTCGACGTCGGCGGCGAGCCGGTCGCGGAGGCCACCGTCCCAGAGGCTGCGGGGGATGTAGGCGCGTGATGCGGCGGAGCATTTCTGCCCTTGGTATTCGAAGGCGCCGCGGATGAGGGCGGTGGTGAGGATGTCGGGGTCGGCGGAGGGGTGGGCGACGATGAAGTCTTTTCCGCCGGTTTCGCCGACGAGCCGGGGGTAGCCGCGGTAGCGGGCGATGTTGTCTCCGACGGTTCGCCAGAGGTTCCGGAACGTGGTGGTCGATCCGGTGAAGTGGATTCCGGCGAGGTCGGGGTGGGTGAGCGCGACGTCGGAGACGGCGAGGCCGTCGCCGGTGAGGAGGTTGATGACGCCTGGCGGGAGGCCGGCTTCTTCGAGGAGCCGCATGAGGAGGACGGCGGAGTAGGTCTGGGTGGGGGCGGGTTTCCAGATCACGACGTTGCCCATCAGCGCGGGCGCGGTCGGCAGGTTCCCGGCGATGGCGGTGAAGTTGAAGGGGGTGATGGCGTAGACGAATCCTTCGAGGGGCCGGTGGTCGAGCCGGTTCCACACTCCGGGGCCGCTGATGGGTTGTTCGGCGAGGATGCGCCGGGCGTAGTGGACGTTGAACCGCCAGAAGTCGACGAGTTCGCAGGGGCTGTCGATCTCGGCCTGGTGGACGGTCTTGGACTGGCCGAGCATGGTGGCGGCGAGGATGGTCTCGCGCCAGGGTCCGGCGAGCAGGTCGGCGGCGCGCAGGAAGATCGCGGCGCGGTCGTCGAAGGTGAGGTCCCGCCAGGCGGGGGCTGCGTTGAGGGCGGCGGTGATGGCGTCGCGGGCGTCGTCGTGGGTGGCGTTGCCGTAGGTGCCGAGGACGGATGCGTGGCGGTGGGGTTGGACGACGTGGTGTTTGGCGCCGCTGCCGAGGCGTCGCCGCCCTCCGATCGTCATGGGCAGGTCGATGGGGGTTCGGGCGGTGAGTTCGGCGAGTTTGTTCTCGAGCCGGGCGCGTTCGGCGCTGCCGGGGGCGTATCCGCGTACCGGCTCGTTCTGGGGGGCGGGGACGGTGGTGACGGCGTCCATGGAGCGAACCTTCCTGGTCAGCGGGTGACGAGTGCGCGGAGGAAGAAGGCGAGGTTGGCGGGCCGCTCGGCGAGGCGCCGCATGAGGTATCCGTACCAGTCGGCGCCGTAGGGGACGTAGACCCGCATGCGGTGGCTTTTCGCGAGGCGTCGTTGTTCGGCGACGCGGATTCCGTAGAGCATTTGGAACTCGTACGGCCGGTCGCGTCCGAGCGCCGCAGCGATTTCGATCAGCCGCGGGTCGTGGGTGGCGATCATCGGGTATCCGCGCCCGTTCATGAGGATGCGCAGGCCCCGAACGTAGGCGCGGTCGATGTCGCGTCTGTTCCGGTGGGCGACGGAGGACGGTTCGTCGTAGGCGCCTTTGACGAGGCGGACGCGCGCGTCGGCGAGGTCGCGAAGGTCGTTTTCGCTGCGGCGCAGCATCGCCTGGATGGCGATTCCGGTTTCGGGGAAATCGGCGCGGAGTTCGCTGTGGGTTTCCAGGGTGGAGTCGACCGTGGTGTGGTCTTCCATGTCGAGGGTGACCGTCATCCCGGTCCGCGTGGCGGCGGCGCAGATGTGGCGGGCGTGGTCGAGGTCGGGCCGGCCGGGGAGGGCCTGTCCGAGGGCGGACAGTTTGACGGAGACGTCGGCGCCTTCGGCGAGCCCGAGGTCGTCGAGAGCGGAGATCAGCCGCAGGTACGCGTCACGCGTCCGCCTGGCCTGCTCTTCGTCGAGCGTGTGTTCCCCGAGGTGATCGAGCGTGACGGTGATGCCGCCGGCGACGAGGGAGCGGACGACGGCGATGGCGGAGTCGAGGTCGTCCCCTGCGACGAACCGGTCGACGACTCTTCGGCTCGGGGGCAGTGCGGTGACGAGGCGGCGCATGCGCCGGCTGCGTGCGGCGGCGAGGAGGACGGGGTTGGGCATGGCGTTTCGAACGCTAGGAGCACCGGGCCGCCGCCCCTATAGTCGATTGCCACTTCTCGACCCCGCTTCCGTCATACAGACGTATGAGGATCTGATGGACCTCCAGGAGATCGTGGAGTACGCGGCCGACCTTCTTCAGGCTCCGGCGACGTTGGAGGACCGCGACTTCCATCTCGTCGCGTACGCCGCTCACGGCGACACGATCGATCCGGTACGGATGGATTCGATCCTGCATCGGCGTGCGTCGAAGGACGTCCGCGCACGTTTCGAGCGTTACGGCATCGCCCGCGCGTCGGGTCCGGTCCGCATTCCGGCGGACACGTCGGCGGGTCAGCTGGGCCGTCTGTGCCTGCCGGTCCGCTGGAACAACGTGACGTACGGCTATCTGTGGTTCCTCGACGACGAGGAGCGGGTGACGGCCGCGCAGGCGGAGGAGGCGATGCATCTCTGCGACCGCGCGGGCTTGGAGATGGCTCGCCGTGCCAGGGAACGCGACGACCTCGGCTTGAAGCTGGCGGACCTTCTTTCTCCTCACCCCGACGTCCGCGCGCAGGCGGCCGACGACCTGACGGACGCGGGTGCGCCGTCCCCGCCGTTCACGGTGGCGGTCCTACGGTCTGCGACCCCCGAACCTCTCAATCCGTGGCCGCTTCCTCGTTCCGTCCTGGCGACGTTCTGGCAACGCGACCACGTCCTGCTGATCCCCTCCTCAGCACCCGCTCCGGGCACGTTGGACCGCGCCCGCAGCCTGCTGGAGGAACGCGGCTCCCCCGTCCGGACGGGCATCTGCTCTCCGTGCCGGTCTTTCGGTGAGGTCCACGAGGGCTGGCTTCGCGCCCGCGTGGCCGCCCGCGCCGCGCCTCCGGGCGAGACCCGCGACTGGGCGTCTCTGGGCGTGCTTCGCCTTCTGCGCACCGCAGGAGACGGGGCCCTGACGGAGGCGACTCAAACTCCGGGCACGCTCCGCCTACTGGAGAACGAGGTTCTGGCGGAGACGGCCCGCACCTACTTGGACTTGGCGGGCAACGTCCAGAGGACGGCCGAAGCTCTGAACATTCACCGTCAGACCCTCTACCACCGCCTGAGCCGCATAGAGGCGTTGACGTCGATGTCCCTGTCGAACGGCCGGGACCGCCTGACCCTCCACCTGGCCCTGACCTTGGCCCCCCACACAACCCCCACCCAGCAGCACCGCTCACCCACATGAAGCCCCCATCCACAGCAACCCGATCACCCACAGCAACCCCCAGGGGGATAGGGGCAGAGCCCCAGGGG
>DATCLF010000142.1:0-5405 GCA_036564055.1 Spirillospora sp.
GCCTTTAGGCTAGCGCCTTTGAAGCTTGATCACCGCTGTTTGATGGCCAGATGCGGAAGGAGGGTCTTCCCATGCCATGCGATGGGCTCCCTCGCACCGGTCAGCGGGGCGATGCCCCGCAGTTCGAGGCGGTCATGGCGCAGATTTTGGGTCGCCCGCACCGGACCGGTTCGTCCGCGTACCCGGCCGGACCGGGTACGGGCCGACAAGGCGTACTCGTCGCGGGCGATCCGCTCCTATCTGCGCCGCCGCAAGATCGCCGCCACAATCCCGGTCCCTGACGGCCAAGTCCGGCATCGGCAGCGCCGGGGCAGCCGCGGCGGTCGTCCACCCGCCTTCGACCCGGCCGACTACCAGGGGCGTCGTGCGGTGGAGTGCGGCATCAACCGCCTCAAACGCCACCGGGCGGTGGCCACCCGCTACGACAAGCTGTCTGTCCGCTACCAGGCTGTCCTAGAGATCACCACCGCTCATCAACGAATGGCTCCACCTACTTCGAAACACGGCATGCTGGCCGGTCTCGCCCGGCTCGGCTACCGCACGATCATCGTGGAGAAGCCGCTCGCCCCGGACCTGGCGGGGCTCGCGGCCGTGGCCCGCATCCGGCGCCGCTGGGACCTGGACGTCACCGTCGCCACGCACTGGCTCGACAGCGCCCTCACCCGGCGGCTGCGGGCGGCGGTGCGCGACGGGCGGCACGGGAGGCTGCGCCGCATCGAGGTGGTCCAGAACAAGCCCCGGTTCACCCGACAGCGTCGCCACCCACGACCATCCGACCGCCTTCGACGTCGAGCTGCCGCACGCGCTCGCCGTGGTGCTCAGCCTCGCCGGACGCGCCCGGGTCACCGCCGCCTCGTGGGAGGGGGTTCTGCCCCGGCCGGGACCTGTACGCGTTGTTCCGCGACCACGTCCGCGCGTCCCCCGAGCGCGAAGCCGTCGTCGACGACGCGGGCGTCCCCACCTACGCCGCGCTCGACGAGCGTGTCCGCCGGGCGGCCGCAGCGCTGCGGGCCGCCGGCCGGGGGTCCGCCGACATCATCGCCGTGCTGCTGCCGAACGGACGCGATGCCGTCGTCGCCGAGCTGGCGATCGCGGCGCTCGGAGCCGTGGCCCTGCCGATTCCGCACACGCACGGGCCACGCGACATCGTCCGCCTCCTCCGCCGCTCCCGCGCCGCCGCGCTCGTCACCACCCCGGAGGGGCTCACCTCGGCGGAGGGCGTGGACGACCTCCAGCTCTGGACGCCCGGCCCGTCCCCGCACGACGGGATCCGTTCGCTCGACCAAGGCGATCTGCGGGCCCGGCGTCGCGAGCCCGTCGACGCGGAGGCCCCGGCCCGCATCCTCACCTCCTCGGGGTCGGAGTCCGAACCCAAGATGGTGGCCTACTCCCACAACGCCATGGGAGGCGGCCGGGGCAAGTACGTGGCCGCCCTGAAAACGCGGGACCGAGCCGATGCGGGCCCTCGTGCTGGTCTCGCCGGCCTCGGCATACGGGTCGCTGGCGACCTCGGGGATCGTCGCGCGCCACGGCGGCACGCTGGTCCTGCTGCCGCGCTTCGACCCCGCCGCCGCGCTCGACGCGGTAGCGCGGCACCGCCCCACCCACCTGTTCGCCGTCCCGACCAATATCTGGCGCATGGCCGGATGCGCGAGCGACGCGGACCTGTCGTCGCTCCGGGCCGTCGTCTCCAGCGCGGGTCCGGTCCACGAGCACGTCCGCGACGCCTGCGTCCGCAGGTTCGGCATGCCGCCCGTCAACATCTACGGCTCCAGCGACGGGGTCAACTGCCACACCGCCCGCGACCCGGGCCGCTGGGCCCCCGGGCTGGCCGGCGTCCCCGCCCCCGACGTGGCGGAGATCAGCATCCGCGACCCCGAGGGGCGGCCGCTGCCCCCCGGCCGAGCGGGTGAGATCTGGGCGCTCGGCCCCATGACCCCGTTGTGCTACGTCGCGGCCCCCGACCTGGACGCCCGCCACCGGGCCCCCGGCGGCTGGGTCCGCACCGGTGATCTCGGCCGCCTCGACGACGACGGCACGCTGTGGGTGCTCGACCGGCTCGAACGCGTCGTCATCCGCGGCGGCATCAAGATCTTTCCGGCGGAGGTGGAGCGCGTGCTCGCCGGCCACCCCGACATCGCCGACGTCCACTGCGTCCCGGCGCACGACCGTGACCTGGGCGAACGGATGTGCGTCTGCCTGGCGCCGCGTCCCGGGGCCGCGCCGCCGCCTCCCGCCGCCCTCATCGACTACCTGCGGGAACGCGGCGTCGACCGGCGCGGGCTGCCCGAACGCTTCCTGGTCCTGCCCGAACTGCCGCTCGGCCCGACCGGCAAGGTCAGCGTCGCCGCCCTGACCCGGCTGGCCGCGGACGCCGCCGTCCCGGCGGACGCCGCCGATCCCGCGCGGCGGACCGACGCCCGGAGGTGAGAACCCCGTGACCACGAAGCTCCGGCCCGTGCCCGTCTTCGGCGGACACGACGCGCACAACGGCGAACAGCACCGCCTGCTCGGCCTGGCCCTCGACCCGTTCACCACCCGGCACCTCGCCCGCACCGGCGTCCGGCCGGGGTGGCGGTGCCTGGAGGTCGGCGCCGGGGACGGCGGCGTCGCGGCATGGCTGGCCCGGCGCGTCTCCCCGACCGGTTCGGTTCTGGCCACCGACATCGGGCCGGTTCCCATGCCCGTCGTCGAGGGTCTTGAGTTCGTCGTCCACGACATCGTCCACGACCCGCTCCCGGAGGCCGGGTTCGACCTCGTCCACGCCCGGCTGGTGCTGCGGCTGCTGCCCGAACGCCTCGCCGTCCTCGACCGCCTGGTCCGGGCCCTCAAACCGGGCGGCGTGCTCCAGATCGACGAGTTCGACGCCACCGACGCGCCCGCCCTGAGCGTCCCCGACCCCGCCGCGCACGACCTCTACCGGACGTTCCTGGACGCGAAGGCACAGATCATGACCGCCGGGAACGTGGACATCGCCTGGGGACGCAAAGCGGCCAGTGCCATGCGCAGGGCCGGGCTGACCGGCGTCCCCTCCCCCTGCCGCTACGAGACGTGGTGCGCCGGGTCGCCCGGCCTGGAGCTGCTCGGCCACCACACCCGGCACCTGCGGGACCGGTTCGTCCGCATCCGCGTCTCCCAGATCAACGGCTGCGCGTTCTGCCTGTCGCTGCACACCCGGGCGGCCTTGGACGCCGGTGATAGCGAAACCCGCTTGGACGAGTTGGCGTCCTGGCGGGAGAGCACGCTGTTCACCGCTGCCGAACGCGCGGCCCTGGCCCTGGCCGAGGCCATGACCTCGGCCAGGGCCAGGCCGGTGTCGCGGACGAGGTCTTCGCCGCCGCCCGCGAGCACTTCGCCGAGACCCCGCTCGCCCACCTCCTGTGGACGATCGCCGCCATCAACGCCTGGAACCGCATCGGTATAGCCGCGTTCCCTCCCGGGTCCGGGTCGCCTGCGGAGGCCGTCCGCGTCCTGACGGCGCTCAGGGGAACGGCTGCCCGTCCAGCTCCTCGGCGATGGTGTCGGCGACGGCGCGGGTGAAGGCACGGATGCGGTTCGTCTCGGCCGTGGTGCGCCAGATGAACCGGCGCTCCCTCGGCCGGCCGTCGCGGATCGGCAGGTAGACGATGTCGGGACGCGTGTCGTACCTGCTCGCGTGGGCGGGCACCGGAAAGACCCCGAGACCCGCGCCGACGAGGGAGAGCATCTCCTGGACGGTGCTGAACTCCCGGCCGAACCTGACGGGACTGCCGCTGGGCGTGCGCAGCGGGGCCAGGCTCTCCTTCATGTAGTCGGGAAGCCCGCGCGGCGACAGCACCTCCTCGTCGCGGAGGTCCTCCAGGGAGACCGAGTCCCTGCGGGCGAGACGGTGCCGGGCCGAGACCGCGAGGACGACCGGTTCCCGGAACAGGACCGGGCCGCAGGTGATGTCGGGCTCGTCCACCGTGACCGGCACCAGGACGAGGTCGAGCCTCTCGGCGCGCAGCAGGTCGAGGAAGTCGCTGTAGCGGACGTCCACGATCTCCACCTCGCAGCCGGAGTGGCGGGCGCGGAACCGTGTCGCCGCCTGGTGCAGAAGCCGTCCGACCACCGTGCCGACGAACCCGACGCGCAGCACCCCCTCGATCCCGCGGCCCGCGGCGACCGCCCGCGCGATGCCGTCGAGGATCTGCCGGTGGGCCGGGCGCAGGTCCTGCTCCAGGCGCCGTCCGATCGGGGTCAGCGCGACCCGGCGGCTGGTCCGTTCGAACAGCGCGGCGCCGATCCTGCGCTCCATCTTCTTGATCGTCTGGCTGACCCGGGCGGTGGACACGTGCAGCCGTTCGGCGGTGCGGCCGAAGTGCAGCTCCTCGGCGAGCGTCAGGAAGATCTCGATGTCGCGCAGCTCCACCGTGACCTCCCGTCGTTAACCGTCGGGTTAACGACCGTTGCACAACCTCCCATTGTTGCCAAACCGGGCACCGGCGACGGTGGACGTGCGGCTTCGGGGAAGGCCGCGGTTCGGCGACGAGATCGAGGAGACGCGTGATGACCGACCAGATGACCCTCGTCACGGGCGGCACCGGCAAGACCGGCCGGCGCGTCGTGGAGCGGCTGACCGCCCGGAACCGTCCGGTGCGGGTGGGGTCCCGGTCCGGCGGGGTGCCGTTCGACTGGGCGGACCCGGACACCTGGGAACCCGCCCTCGACGGCGTCACCGCGGCCTACCTCGCGTACTACCCGGACCTGGCGGCGCCGGGGGCGCCCGAGGCGATCGGGGCGTTCACCGAGGTCGCGCTGCGGTCCGGCACCCGGCGCCTGGTGCTGCTGTCGGGACGCGGGGAGGACCGGGCCCAGGCCGCCGAGAAGGTCCTCGCGGACTCCGGAGCGGACTGGACGGTCCTGCGCTGCAGCTGGTTCTGCCAGAACTTCAGCGAGGGCCACCTGCGGGAACCCCTCGTGCACGGGGAACTGGCACTGCCCGCCGGCGACGTCGGTGAGCCGTTCGTCGACGCCGACGACATCGCGGACGTCGCCGCGGCCGTGCTCACCGAGGACGGGCACACCGGCCAGGTCTACGAGCTGACCGGGCCGCGGCTCCTCACGTTCGCCGAGGCCGTCGCCGCCATCGCCGACGCCGCCGGCCGTCCCCTCGCCTACCGCCGGATCACGGCGGAGGAGTTCACCGCGGGCCTGACCGCCGAGGGGCTGCCCGCCGACCTCGCCGACCTGCTGACCTACCTGTTCACGACCGTCCTCGACGGCCGTAACGCCCACGTCTGCGACGGCGTCCGGCGGGTTCTGGGCAGGCCGCCCCGCGACTTCGCCGACTTCGCGCGCGACGCCGCCGCCTCCGGCGCCTGGGACACCGCCACGGGCGCCTCGGGGAGGGGGTGACGCCGGTGAAGACGCTGCAGACCCTCACC
>DATCLF010000143.1:0-25530 GCA_036564055.1 Spirillospora sp.
CCCCTGGGGCGATGCACCGGGGTCGTGGTGGTGGGGCACGAAACCCGGACGCCGACGCTCGTCTGCTTCTGCGATGGGCTTGTTGGGGGGCACGGGCGGGGGCTGCGGCATGTCGCTCGGCGTGCCTTCCCTGAGCGGGACCTCCTGCGGCCCCATGTCGGCGGCCGCGGCCGACCGGGACAGCACGTCCTCGCTGGTCTCGGGCGGTTCGCCGAGCGGGGAGTCGGGCGGCGCGAATCCCCCGGCCACCAGGCGGTCGCCCTTGTGGCCGCCCCCGTTCTCGGCGTCGCCGCCGCCTTCACCGGCGCCTGCGCCTTCGGAGGAGGCGTTCTCGGAGGCGTCGCCTTCGGACGAGGCGGCCTCGGGGGCGTCGGTCTCGGGCTCGGGGTCGTCAGACGGCTCCAGGGGGACCTCCCGGTCGGTCACCGTCTCGGGCGGGGCTGCCGCCTCCCGCCGTCCGGGCTCCTGGCCGGGGACGACGTCGTCGTCCTCCACCGGTGCCCTGACCGGCCCGCGGTTGTCTTCCGTCATCCCCATCTCTCCTACCGAGCATGGTCCTGCTATCCGTGCTCATCGTGCCCCGGAAGGCATGTGGTGAGCATAAGACCTCCGGTCGACACGCTCTTCCGGAAATGATCATCTTCATCGGTGCACGAGTGGCATTCTCCCCGGTGTGACGGACGTCCGGTCCCACGGGTTCGTCAACCGAACGGGTTCGCCGCGGACGCGATCCTGCGGGCGCCGCGGGAGAGCCGGGCCCAGAACGGGTCGGCCCTGCCGGACAGGTGGACGGCGACGGCTTCGGCGGTGCTCTGCGGGGCGTCGGTCAGCACGGTCACGACGTAGCCGTCGCCCTGGGAGACGGCCCAGTGCCGCACCGTCCCGGCGCGGAACACCTCCCGGTCGCCCCGGACGGTCTTCTGCCAGCCGGCCATGGCCCGTTCGTCGAGCGTGCCGGGTTGCACGAACACCGAGACGGCGGCGAGCCCGTCGGAGTAGCTGAGGTGGACGGTGCCGCCGGGGTCGCGGCGGGCGTCGTGGAGGGTGAGCCGTCCCGGCAGGTCCTCGGGGACGGGCCATCCACGGCCGCGCAGTTCGTCGAGTTCGGCACGGTCCAGCTCGTCGTCCCACGGGCCGGTGGCCTCCCGGCCGGCGGGGTCGTCGCCGCGCAGCCGCGCGAGGCCCTTGCGCGGGCCGTCGAACGTCGCGGGCTCGTCGGACGGGACGGTGAAGCTGATCTCGCTGAAGCCGCTGCTCACGACGGCGCGGCCGGTGGCGTCGATGAGCTCGCGGTGCAGCATCAGGCCGGTCTCGGCGTCGATGAGGAAGCGTCCGGCGGTGCTGCCGTCGGCCCTGCGGGCCTCCACGACGCGGGCGGGTCTGCCGCAGGCGGTGGAGTCCGCGACGCGGACGACGGAGTAGTTGCGGGTCAGCAGGGCGAGCGTCTCCGGTGTGAAGACGGCCGCCTCCTGCGCGGCGGTCTCGGAGCGGTAGCTCTTCCCGGCGGTCTCGGACCGGTAGAGGACGCCGCCGCCGGGGGTGTGGGAGACCGACGTCCGGGACGTGGCGGAGCGGCCGGGACCCGCCGTGGTGAGGAAGCGCCTGCCGTGGTACGGGACGCGGCTCGCGGCGGAGGCGGCTCCGCGCAGCAGCGCCACGGCTCCCGGGTCGCTGCGGACGTTCCGCGTGCTCGCGGCCGGTTCGCCGCCGGTGAGGGCGGCGGCGAGCGCGATGGCGCCCGCGAGCCCGCAGGCCAGTCCGCAGGCGAGCGCGCAGCGGCGCCGTCCCCGGCCGGTCAGGGCCCTCGCGATCACGGCCCCGGAGCGATCGGGACCCGCTGCGACGGGTCGGTGAGCGGATCGGTCAGGGGCGCGTCGCCGGAGGTCAGCGCGTGTTCGACGGCGAAACGGTCGAAGGCGGGTGTGACGGCCGGCTCGTCCGGTCGTTCTCCGGCGGCGTACGACGCGGTACCGAGACCGATGAACAGGGTCGCGGCGCCGAGGACGAGGTACCGGCGTCGCGGCCGGGTCGCCGCGGCCACCGGCCCGGCGGCGGGTCCGGCGTGCGCGTGCCCTGCGTCAGGGGGTGCGGTGTGCGGGTGTGCGGCGTGCGCGTGGGCGCGTGCGGTGTGGCGTGACCCGGCGGGACGGCCGGATGATCGACGCGGCCGGGCGGAGCGATGCCCCGCCGCGCCGTGGAGTCGTGGCGCGGGACGTCCCCGGCGGATGTCACCGGCGTCACCGGCGGCGTGCCGGCCGGGGGGACCGGAGTCGGACGGGGGAAGGTCGGTCCGCGCGGGAAGGGAGCGCAGGCGGTCGAGGAAGTCGGCCGAGGGGAGTTCGCCGGTGTCGTCGGCCGGCGGGGCGCCGGCCAGGCCGCGCAACCGTCCCTTGATCAGGCGAAGCGAGGTCACCTCGTCCCTGCACTGGGCGCAGACCGCGAGATGGGCGAGTGCGCGGTCGCGCTCCTCATGCCCCAGCTCACCGTCGACCAGAGCGGTCAGACGCTCCCCCAGACAACTCACGCCGCCTCCGTCACTTCACGTTCCTTCGGGCGCGCGGTCCCGTCCGCACGCGGCAAGCACAGCTTTATACCCGAAGAGTTACACACCTTCCGGCTGCGGCTCTGCGCCGCCCGCCAGATGGATGCCCCCGTTCTTCTCGTCGTCCTGCGCCACCGCCGCCGCGTCCCGCACCCCGTCGACCACGGCGCCGGCCGCCGTGCCGGGAGCCGTGCCCGGCACCGCCTCGTTGCGGGTCCCCGGGCGGCGGCGGGTCGGCGCCCTGTGCTCCAGCGCCGCGCGCAGCTGCGCCCGCCCCCGATGGATGCGGCTGCGCACGGTCCCGAGCTTGACGCCGAGCGTCGCGGAGATCTCCTCGTAGGAGAACCCCTCGATGTCGCACAGGACAACCGCGGCCCTGTACTCGGGAGCGAGCGCGTCGAGCGCCTCCTGCACGTCGGCGTCGAAGTTGGTGTCGTCGTACGCCTGCGCAGGGGTCGGCTCCCGGCCCTGGATGCGTTCGGCGGCGTCGTCGGCGAGCCCTTCGAAACGAATCCGCTGGCGTCGCCGCGCCATGTCGAGGAAGAGGTTGGTGGTGATGCGGTGCAGCCAGCCCTCGAACGTCCCCGGTGTGTAGTTCGACAAGGAACGGAACACCCGGACGAAGACCTCCTGCGTGAGGTCTTCGGCGTCGTGCTGGTTACCTGTCAGACGGTAGGCGAGCCGGTAGACGCGGGCCGAGTGTTCCCGGACGACCTCGTCCCATGACGGCGGCGCCCATTCCGCCTCGGGGGCGTTCTCGCGAGTGCGCGTCCCACTGACCCCCACAGCGCTTCTGAAACTGAGTGCTGCGACTCCCATGTGCCGGGTTGTTCCTCTCTCTCGTGGGCCAAGGTCTCGCCTTGGAGCGGCACGGTCTCGCCTGGGCTGGGGCGGTTCTGGACCGACTCGTCGTCATGGGCACAACCCGCTGTGAGCGGATTCCTTCCGTGGTTACAACGCGCTGAAACTCCAGTTGGTTCCCTGTCAGCGATATGGTCTTTCCAGATGACCCAGCCGGGGGTCCCGCGAGGAGGCAGACATCGACGCCGTTCAGGCCACCCGGGCCTATGTGGAGGGGTATCTCCCCGAAGACGAGCCGCTCCTGAACGCCAGGCGCCGCGGCGAGGAGGTCGGCGCCGCCCCGGTGGGCGCGGCGGTCGGCGCCGCGCTGCGGTTTCTCGCCACCCTGATCGGCGCGCGGACGGTGGTGGAGGTCGGCTCCGGTTGCGGCGTGTCCGGCATCTGGCTAATGCGCGGGATGCCGAAGGACGCGGTGCTGACCAGCGTGGACATCGATCCCGAGCACCAGCGGATGGCGAAGCGCGCGTACGCGGAGGCGGGTCTCGGCTCGTTCCGCACCCGGATGATCACCGGGCCGGCGCTGGAGGTGCTGCCGAGGCTCACCGACGGCGCCTACGACATGGTGTTCTGCGACGCGCAGAAGCGCGAGTACCCCGACTATCTGGTCGACGCGCTGCGACTGCTGCGGCCGGGCGGCGTCGTCGCGTTCGACAACGCGCTGTGGCACGGCCGGGTCGCCGACCCCGCGCACCGCGATCCCGACACCGAGGCGATCCGCGAGGTGCACCGGATGATCCGCGACGACGAGCGGCTCGTCCAGATGCTGCTTCCGGTGGGCGACGGCCTGCTGTGCGCGGTGAAGACCGAGTGACCCCGTGAACACCGTGTCCGGAGACGCCGTGTCGGGAGACGCCGTGCCCGGGGACGCCGTGCCGGCGGACGGTCCGGCCGAGAGCACCGCACGCGGCGGGACGCGGCCGGGCGCGCCGTTCGCCGTTCGCGTCCGGGTGACGCGGCGGGAGGTCGGGCGGCTCCTCGCGACGCTGATCCTTCTCGCGGCGGCGGTGGCGTTCGTCGCGGGCGGCGTGGCGGACGGCGCGAGCGTCGGGGGCGTCGTGTTCACGGCCGTCGGCTTCGCCGGGCTCGCGCTGTTCGGGACGGGGTTCGTCCTGGCCGCCGGGCGGGCGGTGGCGCGCCGTCCCGTCCTGGAGCTGTCGGACGACGGGGTGCGCCGCCCCGCCCGCTGGCCGCTGCCCCGCCGGGCGGGAAGGACGCTGCCGTGGGCGGAGGTACGGGCGATCGCCGCTCTGCGACGCGGGGTCCCCGGCACCCGCCGGGGCGAGCTGGACTACGTGGTGTTCCTGCGGACCCCCGAGCTGGCCGAGATGGCCCGCACGTGGGAACGGCCCCGGCTGGTGGCGCTGACGATGCGGGACGTGCCCGCCACCGCGGAGGCCGCCGCGTGGTGCTTCGCGGTGGAGCGGGGCTGGGACGCGACGCTCCGGCAGGTCGTCGAGGAGGCGAGGGCGCGCCGCCGCGTCCCCGTGATCGACCGCCGGACGAGGTGACCCGGAGGCCCCGGCGTCAGGGGGCGAGCCAGCCGAGCAGCAGCCGGGCCCCGAAGCCGGTGGCGCCGCGGGTGATCTCGGCGTCGTCGGAGGTGGAACGGCCTGGGCCGGCGATGTCCAGGTGCGCCCAGGGCCGGTCGCCCACGAACTCGCGCAGGAACAGCGCGGCCGTGATGGAACCGGCGCCGTAGCCGCCGCGGCCGGTGTTGTTGATGTCGGCGACGTCGGAGTCGATCGCCTCGCGGTAGTCCTCGACGAGCGGGAGCCGCCACACCGGTTCGCCGGCGGCGGTCCCGGCGCGGGTGAGGGCCGCGGCGAGGTCGTCGTCGTTGGAGAACAGCGCGCCGTACCGCAGGCCGAGCGCGACCTTGGCCGCGCCGGTCAGCGTGGCCACGTCCACGATCACGTCGGGATCGAGGTCGGCGCGGGCGTAGGCGAGGGCGTCGGCCAGCACGAGACGTCCCTCGGCGTCGGTGTTGAGCACCTCCGAGGTCGTGCCGCCGTAGTGGGCGATCACGTCCCCGGGCCGCATGGCCGACCCCGACGGCATGTTCTCCGCGGCGGCGATCAGCCCGGTGACGCGGGCACGGACGCCGAGGTCGCGCAGCGCGGCCATCACGGCGATGACGGTCGCGCCGCCCGCCATGTCGGTCTTCATCGACTTCATGTTGTCGTTGGGCTTCAGCGACAGGCCGCCGCTGTCGAACGTGATGCCCTTGCCCACGAGGACGACGTGCCGCTCCGGCTCACCGGACGCTCCGGCGTCACGCGGGTCGTACGACAGCTCGATGAGGCGGGGAGGACGCGAGGACCCGCCGCCGACGGCCACCAGGCCGCCGAAACCCTCCTCCACCAGCTCCTTCTCGCCGCGCACGCGGACGGCGAGGCCGCTTTCGGCGGCGATCCGCTCGGCCTCCCCGGCGAGCCAGGACGGGTCCTTCTCGCGGGAGGGGGTGTTGGCGAGGTCGCGGGCCAGTGCGGTGGCGCGGGCCGCGACGGTGCCGCGTTCGATCGCCGGGGCCGCGGCGTCCGGGCCCTCCTCGGGCAGCACGGCGACGGTGCCCACCGCCTTCTTCTTCTCACCGGGCGGGGCCCCGATCTTGAACGTGTAGGAGGCGAGCAGGGCGCCCTCGGTGAACGCGGCGAGATCGCCCCGGGGCACCACCGCGACGAGCGCGTCGCGTCCCCGGCCCCGGCGGGCCAGCGCGGCACCGGCTTTGCGCAGGTCGGCCGGCTCCGCCTCGCCCACCCCGTACAGCAGCAGCTCCCGCACCTTGTCGCCGACGCGGACCTGGGCGGACACGATCTCGCCCGGTTCGCCCTTGGCGTCGTGAAGGGTCAGCAGCTCGTCCAGCGTGAACGGCAGCGACTCCGCGAGCTCGGTCGCGGGCGCCTGCGGCCCCTTGCGGACGGGCACCGCCACCGCCTCGGCCCCGAGGTCGATCGCGGCGTGCGACACGGTCCCGCCGACGGCGCGAAGGCGGGTCTCGATGGGCATGGCGGGCGGTCCCCCCTGTGGTCGTGCTGCTCGGGGACGTCGCGGTGCACGGACGTCCAAGTGAAAGACGGCAGAAGATGGCAAGGGCCCCGGCGGCGTCGCCGGGACCGTCACCAGCAGGCCGGGATCGGCGGAACCGTCAGCCCACGACTTCCTTGATGGCGTCGCCGAGTTCCTTGGCCTCCTCTGCGGAAAGCTCGACGACGAGACGGCCGCCGCCTTCGAGAGGGACCCGCATGACGATACCGCGCCCCTCCTTGGTCACCTCGAGCGGACCGTCTCCCGTCCGCGGCTTCATCGCCGCCATGCGTGCATCCCCTTCCTGCGTAGGGCCGCGGCCTCGCGCACCTGTGGCCCGTGGCCGCGTGTCGCATCCGCGTCTTTCGATAGGTGGTCCATTATCCCGTCTTCCGGGCGCGAAGTGGTAACGATCAGTCTGCAGATCGGACGAACGGCGCAGCGGAGGCGACCGGCGAAGACGCTCGCCGCACCCCCGCCGGCGGCGCTCTTGCCCGCCGGAGCGGGTTCGCCGAAGGTTGCCTGGGAAGATCTGTCGGCGACGCGAAAGGACGACGATGTCTGAGACCGTGCTCTACGACGTGACCGACGGTGTGGCGACAATCACACTCAACAGGCCGGACGGGATGAACGCGCTGACGGCCCCGATGAAGGAACTGCTGCGCGAGACCCTGGACCGCGCCGCCGCCGACTCCGCCGCCCGCGCGGTCCTGCTGACCGGGGCCGGACGGGCGTTCTGCGCCGGTCAGGACCTGCGTGAGCACGGTGACAACCTCGCCGCCGGCAGGGGCCTGGACGACACCGTCCGCCGGCACTACAACCCGCTCGTGCTGGCGATCACGGGCATGCGCAAGCCGGTGGTGGCGGCGGTGAACGGCGTCGCCGCGGGCGCGGGCGCGTCGCTGGCGTTCGCGTGCGACCTGATCGTGGCGTCGGACCGGGCGCGGTTCGCGACCGCGTTCACCGGGATCGGCCTCGCCCCCGACAGCGGGATGTCGTGGACGCTCCAGCGTCTCGTCGGCCGCGCCAAGGCCGCCGAGCTGCTGCTGCTCGGGGAACCGGTCAAGGCGGACGAGGCCCTGAGGATCGGGCTGGTGAACCGGGTGGTCCCGGCCGACGAGCTGGCCCCCGCGTCGGTGGAGCTCGCACGCCGCCTCGCCGAGGGCCCGACGGCCGCCTACGGCGCGGTGAAGGCGGCGCTCGACCACGCGGCCGTGCACGACCTGGCGTCCGCGCTGGAGCGGGAGGCCGAGCTTCAGGACGAGTGCGTCAAGACGAACGACCACGTCAACGCGACCGAGGCGTTCCTGAAGAAGCAGCAGCCGGTGTTCGAGGGCCGGTAGACCGTACCCGGGCGGTGGGGTGAACCCCACCGCCCGGTGGGGTGTGAGCGTCAGTGCGGCCGCGGACCGCCGGGCGGTTTGCTTGAGGCATGCTGCAAACAACCGCCGTACCTGCGGTCGAGCAGGTGCCGGATCCCGTCGCCGTCGCCCGCGACGTGATCAAGTCCTACGGGGAGGGCGACGGCGCGGTGACCGCGCTGCGCGGCGTCTCGGCGACGTTCGCCCGGGGCCAGTTCACCGCGATCATGGGACCGTCCGGGTCGGGGAAGTCCACGTTCCTGCACTGCATGGCCGGGCTCGACAGGGTGACGTCCGGCTCGGTGCTGATCGGCGACGTGGAGATCACCGAGCTGTCGCGGACGCGGCTGACGAAGCTGCGGCGCGACCGGCTCGGGTTCGTGTTCCAGTCGTTCAACCTGCTGCCGATGCTGACGGCCGAGGAGAACATCAGGCTCACCGGGCGGCTCGGGAACCGGGACGCCGACCAGGAGTGGTTCGACACGCTCGTGGACGCGCTGGGGCTGCGGGAGCGGCTGGGGCACCGTCCCAGCGAGCTGTCGGGCGGTCAGCAGCAGCGGGTCGCGGTCGCGCGGGCGCTGCTGACGCGGCCGGAGGTGCTGTTCGCCGACGAGCCGACCGGCAACCTGGACTCGGCGGCCGGCGCCGAGGTGCTGGGGTTCCTGCGCACCGCTGTGGACGCCTACGGGCAGACGGTGGTCATGGTGACGCACGATCCGGTGGCCGCCGCGCACGCCGACCGGGTGCTGTTCCTCGCCGACGGCATGATCGTGCACGAGGTGCCGTCGCCGACCATCGACCTGGTGCTCGAGGCGATGCGCCGCATCGAGCGCTGAGCGGCGTGCGCCGGCCCGGTCGCCGGCCGCCCGCCGGGCCGCCCCGGCGACGGGCGTTCAGCGGTGGGCGCCGTGGCGGTGGCAGCCCGTCAGGTGGTCGTCGACCAGGCCGCACGCCTGCATGAGGGCGTAGACGGTGGTGGGGCCGACGAAACGGAACCCGTGCTTCTTCAGCTCCTTGGCGAGGGCCTTCGACGCGTCGGTGTACGCGGGCACGTCCTCCATGCGGGTGTACGCGGGCGGGTCGGGGTCGGCGTAGCGCCACACCGTCTCGGCGAGGCCGCCGGGCAGGTCGAGCGCGGCGCGGGCGTTGGCGATCGCCGCCTCGATCTTGGCGCGGTTGCGGACGATCGAGGCGTCGCCCAGGAGGCGTTCGACGTCGCCGGGGCCGAACGCGGCGACCTTCTCCGGGTCGAACCCGCAGAACGCGGCCCGGAAGCCCTCGCGTTTGCGCAGGATCGTCAGCCACGACAGCCCCGACTGGAACGCCTCCAGGCAGAGCCGCTCGTAGAGACCCCGGTCGTCGCGGACCGGACGGCCCCATTCGTCGTCGTGGTAGGCGATGTAGTCGGGCGTGGACACGCCCCAAGGGCAGCGGGCCAGCCCGTCCTCACCTGGGATCGCTGTGGTCACCCGCCCGTTCTACCGCACGCGTGTGCCAAAACGACCCGTGTCACGACGACGTCCGGTACGACGCCTGGGACAGGGCGGCAAGGCGACGCAGGCAGAGGCCCATGAACGCCTTCACGACCGGGCCCGCGGCGATCCATCCGGCGCGTCCCAGGGGGCCGAGCGGCAGGTCGAGGAGCTCGGCCCACACGATGCGGCTGCCGGAGCCCTCGGGCGCGACGTCGAAGAACGCCTCGCCGCGCACGACGCGCCCGGTGTGCCGCACCGCGACGCGGCGGCCCTGCCGCCACTCGGTGATCACCATCGTGTCGCGGAAGCCGACGGGCCCGACCCCCGTCCAGCCGACCAGTTCGTCACCGATCTTGTCACCGCCCTCCGCGCGGGTGAACGGCATCCACTCGTGGTGCCGCGACCAGTCGGTGAGAACGTCGAAGACGCGTTCGGCGGGGGCGTCAGCGACCGCCTCCGCGTGGACGGCGACGCGGCTCACCGGCGGTCCTCCTTGGGCCCGCCGACCCACTCGTCCTCCGCGAGCCCGTCCTCCTTGAAGGCGTCGCCGGCGAAGGACGCAGGGGTGAAGTCATCTGCGTCGTCGTCTCTCGCGGAGGGGGCGTCCTCGTGGCCCTCGTCGTCGTAGCCGTCATCGACCGACCGGCCCGCCGCGGTGGCCTCCTTGCGCAGCCCCACCTCCTTGCGCAGAGGAGGCGCGGCGCCGTTCGGGGCGGTCTCGTCCAACCCGTGCGGGGCGCCGACCGTGCCGCCGGGGTTCTCCTTGCCGCCGCGCAGGTCCCGCAGCTGCTGTTCCAGCACGGCGACGCGGGCCTCCTGTTCGGAGAGGGCGCCGGCGAGGCGGTGCAGGGCCTCGTCCGTGAGCTGCGGCTGGTAGCCCCAGAACGTGCGGGGAAGCCGCAGGCGCGCGGCGTCCCGCGCCGTGAGGGTGCGGCCGTCGGCACCGGCCGGGAGCGGCGCATAGTCGGGATGGGTCTCGATCAGCTCGCCGCCCCTGCCCATGGCGAGGGCCACGACGGCGCCCAGCACGGCCAGGCCGGCCAGGACGAAGACCACGACCACGATCACGCTCCGTTCTGCTCGCGCCTCACGGGGTAAGACGTTTCCCAATCCCCGATCGTGCCACGCCTGACGGTGTGGGGAGGCACGAGCAGAGCGTCCCGGCGCCGGACGCGCCGGCCCCGGACGGCGCCGCGGACGCGGGACGACGCCGTCCGCGCGCCGCTGAGCAGCCGCTTCGGGCGGCTCGCGGGCGGGCGGCGCCGTGGTCCTCGTCACACCGCGGACGCGCGTCCGGGAGCCCGGCCGTCAGCCGCGCAGGCGGTGCCAGGGACCGGTGACGGCGAACGTCGCGCCCGGGTCGGACTGGCGGTTGAAGAACAGCACACGGCCGTCCGGCGAGAACGTCACGCCGGTGAACTCGCTGTCGTTGAGGGCGTTGCGGGCCATCGCGAACGGCTTGTCCTCGCGGGTGGTGCCGACGAGGTACTGCTCGCCGTCGCCGTCCTCGGCGAGGATCACGCCGCCGCCGTACGGGGAGACGGTGATGTTGTCCGGGCCGTCGAAACGGCCGCCCGGCTTGAAGATGAGCTGGAGCTGGACCTCGTTGCGGCGCGGGTCGTAGGTCCAGACCTGGCCCGCGTGGTCGCCGGCCGCGCCCTCGGCCGTCCTGGAGTAGCTGGCGACGAAGTACGCCTTGCCGTGCCCCCACCAGGCGCCTTCGAGCTTCTGGCTCCGCGTGATCTCGCCGTCCTCGAACTGCTCGCGGATGGAGGTCTGCTTGGCGTACCGGTCCGGGATGTCGACCCAGCGGGCGGGCAGCCGGGTGCCCGGCTCGGTGACGAGCGACAGGTCCGGCACGCCGGGGACCTTCAGCGCCTCCAGCTTCCCGCCGGCCCGGTAGCAGTGGTAGCCGCCGCGGTGCGCGCGGGGACGGAACCGGTAGAACAGGCCGAACGGCCCCGACGCGTCCTCGGTGAGGTAGGCGACGTTGGTGTGGGGGTCGACGGCGACGGCCTCGTGCGAGAACCGGCCGAGGGCCGTCAGCGGCACCGGCTCGGTGCGCCTGCCGTAGGGGTCGACCTCGAACACCCAGCCGTGGCTCTTGGTCTCGCCGTCGAAGCCCTCGGTCTCCTCGCAGGTCAGCCACGTCCCCCAGGGGGTGCGGCCCCCGGCGCAGTTCGTGGCCGTCCCCGCGAGGCTGACGTACTGCGACAGCAGGTTGCCGTCGCGGTCGACCTCAAGGGTCGTGGTGCCGCCGTTGGCGGCGGGGTCGTAGGTCAGCCTGCGCGGCCCGACGGCCGGGGTGCCGTTGTTGCTCTGCTCGTGGTTGCGCACCAGGAGCGTGTGGGGACGCCGCCCGTGGCCGCGGCCGTGCCGGCCGTGTCCGGGGCGGCCGGAGCCGCGTACGGGGAAGGTGGCCATTCCGTCGTGGTGGCCGGGGACGACGACGCCGTCGGAGATGGGGTCGCCCTCCACCGAGAACACCTTGTACGAGAAGCCCTTGGGCAGGTCGAGAATGCCCTTGGGGTCGGGGATCAGGGGGCCGTATCCGAACGCCTCCCCTGTGTCGGCGCCCGCGGAGGTCTGGAAGATGCCGTCCAGGCTTCCGGCGAGGGCGATGGACAGCGCACCGGCCGCGCCGCCCTTGACGACTCCGCGACGGGTCACGGACATGGGCACTCCTTCACGTGAGGGGATCACGCGGGAGCCTTGCGGCCGTCGCTGAACCGGCGGTTAACGATCACCGGACGGGCGGGAAATCCCCAGGACACTCTTGTGCGGTGAGCCCGGCGACCTCCGCGACGACGGACCCGGCGAGGTCGAACCCGGCGACGCACGCGAGGTAGCCGGGGGCGTCCCAGTCGTCGCCGCCCGGCGCGCCGCCGAGCGGGACGTACGTGCCGCCGGCCCGCCTGACCAGCAGCAGCCCGGCGGCGATGTCGTAGGCGTTGATGGACGAGTCGTAGGCGACGTCCGTCCAGCCCGCGGCGACGTGCGCGAGGGTCAGCGCCGCGCTCCCGGGCCTGCGCACGGTGGCGAACGCGTCGACGAGGCGGCCGTACTGCCGGAGCGTCTCCGCCCTGTCGCCGCCGGCGAGGTCGCGTGCGCTCGGGAACGACGTGGCGATCACGGCGTTGCGGTCGCGCGACGCGCCGGTGCTGCGGATCGGCTCGCCGTTGCAGGCGGCGCCGTCGAGCGACGCGGTGAACATGTCGTCGCGGACGGGGTCGTACACCACGCCCGCGACCAGCTCCCCGTCCGCCACGGCCGCGATGGACGTGCAGAAGAACGGCAGGCCGACGGCGAAGTTGGCCGTCCCGTCGATGGGGTCGACGTACCAGCGGACGTCCCCGCCGGTTCCCCGTGCCGCGCCCGCCTCCCGCACTCCGCCCTCCTCGCCGACGACGACGCTTCCGGGGGTGTGCTCGGCGAGCACCTCGCGGATGGTCTCCTCCGCGGCACGGTCGTGCTCGGTGACCGGGTCGTGGTGGTCGGCCTTCAGGTCGATCGGGGGCCGGGAGCGGAACGCCGCCCGCAACCGGTCGCCCGTGGCACGGGCGGCGCGTTCGGCGATCGCGGCGAGCTCCCGCGATGCGGGCACGTCGGCGGTCATGCGTCTCCTCGAGCGGGGTTCCGAGCCGGGTACCTCCCGACGTTATCCGAGGATCGCCCGCGCTCATTCACGCGGCCCGGCACGACGGCCGTCCGGAGCCGGGGACCCCGCACAGAGCCCGAACCAGCGCCGAGAGCCGGTCTTCCGCTAGAGCTGGGTCTCCGCGTAGTCCGCGGCGGAGAACTCGATGCGGGGCCGGGACCGCTCCAGGTAGTCGAACGCCTCGGCGACCGTGGTGGTCCAGCCGATCGCGTCCCAGATCCGGTGACGGGCGAACCCCTGCTCGGTGAGGTGCTCCATCAGCTCGCGGAGCGGGTCGTACACGCCGGTCGGGTCGAGGATGGCGACGGGCTTCTCGTGCATGGCGAGGACCCGGGCCGTCCACACCTCGAACAGCTCCTCCAGGGTGCCGATGCCGCCGGGCAGGATGAGGAACGCGTCGCTGCGGCGGTCCATCTCGCCCTTGCGGGCCCGCATGTCGGGGGTGACGATCAGCTCGTCGTTGTCCTCGTCGGCGATCTCGACGTCGACGAGGCCCTCGGGGATCACCCCGACCGTGCGGGCGCCGCCGGCGCGGGCGGCGCGCGCGACGGCGCCCATGCACGAGACCTTGGCTCCCCCACTGACCAGGGAGTGGCCGCGGCGCGCCAGCTCGGCGCCGACGTCGGAGGCGAGGTCGACGTGACGGCGGTCGATCCTCCCGCTGGACGAGCAGAACACGCACACGGCGAGCGACTTCGTGGTGGTCACCGGGTCAATGTAACGGCGGGCGGCGTCGACCCGGGAGCCTCAGTCACCGGGAAGCTCCCCCAGCGTCACCTTGACCTGCCGTTTCGTCCCGTCCTGCTTCTGGATCTCGACCGTTACGGTCTGACCGGGATCCAGATTCGCCAGGACCGTGGTCAGGTCCGTCTGGGTGGGCGTCGGCGTGTCGTTCACCGCCAGGATGAGGTCGCCCGGTTCGATGCCGGCCCTGGCGGCGCCGCTGTTCTCCATGACCTCCACGACGGCCACCGCGGACCGGCGGCCGCTCTGCGGGTCGACGAGCGTGCGGACGACCACGCCGAGCGCGGCGCGACCGGACCTGGAGACCTCGCCGGTCCTGATGAGCTGGGGGACGATCCGTTTCACGGTGTCGCTCGGCGTCGCGAACCCGATGCCGGGCGCCGCGCCCCCGGCCCCCGGGTCCCGGGCGGCGGCGGTGGGGACGCCGATCACCTCGCCGGTCAGCGTGACCAGCGCCCCGCCGCTGTTGCCCGGGTTGATCGGCGCGCTGGTCTGGATGGCGTCGGCGATCGTCGACCCGGGGAACTCGCCCTCGCCCTGGGTCGAGACCGTGCGGTGCAGCGCCGACACGATGCCGTTGGTCACGCTTCCGGACAGGCCGAGCGGGTTGCCCATGGCGAGGACCATCTGCCCGACCTTCACCTTGGTGGAGTCGCCCCAGACGGCCGGCTTCAGCGACGCACCGTCCACCTTGACGACCGCCAGGTCGTCGGGTGCGAACGCGCCGACGAGGTCCGCCTCACGCGGTGAGCCGCCGCTGGAGGCGGTGACCCGGATCCGCCGCGCCCCGGCGACCACGTGTGCGTTGGTGACCACGTGCCCCTGCGTGTCGAACACGACGCCCGAGCCCTCGCCCGCATCCGTCTCGATCTTCACCACCGAGGGCAGGACGGCGTCGACGACCCGCTCGAACTGCTGCTGGATCTGCGCCGCCGCCCCGGTCGCCTCCACCGGGGTGCCGGTCGCCCCGGCCCCGCCGCCGCCCGGGTCGCCGCCGGAGTCGCCGCCGCTGCAGCCGGCGACGAGCACCAGGCCCATCGCCATCGCGCATGCCTTGGCCCTCGTCTTCCGCTCCACGCCTTCCACCTCCGGACAGATCTCTTCCCGTGTCCCGCAGAACAGGCATGGGGCCGGTCAGGACTTCGCCATGCCCCAGGGGTGATTTTGGAATGGGGCGTTAGCGGAGTTGTGCAGCGGAAAGCCGCTTCATGAGATCACCGGGGCCGCCGGTGCGCGACCCGGCGTGCGGCATGAGGAGAGGGGGGAGGAGAGGGATCGTGTGCGGCAGCGAGATGCGGGGCATGCTCCGGTCCTTCCTGCTCCTGCTGATCCACCGGCGCCCCGCCCACGGCTACGACCTCATCGAGCGGCTCACGGCCATGGGCGTCGAGGACGTCGAGCCGGGGCACGCCTACCGGGTGCTGCGCGCCCTGGAACGGGAACGGCTGCTGACGTCGCGCTGGGTCCCCTCGGACGCGGGGCCCGCCCGCCGCCGCTACGAGCTGACGGCGGAGGGCCTCGCCGAACTGCGCGAACGCATGTCGGGTCTCGCCCGGTTCGGGGCCGTCCTCGACTCGTTCCTCGTCCTGTGGGCGGAGCAAGCGCAGGAGGCGCCCGCGCGGCCGGCGGCGTCGGCGCCGGCGACGCCGGCCGAGCCGCCGTAGCGCCTCACATGCGCTCGATCCTCAGGTAGCGGCGCATCGCCGGCATCTCGCGGTAGATGAGCACGGCGCATCCGGCGGCGGCCGCACAGCCCATCACGATCATCATCTTGCGCATTTCGTTCCCCCCTTGGTCCGGTTCTTCTCGTCTCGCCGGCCGGGCGCGGTCAGCCCGGCGGCACGTTCGGCATGACCGACAGGATCGGGTTCCGCCTGCGGGCGCGGACGCCGGTGGAGCGCCGCGCGTCGGCGGTCCCGTCCGGGTGGTGCCCGACCTCGCTCTTGTAGGCGCCCTTGCGGTTGCCCTGATTCACGCCCTTCACGTGGGAGGGCGCGTCCGGCTTCACGTGCGGCTTTCCCACGCGGATCTCAGCCATCACCGCTCCTTACTTCTGTGACCGCGTCTCTGTTGACCGCGTCATGTGACCGTCTGCGGCGGCCGTCTCGGTGAGGCCGCCGAAGAACTCCTCGATGTCCTTCCACACCCGGTCTCCCCCGGACAGGCCGGTCCATGACCGCCGGACGAGGCCGACGAGCCGGTAGCAGTCGTCGACCGGGACGATCCACTGCTCGTCCGCGCCGCGCACCGTGTTGACCAGCAGCGCCTCGACGGCGGGACGCATCGACGCCAGCCGCGGGCTCCGCGCGGTCACGTCCGCCCAGACGCCGGGGTCGACGGTCCACGCGGTGGCGCCCGCGGGGCTCGGGCAGCGGGCGACGACGACGCCGTCCAGCCCGACCACGACGAAGGCCAGCCCGACCGGGACGCCGAGGTCCGCGGCGGGCACCCCGGTCAGCCTCGTCCTGCGGCGGGGCACGAGCCGGTAGCGGCCGAGGCCGGCTCCCTCCTTCTCGAACAGCAGGCCGCACGCCCGGCAGGTGCACAGCAGCCCGCCGTCGTGCTCGTCGAGGACGTGGGCGTGCGGCTCCGGGGCGGGGGCGTCACAGAGACCGCACCTGTCGGTTTCCTCCCGCTCCCCCGGCCCTCCCGGGGCTCGGCGCGACGGGTCGGACGCCCGCCTGATCACCCGGTCGAGGGCCCCGGACCTCATGCGGCGCCCCCGGCCGCCGGGGCGGGACGCCGCATCAGCGCGTCGACCGGGACGAACGCCGCCGCCCTCGGCGAGGACACCTCGACGCTCTCCAGCTCCGGAGCCGCCGCGAACACGGCCTCACGGACGGCGTCCCGGACGGTTTCCGCGCCGCACCCGCAGCCGCCGCCTCTCAGCCCGACCCGCGCGGTCCCCGCGTCGATGCCGGTGAGCTTCACGTCGAGACCATGCCGTTCCAGCTCCGGCCGGAGCCGGTCCAAGGCCCGGGTCACGCGTCGCTCTGCGGGCTCCGGGTGAAGGCCGTGCAGGGCGAGCAGGTGTCCGACGAGCTCGTCGTCCGGCAGGGACGCCGCGGCGTCGCCGGGAAGGCGCGCCACCGTCCGCGCCAGCGCCTCGCCGTACACCTCGGTCAGCATGGTCACCGCGTCGAGGGCCGTCTCGGCGGTCGCGCCCGGCGTCCGCTCCAGCCGGCCCAGCGCGTCGTCCAGCCGCGTGAGCCGATCGGCGACGGCCGCGTCGTCCAGCGGCACCCGCCGGTCTCCCGGAGACCGGGCGGTGTCACCCATGGGTCGCCCCGAACATCGGCGAGTGCAGCTTCTTCAGCGTCCGCCCGCCGCCCACGTACATGTGGACGCCGCACGGCAGGCACGGGTCGAAGCTGCGCACCGCGCGCATGATGTCGACGCCCTTGAAGTCGTCCGGGCCGTTCTCCTCGAAGATCGGCATGTCCTGGACGGCGTCCTCGTACGGGCCGGGCGTGCCGTGGCTGTCGCGCGGGCTCGCGTTCCACGGCGTCGGCGGGTACGGGTGGTAGTTCGCGATCTTTTTGTCCCGGATGACGAGGTGGTGGGACAGCACGCCCCGCACCGCCTCGTGGAAGCCGCAGCCGATCGCCTCGTCGGGGACCTCGAAGTCGTCGAAGACCCGCGTGTCGCCGTCGTGGACGCGGGCGAGCGCCTGCTCCACGAAATACACCGACATCGCCGCCGCGTACGCGATGAAGTAGCCGCGGGCCCGGTCGCGTTCGATGGCGTTCGACCACTTCGGGATGCGCCATTCGAGCGTCGTCTCCGGCAGCCGCTCCCCCTTCGGCAGGTGGATCTGGACGCTCGTCCCGGTCGACTTCACGTACGGGGTGTCGACCAGCCCGGCGAGCGCGGTGGTGTACAGCCGCGCGAACGGGCCGCCGCCGGTGTCGAGCGCGAGGTGCTCCCCGGTCCGCGGGTGCAGCCAGCGCGGGCTCATCACCCAGGAGTACTTGTCGTCGAAGTCGCGCTTCTGCGGGACGGGGACCGTGGTCTGGTTCCAGGGGTGGCGCATGTCGACGGGGTTGCCGAGCGGGTCGTGGGTGACGAACGGCTCCTCGTTCACCCAGTCGTCGTAATAGGAGCTGCCCAGCAGGATGCGCATGCCGAGGTTGATGTCGACGAGGTTCGTCGTGAGCAGCTCGCCGTCGACGACAACGCCGGGGGTGACGTACATGGCCTTGCCCCACTGGTTCATCGTCTCGTACCGGTAGTCGACGACCGCCGGGTTCTGGAAGGCGCCCCAGCAGCCGAGCATGACGCGGCGGCGGCCGACCTCCTCGTAGCCCGGGAGCGCCTCGTAGAAGAAGTCGAAGACGTCGTCGTTCATGGCGACGGCCTTCTTGACGAAGTCGACGATGCCGATCAGCCGGGACAGGTAGTCGGTGAACAGGGTCGGGGTCGGCATCGTCCCGACACCGCCCGGGTAGACGGTCGAGGGGTGCACGTGCCGCCCCTCCATCAGGCAGAACATCTCCCGGGTCGTGCGGCTGATCTTGAGGGCCTCCTTGTAGACCTCCCCCTCGAACGGGTTGAACGCCTCCATGATCTCGCCGATGGTCCGGTACCCGTGGACGGCGGCGTTCGGCGCGTCGGTGGTCTGCGCCCTGCGCAGCACGCTCGGGTTGGTGTCCTTGACCATCGCCTCGCAGAAGTCGACGAAGACGAGGTTGTCCTGGAAGAGCGTGTGGTCGAACATGTACTCGGCGGCCTCGCCGAGGTTGATGATCCACTCGGCCAGCGGCGGGTTCTTGATGCCGTAGGCCATGTTCTGCGCGTACACCGAGCACGTGGTGTGGTTGTCGCCGCAGATTCCGCAGATCCGGCTCGTGATGAAGCCCGCGTCGCGCGGGTCCTTGCCCTTCATGAACACCGAGTAGCCGCGGAACAGCGAGGACGTGCTGTGGCACTCGGCCACCCGCCGGTTCTCGAAGTCGATCTTGGTGTAGATGCCGAGGTTGCCGATGATGCGGGTGATCGGGTCCCAGGACATCTCCACGAGCTGTCCGGGCTCGGTCCCCGCGGGACGCGGCGCGGTCTTCGCCATCGTGATCCTCTCTGCTAGGGCCGCCAGCGCGGGTCGTAGCCGCTGGTCAGCACCTCACGGTTGTGGTGCCACCGGGGTTCGCGGTTCGCGGTGGCGTTGGTGATGCCGCGCATCCGGCGGATGAAGGCGCCGTACGGCTTGATCAGCATCGTGGAGAGGCTGCCGCCGGGCGGGGCGTCCATGAACGGCATGAACTTGTCCGGGAAGCCGGGCATGGTGCAGGCGATGCAGATGCCCCCGACGTTCGGGCAGCCGCCGACGCCGCCCATCCAGCCGCGCTTGGGAACGTTGCAGTTCACCACCGGTCCCCAGCAGCCGATCTTTACCTGGCACTTGGGCGAGTTGTAGTCCTTGGAGAAGTCGGCCTGCTCGTAGTAGGCGGCGCGGTCGCAGCCCTCGTGGACCGTCTTGCCGAACAGCCACTGGGGCCGCAGCATGTCGTCCAGCGGTGGCGGCGGCGCGTCGCCGGCCGCGTGCTGGAGCACCCACGTCAGGGTCTCCATGAAGTTCTCCGGCTGGACGGGGCAGCCGGGGACGTTGACGATCGGCAGCCCCCCGGCCGACCGGAAGTCCTTGCCGAGGTAGTCGGCGAGGCCCATGCAGCCGGTCGGGTTGCCCGCCATCGCGTGGATGCCGCCGTACGTCGCGCAGGTCCCGGCCGCCACGACCGCCCACGCCCGCGGCGCCAGCCGGTCGATCCACCAGTTCAGCGTGAGCGGATCGCCGGTGTCGGGGTCGACGCCGAACGACGACCAGTGGCCGTCCCCGTTGATCTTCTCGTTGGGGACCGAGCCCTCCAGCACGAAGATGAACGGTTCCAGCTCCCCGCGCGCCGCTGCGCGGAAGGGGGTCAGGAAGTCCTCGCCGCCCTGCGACGCGGACAGCACCTTGTTGTGCAGGTGCACCTTGGGCAAGCCCGGGATGAGGCCGTTCACCACGTCCTCGATCGCCGGCTGCCCGGACGCCGTCACCGACACGGTGTCGCCGTCGCAGCTCATGCCCTCCGAGATCCACAGAATGTGGATCTCCTTGAATCCGTTCTCCCCGGCCATGCCTGCCCTCCTCAGTCGTGGCCCCGGTCGCGCGCCGCCGCGGACTCCGCCGCGAGCGGCGCGCCGTCCGGTGCGGCGTCGGACGCGGCGTCGGATGCGGCCTCGGGTGCGTCCACGGTGATCGACTCGAGGACGACGTCGTCGTCCCCGGTGCCGTCCACGTCCACGGACCCGCATTCCGGGCACGCGGCCAGCGTCATGGCACAGTTCACCGGCGTGCGCGCGCCGCAGCGCCCGCAGAGCACCGAGAGCGGCTCCATCACCAGGTCGAGCGCGGCGTCCTCGGCCACGGTGCCGAGCGCGGCGACCCGGACGCCCTGCTCGATGACCTCCGGGTCGACCGGGTGGCCGCCGACGCGGACCCGCATGCTCCGCACCCGCCGCCCGTCCGCCCTCCGCAGCGCCGCCTCGACGATCCCCTCGCACAACCCCAGCTCATGCATGCGTCCGCTCCCTGTCGGTGTTCAGCGCGTCCGTGTTCGCCGCGTCCGTTTTCAGCGCGCCGGGGTTCGCCGCGACGGGGTTCGCCGCGTCTCGGCGTGCCTCGTCGCGCGCCAGCTCCGCCACCAGCCGGACGGCCTCGTCCAGGGCGGCGAGCACCGGCGCCGACAGCTCCATCCGCTCGTCCAGCACGGCCGGGCGGCAGCCCACGACGAGGACGCGGCCGATGTCGCCGCCGAGCCGCCGCAGCAGCCGCAGCACGGCCATCGGGTCCATGCCGTGCCCGTCGACGGCCGGCGGTCCGAACGGGTCGGCCGCCCCGGGCGTCGCGCCGTCCGCGCCGTCCGCGCCGTCCTGCGCGTCGTCCGGCGCCTCGCCGTCGACCGGCCCGTCGAGCGTCTCGGTGTCGACGTGGAGGACGGCGAGGGTGCCGGGCGGCCCGTCGACGGGCATGGCGTCCACGAGGATCAGCGTGTCGTGGTCGCCGTCCAGCAGCTCGTACGCCAGGTGAACGCCGCGGATGCCGTAGTCGGCGACCCGGACCTCCTCGGGGAGGCCGGCGCAGCCGAGCCGGCGGGCGACCTCCACGCCGAACGCGTCGTCGCCGAGGAAGACGTTGCCGATCCCGGCCACGAGCACCCGGGCCATCAGCGCTCCCCGCCGTCGTCGGGCAGGGGCTCCACCTCGTCCGGCGCGAAGTAGCGGAACCGTCCGTACCACTGGTTGAGCTCGGCGGCGGGATCGTCCTCGACGGTGACGGCGAGATGGACGGCGTCGTCCACGTCGGTCATCACCGCCTCGACGAGCGCGGTCCTGCCGTCCAGGAAGCGGTCCTGGGGGTCGGTGCCGCGCGTCCTCGGCCGGAGCCGCACGCGGCTTCCCCGCGTGACCGTCACGCCGCCGATCACGGCGGTCTCCTCGTCGTCGCCGCCGCGCGGCCGGGGCCGCCGGGAGCGGATCGTGCCGTGGAGGCGGGCGAACGCCTCCGGCGTAAGGGACTCGGTCCGGTCCAGGATGGCGGCGGCCCGCGGGTCGGTGCCGCGGGCCTCGCGTTTCTCCTCGTCGGTGAGCGTCAGCGTCCGCAGCGACAGGATCTCGTCGATCTCCGTCGCGTCGTGCAGGTCGCCGGGGCTCTCCGGGGCAACGCGCGGGTGGTCGTACAGCAGGATCGGCGAGGACAGCACGACGCGCCGGTCTCCCGGTGCCCCGGCGAGCACGGGGAAGGTGTGGACGTTCGCGCACTCCCCCGCCGCCAGCACCGCCCAGGGCGGCGGGTCGAGCAGGGACAGGAACGCGCCGTCGGAGGTCCCGAGCAGGACGTGGCACGCCAGGAGCGAGCGGCGCAGCGCCACGTCGCGCGGGGCGTCCGGCGCGGTCGCGGCGTCGGTGTTGTCGATGCGCACGCGCAGCCGGTCGATCCGCTGCGGCGCGGCGTCGGCGGTCGAGGGCCGGGCGGCCGACAGCGTCACCGTCGCCGAAAGCGGCCAGCGACGGCGGACCGTGCGTCCGAGGACGCGGTCGTCGTCATCGACGACGGGATCGGTGTCCTCACCCCCGGGCACGTGGACGGCGAACGTCCGCTCACCGGACAGGAGATCACCCAGCGTGACGAGGAAATCGTGCTCCTCGGGCACGGCCTCGTCGAATCCGACTTCCCTGCGTTCACCGACGCTGATCGAATCGACCGGGCGGAAAGCGCCGCCGGAAAGCCGTTCCTCGACCGTTTTGCATTGGCTGCGCAGAAAGCGAACCCGGCAATGAATGACGGCGTCCGGTGGCGCGCTGACGAGGCATTCGGTCTGCTGCCACGGCGCCTCGGCGGAACCCGCGACGCTCGTGTCGTCGAGCCCGTTCTCCTGCGCCCACGCGGGCGGGACGACGACTCCGAACTGCCAGCGGACCCGGTTCTTGCCGGATGAACTCCGGTAGGGATAAAGCAGGTACCCCTCGTAGAGAACGGCGTCGGCCACGGCGCGGGCTTCGTCGAACCCTTCGGTCACCGCGACCGGATCGCACCTCATTGAGGACGCACCTCTCCCCTCGGATGGAAACGCGCTTCCCGCCGCCATGGGCAGCGGGGCCGATCCAGATATAGCAAGGGGAATCGGTCACGGTAAGTGACGACGTCCAGTACGTGAGCGGCGCATTTACCGCACCCTCACACCCCTGTCACCGCGCATGGTTCAGGGCACAGAGGGCAGACGTCCCTCCGACGGGAGGTGTCGATGAAAGCGGACACGCCGCACCGGAACGCGGGGACGATCGTCAGGGCGGGGGCGCGGGGACTCGTCGGCGCCATGGCGATGACGGGGGTCCGGACGGTGACCGCCGCGATCGGTCCCCGCGAGCAGACCCCGCCCGAGGCGATCGTGGACCAGCGCCTGCCGTTCCTGCGCGCGCTGCCCGAACGGCATCGCGGGGCCGTCACCGAGCTGCTGCACTGGGCCTACGGCACGGCCGGCGGCGTGATGTACGGGTGCCTGCCGCGACGCGTGCGGGCCCACCCGGTCGCCGGCCCCCTCTTCGGCCTCGGCATCTGGATCGCCTTCGAGGCCGGCATCGCCCCCGCCCTGCGCGTCCGCCACGCCCACGAGCACGGCGTGGCCTGGCGCGTGGGAACGGCCCTGGACCACCTCCTGTACGGCGTGATCGTCGGCGGCGGTCTCGCCCCCGGACCCCCGTCAGGGCACGGACGCCACGCCCGCAGACGCGGGGTTCGAAGGGCCGGGGCCTAGTCGCCGGCTCCGGCCTCCCGGACCGCGTCGGCGGCGGCCTGCTGGGCCTGCGCCTCGTTGATCGCCTGCTCGTTCCGGCTGTGGTCCTCGACGATGATGCGCACGACCTCGTCCGGGTCGTCGGTGAGGTGGATCAGGTCGAGGTCGTGCGGGGAGATCTTGCCGGTGGCCAGCATCGTGTCGCGGATCCAGTCGATCAGGCCGCCCCAGAACTCGGTGCCGACGAGCACGATCGGGAAACGGGTGATCTTCCTGGTCTGGACGAGCGTGATCGCCTCGAACAGCTCGTCGAGCGTCCCGAACCCGCCGGGCAGGACCACGAACGCCTGCGCGTACTTGACGAACATGGTCTTGCGGACGAAGAAGTACCGGAACTGCAGCGCGATGTCGACGTAGTCGTTGATGCCCTGCTCGAACGGCAGCTCGATGCCGAGCCCGACCGACAGCCCGCCGGCCTCGTCGCAGCCCTTGTTGGCCGCCTCCATGATCCCCGGGCCGCCGCCCGTGATCACGGCGTAGCCGGCCTCGTGGAGCTTGGCGCCGATCTCCACGCCGAGCTTGTAGTCCTCGGAGTCCGGCTTGGTGCGGGCGCTGCCGAACACGCTGACCGCCTTCGGCAGCTCGGCGAGCAGGCCGAACCCCTCGACGAACTCCGCCTGGATGCGCAGGACGCGCCAGGGGTCGGCGTGCACCCAGTCGACCGGGCCGCGGCTGTCCAGGAGCCGCTGGTCGGTGGTGGTCTTCGGAACGGCCTTGCCGCGCAGAGTCGCGGGCCCCTGCCGTCGCAGGGGGGATTCCTGGTTCAACGTCATGGGGCCACGGTAATGGGCTCCTCTAGCCAGGCGCGCATACGTTGCTCACACTCCGCTATCAGGTGAATCTCCACGTGTTCGTCCTTGGTGTGGGCGAGCGTGGGTTCACCGGGGCCGTAGTTCACGGCGGGGATGCCGAGTTCGGAGAAGCGGGCGACGTCCGTCCAGCCGAGTTTGGCGCGGACCTCGGCGCCGGTGGAGGCGACGAACGCGGCTGCGGCCGGGTGGGTCAGCCCGGGACGGGCGCCCGGCGCCCGGTCGACGATCGTCACCGGGAAGTCACGGAAGATTTCCCGAAGGTGCGCCTCGGCGTCACCGGGCGTCTTGTCGGGCGCGAACCGGTAGTTCACCGTGACGACGCACTCGTCGGGGATGACGTTGCCCGCGACGCCGCCGCGGATGAACACGGCGTTCAGCCCCTCGTGGTACTGCAGGCCGTCCACGACGGGACGGGCGGGTTCGTAGGCGCGCAGGACGTCCAGGATGCGCGCGGCCGCGTGGATCGCGTTGGATCCCATCCACGCCCGCGCGCTGTGGGCCCGTTTGCCCGTCGCGGTGACCTCGGCGCGCAGCGTCCCCTGGCAGCCGCCCTCGATGAGCGCGCCGGTCGGCTCCATGAGGACGGCGAAGTCCCCGGCGAGCAGGTCGGGCCGGGACGCGGCGAGCCGCCGCAGCCCGTTGCGCTCGGCCTCGATCTCCTCGCAGTCGTAGAAGACGTAGGTGACGTCGCGGACCGGCTCGGGGACGGTCGCGGCCAGCCGGAGGGCGACGGCGACGCCGCTCTTCATGTCGGTCGTCCCGCACCCGTAGAGCCTGCCGCCCTCGACGCGGGACGGGAGGTTGCCGTTCAGCGGCACGGTGTCGAGGTGCCCGGCGAGGACGACCCGTTCCCCGCGCCCGAGGTTCGTGCGGGCGACGACGTTGTTGCCCTCGCGCTCCACCGACAGGTGCGGCAGCGCCCGCAGCGCCTCCTCGACGGCGTCGGCGAGCGGCCCTTCCGCGCCGCTCACCGACTCGATGTCCACGATCGCCGCCGTCAGGTCCGCGACGTCGGCGAACAGATCCAGCCCCATGCTCAAGTCCTATCATCGGCTCGTGGAATTGCCCGTGCTGGAATGCGTCGTCCGGTGGGCGGTCCCCGCCGACGAACCCGAGATGCGGGCTCTGCTGGACGCCGGGGAACGCGACCGCTACGACCGCTTTCTCCGCGCGGAGGACAAGGCCCGCTTCGTCACCGGGCGGTTCCTGGCACGGACGACGCTCGCCGAGATCACGGGCATGGACCCGCGGGCGATGCGGTTCACCACCGAGTGCCGCCTCTGCGGGGGCTCCCACGGCAAGCCGCGCCTTGCGGGATCCGGCGTGGACTTCTCGCTGTCGCACTCCGGTGACCGGGTCGTCCTCGTCGTCGCCGAGGGCGCCGAGGTCGGCGTGGACGTGGAGCGCGAGAGCGACCGCGACTTCGACCGGCTCGCCGCGATGGTGCTCAGTGCCCCCGAGCGGGAGGTGCTCGCGGCCATGACCGACCGCAGGCGCGGTTTCCACGCCTACTGGAGCCGCAAGGAGGCCCTGCTGAAGGCGACCGGGCACGGCCTGGCGGCGCCGATGACGGACATCCACCTCTCGGCGCCCGACGAGCCGCCCGAGGTGCTGGCGTGGGACGGCGACGCGGCGGTCTCGCCGGTCCGGCTGGCCGACCTGTCGCCCGGCCCGGGATACGCCGCGGCCGCCGCCGCCCTGACCGGCCGCCCCCTCAAGAT
>DATCLF010000144.1:0-8000 GCA_036564055.1 Spirillospora sp.
ACGGCGGGCAGCAGCGACCAGCCGTCGAGCCCGGCACCGGACGCGAAGTCGTGTCCGCGCGCGGTCACGACGTCGGCGAACGCCCGCACGACCCGCGGGCGGTGCAGGTTGATCATGTCGTCGTCACCGGAGCCGCGGACGCCGCCGTCGTGGGTGTACGGGGTGCCGTCCGAGATGAGCCCGCCCTCCCCTTTGGGGAAAACGATGCGGACGTGGCCTGAACGGCCCTCCTTGCGCAACAGGAGAACCTCACGGCAGTCGACGACCTGATCGTCGCTCCTGCTGTGCACGTGCCCCGCGTGCCATCGATACGTGTCGGGGCCGACGAGGAGCCTGCGGAACCGCCGCCTACCCATGTGATCTCTCCGCGCCACTCTCGGGGAACCGCGCGCTCTGGGAATGGAGGGGTCATCGTAGCCCGCCGTGCATCCGTGCAGGTCGCGGGTGCGAAACGTTGCGGACGGGTGCGACTTGTGTGACTGCAGGGTCAGGGAGAGGTGGAGGATGTGGCCCGTTGCGATCAAATGATTACCGTCTGTAGCTTCGCGTTGGCCGAACCCGGGGGCCGCCCCTGACACAGCGGCGACGAATCGGTGGTGTCCACGTGACCGAACAGCAGGAACGTCAGCAGCAGTCGAGCCTCAGCACGGCGGCGGCGCGCAATCTCGCGACGACGACCAAGTCCGTGCCCCAGATGCAGGACATCAGCTCGCGGCGGCTGCTGAAACTGCTGCCCTGGGTGCAGGCGTCCGGCGGCGTCTACCGTGTCAACCGGCGGCGCAGGGCGTCATCGGCCTGCACCAGGTCGGGCTGCCGGACGAGTACCAGCCCGGGTTGTCGGTCCGGTTCATGGGCATCGACGAGAAGGCCCTCATCTCCTACCTCGTCACCGTCTACCACTCGGCGGCCGTCCCGGTTCCGGACACGCTCGCCATGCTCGAGTCCGTCGAGGTCGCTCACGGCGGTGCCGGAGCGTGACACCGCCGCCCGCACCCTCACGACGACGACCGAGTCCGTCCCGCAGATGCGGGGGATCACCCCGCGGTGGCTGCTGCTACGGCTGCCGTGGGTGCGGGTGTACGCGGGCGTCTACCGGGTGAACCGGCGGCTCGCCTACCGGCTCGGCGACGGCCTGGTGACGTTCGTCAACGACGGCGCCGAGGTGCGGGTGGTCCCGCCGGAGCTGGCCGAGCTGCCGCCGCTGCGGGGGCTCGCCGGGAACGGCGTCCTGGACGCCGTCGCCGGGCGGTTCGAGCGGCGCGAGTACGGCCCCGGCGAGACGATCGCGCAGGCGGGTCGTCCCGCCGGGGCCGTCCATCTGATCGCGCACGGCAAGGTCGAGATGGTCGGCGAGGGCGAGTACGGCGGTGAGACCGGCCTCGGCATCCCGGCCGACGGCCGGTTCTTCGGCGAACGGGTCCTCCTCGGCGCCACCCAGGCGCTGCTGCGCGTCCACACCCGGGTCGCCGACCTCTGCAACGGGCCGATGAACCAGGTCGAGCAACAGCTCAGGCTCACCGTCGAGGCGGTCCGCGAACGCCAGGAGCACGAGCTGATCAACAACCGGGACTTCGGGCTCCTGCACAACGCCGACCTGCGCCAGCGCATCCAGACCCGGGGCGGCCCGCCCACCCCCGACGACCTCGACGAGCTGCTCGCGCGGCGCCGCGGATCGCGGTTCTTCCTCGCCCACCCGAAGGCGATCGCCGCGTTCGGCCGCGAGTGCACCCGCCGGGGCGTGTACCCGTCCGTCCTGCGGGTGGACGGCCCGGGCGGCGCCCCGCAGGCCGTGCAGGCCTGGCGGGGAGTGCCGATCTACCCGTGCGACAAGATCCCGGTCACCGCGTCCGGGACGAGCTCGATCCTCGTCATGCGCACCGGCGAGGACGACGAGGGCGTCGTCGGGCTGCGCCCGGCCCGGATGCCCGACGAGGTCGAGCCGGGCCTGTCGGTCAGGTTCGCCGGCATCGACGAGCGGGCGGTGATGACCTACCTGGTCAGCGCCTACCACTCGGCCGCCGTCCTCGTGCCGGACGCCCTCGGTGTCCTGGAGAACGTGGAGATCGCCCGCTAGCCGGCCAGAGAAGGGGAACCGCATGCCCGTCTGGGGAGACGACCCGGCCGTGCTCCGCTGCGACCACCGCCCGGAACCCGGCGACCCGGGTCCGGAGCCGGGCCTCCCCCGGCCGGGCCGCGCCCGCCCGGCGGCCGAGATCCTCGGCTGGAGCCGCCGGCTGCTCGAGCCCGCCCTGCGGGACGCGGTCGCGCGCCTGCCGGACGCGGTGCGCGAGATCGCCGCGTTCCACCTCGGCTGGAGCGACGAACGCGGCCGGCCCGCACCGGCCGGCGGCGGGGGCGGCAAGGCGATCCGCCCCGCGCTGGCGCTGCTCGCGGCGGAGGCGGTCGGGGGGGTCGCCTCCGCCGCGCTGCCCGCCGCCGTCGCCGTCGAGCTGGCGCACAACTTCTCGCTCCTGCACGACGACGTGATGGACGGCGACCTCACCCGCCGGCACCGGCCGACCGCCTGGACCGTGTTCGGCGCCAACGCCGCGATCCTCGCGGGCGACGGGCTGCTCGCCGCCGCGTTCGAGGCCCTCGCCGCCGAACCGTCCCCGGTCGTCCCGCGCGCCGTCCGCACGCTCAGCCGGGCCGTCGTCGACCTCGTCGCCGGCCAGAGCGCCGACCTCGCCTTCGAGGAACGCACCGACGTGACGCTCGACGAGTACCTGGACATGGCGGCCCGCAAGACCGGATCGCTCCTCGGCGCGTCGTGCGCGCTGGGCGCGGCCTACGGCGGCGGCGCCACCGCGCAGACGGCCCACCTGCGCGCGTTCGGCGAGCGGATCGGGCTGGCGTTCCAGATCGTCGACGACGTGCTCGGCATCTGGGGCGACCCCGGGATCACCGGCAAACCCGTCCACTCCGACCTGCACAGCCGCAAGAAGTCCCTGCCGGTGGTCGCGGCCCTCACCTCGGGCACCGCCGCGGGCGCCGAGCTCGCCGAGCTGTACCTGCACAAGGAGGCGTTCACGGGCGACGACGCGTCCCGCGCCGCCGCCCTCATCGACGACGCGGGCGGGCGTGCCTGGGCCACCACCCGCGCCGCCACCCTCCTCACCGAGGCCCAGGCCGACCTCGCCGCCGTGGGAGCCCACCCCACCACCGTCACCGAGCTGCGCGCCCTCGCCCACCTCATCACCCACCGCAGCCACTGAGGGCCCCATCGCCCGCCGCGGCCCGGACCCCTGACCTGGTCGATACTGTGTTCGAGTACAGTGGTGGGCCGTGCAGGTTCGCGAACACGTCCCGTTCATGTGCCCCGCCGGGCACCGGCTCGACGCGGGCCGCGTCATCGTCGGCTGGTCCCCGTGCATCTGCCCGCCCTGCGAGGCCCGGGGCCGCGGCCTGCGCGGCCACCGCACCTACCTGTGCCTCGACTGCAAGGACGAGCACGTCACCACCAAGTGCTACCTCCCGCACCACGTCCCCACCGCCGACGCCCCCCACCGCCGGCCCTGACTGTGGCTCGCCGACTGTAGGCTCCCGGCCGATATGCACAGAACGCGCGGGCGGCTGTCCGACGGCCGCGAGATCATCTACTACGACGACGAGCCGGGACGGGTGCCCGTGCCCGACCCCCGCGGGCTCACCCCGGTCGAACCGCACTGCGAGGTCCGCCGCGACCCGCTGACCGGCGACCACGTCACCATCACCGGGCACCGCAACGCCCGCACCTTCCTGCCGCCGGCGGACCAGTGCCCGCTGTGCCCGGGCGGCCCCGCCTCCGAGATCCCCGACCCGTCCTACGAGGTCGCGGTGTTCGAGAACCGCTTCCCCTCGTTCGACGTGCGCACGCCGCCCGTCCCGCCCGAGATCGACGGCGTGGAGCGCGTGCGCGGGAACGGGCGCTGCGAGGTGGTCTGCTTCACCGACGACCATTCCGCGTCGATGTCGCTGCTGCCCGTCTCCCGCGTCCGCACCGTGATCGACGCGTGGGCCGACCGCACCGCCGATCTGTCCGCGCTCCCGGGCGTCCGGCAGGTCTTCGTGTTCGAGAACCGCGGCGTCGAGATCGGCGTGACCCTCCACCACCCGCACGGGCAGATCTACGCGTACCCGTTCGTCACCCCCCGCACCCGGCAGATGCTCGCGACGGCGCGGACCCGCCGCGACCTTTTCGGCGAGGTCCTGGAGGCCGAACGCGCGGGCGCCCGGGTCGTCCTGTCGGGCGAGCACTGGACGGCCTATGTTCCCGCCGCCGCCCGCTGGCCCGTCGAGGTGCACCTCATGCCGCACCGCCACGTCCCCGACCTCACCGCCCTGGACTCCGCCGAACGCGACGAGCTGGCCGTCCTCTACCGCGACCTCCTCCGCCGCTGCGACGCCCTCTACGACGACAAGCTCCCGTACGTCGCCGGCTGGCACCAGGCTCCCGTCGGCGAGGGCCGCGACCTCGTCCGCCTCCACCTGGAGCTGTTCTCGATCCGCCGCGCGCCCGGAAAGCTGAAGTACCTGGCGGGGTCGGAGTCGGGCATGGCGGCCTGGATCAACGACGTCCCGCCCGAGGAGGCGGCGGCCCGGCTGCGCGACGCCGGCGGGGACACTCCCGGCTGACACGCGCGGTCGCGGCACGGCCGGGTTTCCCGACTTCGTGAACGATCTCAACCGGGTGCTCTACTCTCTCGCGCATGCCGGAAAGCGTGCTGGCGGAGGAGCAGGCGCGAGGATCGTTCGACGGCGTCGCCGTCACGTCCGAAGGCGCGCCGCTCGCCTTCGTGTCCCAGGCCGCGCCCGGCGCGAACACCGGCCGGGCGTGGGACGTGACGGCGGGCGTCGCGATCGGCCCGCCCATTCCCGACTTCCCCGCCGACCACGCCGGATGGGCCTTCGGGGCCCCCGCCGGTTCTCCTCTCGTGGCCTGGACGCACCGCGACCGCGTCCACGTCCACGACCTCGGGACGGGTCACGAGGCGACCGTGGAGGGCGAGCCCGAGCTGCTCGGCCTCACCGTCCACGGCGGCCGCCCCGCCGTCGCCGCCGTCTTCGGCCCGGCGAGCGACGCGGAGGTCGTCGTCTGGGACGCCCTCACCGGCGACCCGCTGACCGAGTTCGGGGTCTGGCTCGGCCACCGCACCGCCGTCGGCCGCTGCGTCCTGCACGCCACCCCCGCGACCGGGCCGCTGATCGGCGTGCCCGGGGACGCCGCGCTGAGCATCCTGGACGTCGAACGCGGCGAGGAGATCACCACCCTGCCGCCCTCCCACGCGGTGCTGGCGCCGTCTCCCGACGGTCTCGTCGTCGTCCAGGCGGGGGAGTCCGGGCTCGACGTCCGGGGCCTGGACGGCGACCGGCTCGCCGTCCTCACGGCGCCGTCGCCCTGCGACCAGATCGCGGCGGCGCAGGCGGGCGGCGGGCTCCTCGTCGCCGTCGTCCCGCGCGACGACCCGGCCGCCGTCCTGGTGTGGAACGCCGCGGCGCCGGCCCCGGCGCATCGCGTCGAGATCGCCTCCCCCGTCAACGACCTGGCCGTGGCCCCGGACGGCACGCTTCTGGTCGCCACCGACGCCGGCCTGCACCAGGCCCGCCTCCGCCCCTAGGCGTCCTCGCGCTCACGTTCCCGCTCGATGGCGCCGACGACGTGAGCGGCGTGGGGGCGCAGGCGGTGCCGGAGATCGTCCCAGCGTTCCTCCTCGTCCCCGAGGTAGACGGACCGGGCCCGTGCGAGCACGGGACGATGCTCGTCCGGCAGCCGCGCGAGCGCCCAGTCCGCCGCTTCGTCCTTGGGACGGATCCGCCCGGTCACCACGGTCGACCAGATGCGCGCGAGCGTGAGAACGACGTTGCGCGTATCGCCGTCCAGGTCGGCCAGCAGGTCCGGGACGGCATCGGTCATGGCGCGGACGAGATCGCCGCGCGGCACCGGATCGAGGACCCGTGCGGGCGGCGGCCCGGCCAGCGGCCGGTCCGCGAGCAGCACCGTGGTGACCAGCAGCGCGAGGTCGGGGTCCGGTCCCGGCGGCGGCACCCGCCCCCGCTCGAACGCGCCGCGCAGCCACTCGCCGTACTGGAAGTCCCGCTCGGGCGGGTAACGCCACGGCCGGACGGCCGAGTGCACGACGACGGTCAGCTCGACGGGTCGCAGCCCGTCACGGGCGGGGTGGCGCGAGACGCCGAGCAGCCCGTCGCCGAGGGCCCGCCGCTCCCGGGCGGTGAGCGGGCGGGCGGAGACCGCGAACACGTCCAGGTCGCTGTGCGGCCGCAGCCCGCCGAGCACCGCCGACCCGTGCAGGTACGCCCCCACGAGATCCTCGCCGAGGACGTCCCTGACCAGCGCAAGGACGTCCTCGGCCTGCTTCGTCGCCTCTTCTGTCATCGAGAGCGGACGCTACGGCGCGTCCGGCCGGTCGGGTCAGCGCCTGGCGAACCGGTACTGGAGGCGGGCCTCCAGCGGGGTGATGGCCCGGTCGAGGAACATCAGGCCGTCCGCGCGGCAGTTGCAGGGGTTCCGCTCGACGTTGTTCTGCGGGAAGCTGCCGCCGATCTTGATGCCGCGCGGGTCGGTGGCCGAGGTCAGGTCCGGTTCCGGCGGGCCCTCGACCTCCCACGGGTCACCGGTGACGGTGAGGAAGCCGGGCAGCGGCCTGCCGTTCTTGTAGAGCGCCATCCGGCCGGTGTCGAAGTCGAACGTGGCGATGAGGTGGACCCAGACGCCCTGCGGCAGGATGCTCCGCCAGTCCTCCTCGGCCGCGAACGTCTGCGAGGAGCCTCCGTCGATGCGGCGGCCGAGGGCGACCACGCGCAGCGTGCCGGAGACGTCGATGATCTCCAGCAGCGCGCGGACGGCGTGCCCGTCGGAGTCGCCGCTGAGGATGCCGGACAGCCCGATCGCGTTGTAGCGGTCGTCGGGGTCGGGGGTCACGGAGTTGGGGCTCGGGTTGGTCCCGGTCATCTTGAACCAGCCCATGAGCGTCACGCCGCGGGTGGCGTTGAACGCGCGCAGCGAGGGAACGCCGTCCTCCCGGTAGATCCCGGCCTTCCAGTCGTCGTTCCCGTTGACGGACGGCGCGACCTGCTTCAGCTGGACGGCGTGCCCCCGCGCGCCGTCCCGGACCCGCATGGCCTCACCGCCGTTGACGAGTTCGATCGTGGTTCCGGAACGGCCGAGGTCGCGTTCACGGGACGGGTCGCCGGGGACGGGGTGCTCGAAGTCGTAGTAGGCGATCAGGTTCTTGCGCAGCGTCGGCAGGACACCGCCTCCCGACGCCTCGGCGGGGGCGGCGACGGCGAGGGACGCCCCCAGCAGCACGGCCGCGGACGCGGCGAGACGGCGCGCGAACGCGGCGGGACCACGGTGGATCAGCATGTCGACTCCTTGGTGGTCCCGGGCGGGCGGGCCGTGTGCCCGCCCGCCCGGGAGAGAGCGCCGGCGTAGTGCCCGTCAGCGGGCGGGGGTTCCGCGGACGGTGAGGCCGCGGAGCCTGCCGATGTTGTCGAACGAGCCGAACCCGACCCGGCCGGAGCCGAGGGTCGTGTCGACGGCGGTGAACACCGGGCGGGACGAGCCGTCCACGTACACGGCCGTCTCACCGGTGCGCGCGCAGCGGGTCACGCGGACGCGGTGCCACTTCTCGTCGGTGATGGCGGGCGGCGCGGCCTTGGACCGGTTGGCGTTCCACTGCCCGTCGATCCGCTCCCGGTCGGCGCCGTTCACCAGGAAGATCCCGTTGTGCGGGTAGATGGTGTTGTCGCTGGACAGGTGGGCGTAGTAGAAGTGCGTGTCGTCCCGGTAGCCGAAGACGATGATCACATCCCGGTTCGAGACGGACACGGGCGTGTCGAGCCGCACCTCCGCGTCGATCCGGACGCTGCCGAAGGCCGGGCCCTTCCTCAGCACCGCGTACTCGAACGGACGGCGCGGTCCGGGCCGCTCCTCTCCGGGCTCGGCGAGGATGACCTCGCGGCCGGGGAACCGCCACTTGGACGGGGTGACCGGGGCCCAG
>DATCLF010000145.1:0-2032 GCA_036564055.1 Spirillospora sp.
CTCCTTGGCCAGGGTCTTGGTCAGGCCGACCAGCCCGGCCTTGGCCGCCGCGTAGTTCGCCTGGCCGGCGTTGCCCCGCAGCCCCGCGACCGACGAGATGTTGACCACCTTGCGGTGGACGGGCGTCCCCTCCGCCTTCTCCCGTTTGGCGGCCGCGCTGATGAAGGGCTGCGCGGCGCGCAGGATGTCGAACGGCGCCTTGAGGTGCAGGTCGACGATGGCGTGCCACTGCTCGTCGGTCATCTTCTGGATGACGTTGTCCCAGGTGTAGCCCGCGTTGTTAATGATGATGTCGATCCCGCCGTGCTCGTCGACCGCCGTGCGGACGAAGCGGTCGGCGAACCCGTCGCCGGTGACGCTCCCGGGCACCGGGGTCGCCGCACCGCCCATGGCGGTGATCTCGCCGACGACCTTCGCGAGCGGTTCCTCGTCGAGGTCGTTGGCGACGACCGTGGCGCCCTCCTCGGCAAGCTTGAGCGCGATGGCGCGGCCGATGCCGCGTCCGGCGCCGGTGACCAGTGCGATCTTGCCGTCGAGTTTCCCCATGGTCAGGCCTCCGCCTTCTGGTACATCGTGACGACGCAGGCGCCGCCCAGCCCGAGGTTGTGCTGCAGGGCGTGCGTGAGGGGGCCGTCGACCTGACGGCCGCCCGCCTCGCCCCGCAGCTGCCAGGTGAGCTCGGCGCACTGGGCGAGTCCGGTCGCTCCGAGCGGGTGGCCCTTGGAGATCAGCCCGCCCGACGGGTTGGTCACCACCCGGCCGCCGTAGGTGTTGTCGCCGTCGAGGATGAACTTCTCGGCCGTCCCCTCCGGGGTCAGGCCGAGCGCCTCGTAGCTGATGATCTCGTTGGGCGCGAAGCAGTCGTGCAGCTCGACGACCCTGACGTCCTCGGGGCCGACCCCGGTCTGCTCGTAGACGGCGTGCGCGGCCTTGGCCGCCATGTCGTAGCCGACGAGCTTGATCATGTCGCCGTCGAAAACGCCGGGCAGGTCGGTCGTCATCGCCTGGCCCGCGATCACCACGTCGGACCGGAGCCCGCGCCGTTTCGCGTACTCCTGCGAGACGATGACCGCCGCGGCGGCGCCGCTGGTCGGCGGGCAGCACTCGAGGCGGGTCAGCTCGCCCCAGATGCGCGGGGATTCGAGCACCTGCTCCAGGGTCAGCGGGTCGCGGAAGACGGCGTTGGGGTTGGCGGCCGCGTGCCTGCGGGACTTCACGCTGATGTGCGCGTAGAGCTTCGGGTCGACGTCGTACTTCTCGCAGTACCGCCGGCCCGCGGCGCCGAAGAGGACCGCCGACCCGGCCGAGCGGTCGTCCGGGATGCCCAGCGACTCGGCGACCGCGGCGAAGTAGGGTTCGAGCGCCGGCGGACGGTCGCTGAACCAGACGCCGGCCCCCTTGGCGGGCATCTGCTCGAAGCCGACGGCGAGGACGACGTCGGCGACGCCCGTCTCGACCGCCTGGCGGGCCAGGTAGAGGGCCGAGGAGCCCGACGAGCAGTTGTTGTTGACGTTGAAGATCGGGATGCCGGTCAGCCCGAGTCGATAGAAGGCGCGCTGTCCCGAGGTCGAGTCGCCCAGCACGTAGGACGCGTAACCGACCTGGACGTCCGCGTACTCGATTCCCGCGTCGGCGAGGGCACGGCGCCCGGCCTCGGCTCCCATGACGTCGTAGTGGTCGCTGTGCCCCACCTTGACGAAGGGCGTCATGCCGACGCCCGCGACTACCGCATGATCGCTCATGCCTGTTCCCTCCTCCTGGTCGGTTCGGTCGGCGGCCGTCTTCGGGCCGCTCACGTCCGCGTCCGCGGCGGGGACGCGAACCGGGGGGCCCGCTTGGCCAGGAAGGCCCGCGTTCCCTCCCGCGCGTCCGGGTGGGCGCCCTGCCGGCGCAGCTCGATCGCCTCGTGCCTGAGCGCCGACTCGATGTCCGGTGCGGCCGCCCGGCGCAGCAGCGCCTTGGTCGCGGCCTGGGCCCGCGCCGGCCCGGCGAGGAGCCGTGGGGCCAGCTCGTCGGTGGCCGTGACCAGGTC
>DATCLF010000146.1:0-8987 GCA_036564055.1 Spirillospora sp.
CGGCGGCGTCGCCGGCGCGGTCGGGCCGTTCGCGGGCGGCTGGCTGGTGGAGGCGGCCGGCTGGCCGTGGGTGTTCCTGCTGAACGTCCCGCTCGCGGCCGTGGTGGTGCTGGTGACCGCCCGCCACGTCCCCGAGACCGCCGACCCGCTGGCGCGCGGGCGCTTCGACGTGCTGGGCGCGGTGCTCGCGGCCCTCGCCCTCGGCGGCACGACCTACGCGCTCACCGAGGCGCCGGCGGCGGGCGCGGCCCCGCCGGTCGCCGGGGCCGCCGTGCTCGGCGCCGCCGCGTTCGCCGCGTTCGCCGCGGTCGAGCGGGCCCGGGGCGCGGGACGCTCCCTCCTGCGCACACGGCCGGGCCGCACGCCGCCCGCGCCGATGCTGCCGCTGGACGTCTTCGCCTCCGGGCAGTTCACCGCCGTCAACGTGATCACCTTCGTCATGTACGGCGCGATGGGGGTGCTGTTCTTCCTGTTCGTCCTGAACCTGCAGGTCGTCGGCGGGTTCTCGCCGGTCGCCGCGGGGACCGCGCTGCTGCCGATCACGGCGCTGATGCTGCTGCTGTCGGCCCGGGCGGGCGCGCTGGCGCAGCGGATCGGCCCGCGGCTGCCGATGACGGCCGGGCTGCTGGTGGCCGCCGCGGGCATGCTTTTGGTGTCCCGGGTCGGCGCGGGCACCTCGTACGTGCGCGACGTCCTGCCCGCCGTGGCGGTGTTCGGGCTGGGGCTGTCGGCGGTCGTCGCGCCGCTCACCGCCACCGTCCTCGCGACCGCGCAGGTGCGTCACGCAGGCCTCGCCAGCGGGATCAACAACGCGGTGGCGCGGGCCGCGGGCCTGCTGGCCGTGGCGGCGATCCCGCCGCTCGCGGGACTGACCGGGGACGCCTACCGCGACGCCGCCGAGTTCTCCCGGGGCTTCGGGACCGCGATGACGGCGTGCGCCGCGCTGCTGGCCGCCGGGGCGGTGCTGAGCTTCGTCACCATCGGCGACGACGCGCTGCGCACCCCGTCCGGGGAGACGGTCGAGCCCGGGTGCCCGAGGCAGTGCGGCGTCGGCGCCCCGCAGCTCCAGCCCGAGCCGAAGACCACGAGGGCCGGTCTCGGCACGCGGCCCTCCCCGGGCTCGCCACCGGGCGACGAATCTTGATCACCTGGCCGGATGGGGCCTGCGGCCCCTGATTCTCGGTCCGATTCCGGCTATGTCGGGGACCGGATCGGTTCGGTGTCATACGGTCGGCACATGAATCTGCGGCAGCTGCGCTATGTCGTGGCGACCGCCGACCACGGGACGATGACGTCGGCGGCCCAGGCTCTCTACGTGGCCCAGCCCGCGCTCTCGCGGGCCGTCCGCGAACTGGAGCGCGAGCTCGGCGTCGAGCTGTTCGCGCGTTCCGGGCGCGGCGTCGTCCTCACGCCCGTCGGCGAACAGGTGGTCCGGGAGGCCCGGGTCGCGTTGGACGCCGTCGAGGCCATCGAGGCCCTGTCGGTCGGCAGGGCCAACGGCCGCGGCGCGGACCTGCGCATCGCCGTCACGGCGTCGCTGGAGCCGGAGCTGACCGGCCGCCTCATCCCCCGGTTCGCCCGCGACCAGCCGGCCGTGCGGGTCCGGGTGGTCCGCTGCGAGGACCGCGACCGCATCGCGGCGACGCTGCGCGCGGGCCGCGCCGACCTCGCGCTGACCGACCTGCCCGTCCCCGGCGACATGTCCGCGCACCCGTTCGAGCAGCGGGAGGTCGTGCTGATCTCGCCGCCGGGCCTGAAGGTCCGCGAACCGGTGCCGCCCGGCGCGCTGGACGGGATGCGGCTCGTGCTGCCCGCCCGCGGCGGCGCGCGGCGCGCCGAGATCGACACGATCCTGCGCCGCGTCGGGGCCGTGCCCGTCCCCGCCGTCGAGTCCGACGAGCGCGGCTCCTGGCTGGACTGGGTCCGCGCCGGGATGGGCTCCCTGCTGTGGTACCGCAACCAGATCGAGGACACCGAGGGCGTGACGATCCGGTCGTTCATGCCGCCGCTGACCCGCATGATCGGGCTCGTTCACGCGCACCGCAGGCTCCCGCCCGCCGCCCGCGACTTCCTGGCGTTCGCCAAGGAGACGGCGCGCGACGACCACTGACGAGGGGCCGCTGCCCCAGGGGGCGGCCTCCGGCACGGCGCCCGCGGTTCGGCGGCGCCCACGGTGCGCGGAGGGCGACACCCCGGCCACGGTCGCCGCGGCCGGGGCGCGACACGGTCAGCCCGACCCGTTGAGGGGGGTGTCGGGGAGGTCGGCCGTGTAGGACTCCTTGATCACGTCGAGGTGATGCCAGGACTCCCGGACCGTCACCCCGGGCACCGCGCGGATCGCGTCCAGCACGGCGACCAGCTCGCTGCGCGAGGCCGCCTCCGCCTGCCCGACGACGTCGTAGCGGCCGAAGCCCGTGGCCAGGTAGCGGATGCCGTCCTGCGCGGCGACCGTCTCGGCGACCTTCCGCAGCCCGCCGGTCACCATCAGCCCGAAACCGCCGAGCTCGGCGGCGCCGAGCGCCAGCGGGTCGGCCAGGCCGGTGACCTGGATGACGCCCGACCGCATGAGCCTGACCACCCGTGCCCGGGTGGCGGCCTGCGACAGCCCTATCACGTGCGCGAGCCGGGTGTAGGGGGCACGCCCGTCGCGCTGCAGCTCGTGCAGGAGGCGCCAGTCGATGTCGTCCAGGGTGACGTCGCCCAGCTCCCGCACCACCGCGTGCTTGTCACGGACGGTGGACACCGCCCGGAACACCTCCGCGGCGCGCACGCCGGGGATCGACCGGATGTAGTCCACCTCGGACGCGAGCGCGGCGTCGTCGCGGGTGCGGACCTGCGCGACGAGGTCGTGCGGGCCCGCGGTCAGCGCCGCGAAGCTGACGGCGGAGCGCTCGGCGATGGCCGTGGCCACCTCCCTCGCCGATCCGTCCACGGCGACCGAGATGTGGCCGATCGCCTCGGCGCCGACGACGGCGGCGTGCACGATGCCGACGACGCGGACGACGCGGGTCTCGAGAAGGTGCTGCACCCGTGCCCGCACCGCCGTGCGGGAAAGCCCGACGCGGTCGGCGAGCGCCTGGAACGTCGCCCTGCCATCCCGCTGGAGCTCGCGGACGAGCACGGCGTCGACCGCATCCAGCACGGCTGTCCTCCTCGACATCTGTGGAATCGTTTGCCAGCGACTTGCAAGATCATTCCATTTCAGGACGGTATGACGTCAAATATTGATCTTGCTTGTGTTCGCCATGGCCGAAGACCGTCAATGCGTCGGCGCCGGCTTCGCGGCGGCGTCGTTTCCGACGCCGGGCGAACCCCGACGAGAGCACAACGCTCCGGATGGCGGGGCGGACGGGCGGCGGCCGTGCGGGGTGGCGATCATCACCGCGGCGGGCGCCGCCGGGCGGCGCGTGATGCGGCCGAGCGCGGCTGTCCGGCCCCACGTGCGTGACCTGCATGCGCTTCTCCCGGCCTTCTGATGTCACGCCCCGACGGCGAGTGCCACCGCCGCCGTGAGGCACATGTAAGAAAAGTGCATCTGGGGCGCAGTTACGTCAAGAGGTAACTTTACAGAGAGCCAACCCCGACGTTGCACCGTTTTCAACGACGGCGTGGGATCAACTTCGATCACGCCTGGAAGAAGCCGGGATCGTCCCTCGGGCGCACCTGTCCGCGGTCTCCCGGGGACACAGGGTCATCACCCCTGGACACCGGGGCGTACAGGACGAAACTTTCGAGGAACCGGCGTTTTCCGCGTCCGCCGCAGGGCCGAGGGACATGCCTTGCCGAGCTCAGGATGGCGGGCTCGGTGTGTCGGGCTGAAGGCGGCGGGCTCAGCGTGGTCGGACCACCTCCGGGTATAGCGGACAATGAACGGTGGCCAAGACGCCCCCATCCGTGATTGGTGTGTAGGACAGCCGTGCAACTGCTGAATGGTGAGCGTGCAGCTCACGACCTCACCTACAACGACGTGTTCATGGTCCCCCGCCGATCCTCCGTCGGGTCGCGCCTGGACGTCGACCTGTCGACGTCCGACGGCAGCGGCACGACCATCCCGATCGTGGTGGCGAACATGACCGCGGTCTCGGGACGCCGGATGGCCGAGACCGTCGCCCGGCGCGGCGCCGTCGCCGTCCTCCCCCAGGACATCCCGGTCGAGGTGGTCGCGGAGGTCATCGGGTGGGTCAAGCGCCGCGACCTCGTCGTGGACACCCCGATCCGGCTGGACCCGTCCAGCACGGCCGGGGACGCGCTCGCGCTGCTGCCGAAACGCGCGCACGGCGCGGTGATCGTGGTCGAGGACGACCGGCCGGTGGGCGTCGTCACCGAGGCCGACTGCCAGGGAGTCGACCGGTTCTCGCAGCTGCGCGACATCATGTCCCGCGACCTCGTCACGCTGCCGGCCGGCGTGGACCCGCGCGAGGCGTTCGACCGCCTGCACGAGCGCGGTCACCGTCTCGCCCCCGTCGTCGACGAGCACGGGCGCCTCGCCGGCATCCTGACCCGCACCGGCGCGCTGCGCGCCACCCTCTACAAGCCCGCCGTGGACGAGGCGGGCCGGCTGCGCGTCGCCGCGGCGGTCGGGGTGAACGGCGACGTCGCGGGCAAGGTCAAGGCCCTGCTGGAGGCGGGCGCCGACCTGATCGTGGTCGACACCGCGCACGGGCACCAGGACAAGATGATCAGCGCGTTGGCCGCCGTGCGGGGACTGGACCCGGACGTGCCGGTCGTCGCCGGGAACGTGGTGACGGCCGAGGGCACCCGCGACCTGATCGAGGCGGGCGCCGACATCGTCAAGGTCGGGGTCGGTCCCGGCGCGATGTGCACGACCCGCATGATGACGGGGGTCGGCCGGCCGCAGTTCTCCGCCGTCCTGGAGTGCGCCGCCGAGGCGCGCCGCCTCGGCAGGCACGTGTGGGCCGACGGCGGCGTGCGGCACCCCCGCGACGTGGCCCTGGCGCTGGCGGCGGGCGCCTCGAACGTCATGATCGGCTCCTGGTTCGCCGGCACCTACGAGTCGCCCGGCGACCTGCAGCGCGCTCCCGACGGACGTCTGTACAAGGAGAGCTTCGGGATGGCCTCCGCGCGGGCGGTCCGGCTGCGCACGGCCGAGGACTCCCCGTTCGACCGGGCCCGCAAGGCGCTGTTCGAGGAGGGCATCTCCAGCTCCCGGATGTTCCTGGACCCCGAGCGTCCCGGCGTGGAGGACCTCATCGACCAGATCGTCGCCGGGCTGCGCAGCGCGTGCACCTACGCCGGCGCCCGCACGCTGGAGGAGTTCCACGAGCGGGCGATCGTCGGGATCCAGAGCACGTCCGGCTACGCGGAGGGGATGCCGCTGTCGAGCAGCTGGTGACCCGTCCTGCGGCTCGCTCCGCCGCTCTCGCCTCCGGCCGTCCCGGACGCGCCGGGAGCGGACGGACGGCGGGCCGGATGATCACGGCTGCGGATCCGGCCCCCACGGCACCCCCGGATTGCATATCCTGAGCACCGGCCGTACCTGACGTCACACGCGCCTGCACGCGGTCGGCTCCCGAGCAACTTCCGACCGGTCCCGCGCGTCTAAAAGTGCGCCAGGCTTAATTCACCGTGGGTGGGAATCGGAGCGTACATGGGTCGATCGGCGAGCCGGCGCGCCCGGGAGGAGGACGGGGACCGGCCGTCCGGCGGAACCGGTGGGCTGCCCCGCGCCCTCGCGCTGACGCTCGCGTCGGCCCTTCTGTGGGGCGTCGCCCACCTCGCCGCCGGCCGCCGGCTCACCGGCGGCCTGCTGCTCGGCCTTTACCTCGTGCTCGCCGCCGCGGCCGCGGTGGCCGGCACCGTGTTCCGCGCCGACCTGATGCACTACGCCGTCCGGCCGGACGTCCTGGAGCGGCTGGCGGCCGGGCTGCTCGCGCTCGGCGTGGTGTGGGTGTTCATCGTGATCCGCTCCTACCAGGTGCTGCGCCCCGACGACATGCCGGTCCTGACCCGCACACTGGGCGCGGGCGCCGTCGCCGTGATGTGCTTCGCCGTGGCGGTCCCGGTGGCCTGGGGAGCGCACGGAACCTACGTCTACCGTGACGCGCTGACCAGCATCTTCCGCAGCGGCGGAGGGACCGGCAAGAAGGTCGACGTCGACGACCCGTTCGACGGGCAGCCCCGCGTCAACATCCTGCTGCTCGGCGGCGACGCCGCCGAGAACCGCACCGGCGTGCGGACCGACAGCATGACGGTGGCCAGCATCGACACCAAGACCGGCGACACGGTGCTGCTGAGCCTCCCCCGCAACCTGGAGGGCTTCCAGCTTCCGCCCGGCCCGGCCCGCGACCGCTTCCCCTACGGGTTCACCGGCGACGGTCCCCAGACGCCCGGCCTGCTGAACGAGGTGTTCCAGTACGCCGAGGACCACCCCGACGTGGTGCCGGGCGTCCCGAAGAACCAGCGCGGGCCCGAGCTGCTCAAGGCCACGATCGCCGGCATCCTCGGCCTGCGGATCGACTACTACATCCTCGTCGACATGTTCGGCTTCGCCGACCTCATCGACGCGATGGGCGGCGTGAAGATCAAGATCGACCAGCCCATCCCCTACGGGCTCGAAGGCCAGGTGCTGGAGCCCGGCCACCGCACGCTGTCGGGCAAGGAGGCCCTCTGGTACGGCCGGTCGCGGACGGGCAGCAGCGACTACGTGCGCATGGGCCGGCAGAAGTGCCTGCTGGCCGCGATCGCCGAGCAGGCCGATCCGCAGACCGTCATCCGGAGCTTCGACGAGATCGCCGCCGCCGCCAAGCGGACCCTGCGGACCGACATCCCGCAGGAGCTGCTGCCCGCGCTGATGAAGCTGTCGAACAAGGTCAAGAACGGCGCGCGCATCGACAGCCTGCAGTTCGTGCCGCCGCTCATCTACACCGGCAACCCCGACTTCGAACTGATCCGCCGGCTGACGGCCGAGGCGGTCAACTCCGGCCCCCGCCAGGTGAAGGGCAGCCCGAGCGGCTCGCCGGGCCCGTCGCCGGGCGGCTCCGCCGGCGGCGAGACGCCCGCGGGCACGCCGTCCACGGCCCCGTCCCGGCCGGACGGCTCCCCGACCGGCGGGGCGACGACCAAGCCGCCGAGCAAGCCGGTCTCCCTGCAGGAAAGCTGCTCCTGAGCGGCGCGCCGCACGTCACACTGAGCGTGTGAAACGGGCGCATCGTCTCCGGCGGGCCGTCAACGCGGTCAACCTGTCGACGGGTCTCGGCCTGCTGCTGGCCGCGACCGCGACCCGCCGTCCGCGCGACCTGCGCCGCGGGCCGGACGGGCTGCTGATCGCCGGCGGGTACCGGCCGCCGTTCCCGGTCGCGTCCGCGTTCACCGTCGGCGACGTCGTCCTGCTGCGCGGCGACGCGTCCGGCCTGACCGGCGAGTCGCGTCTGCTGCGCCACGAGGCACGGCACGCGACGCAGTACGCGTGGTGCCTCGGCCTGCCCATGATCCCGCTGTACGCGGTGTGCGCGGGTGCGTCGATGCTGCTGTGCGGCGACTGGGCGTCCTACAACCCGTTCGAGCGTCTCGCGGGTCTCGCGGACGGAGGTTACGAGCGGCGTCCGCTCCGGCCGTTCCTGCGGCGCCTCTTCGGCGGGGGCGGCGGCCGGTCCTGACCCGCGGCGACCGCGTTCCCGAGGCGCCGCGCGCCTCCCAGACCGTGCGCGCGGTCGACCGTGGACCACGGCCCACCGGGCCGTTCCCCCGCGCGCCGGTCCTCACAGGTCTTCGAAGGGGGGATCATGGAGGGAGACCGTTGTCCGGTTGTCGACGATTCCGAAGGGCGGTGCGGGTGCCTCGGATCCTTGGCTGCGACGTCTATTGCGTGACGATGCCGCGCGGCAGACGTCCCGAGAGCGTCCTCGTCCGCCTCAGCGGCGACGACGCCGTGGGGTGGGGCGAGATGGCCGTCGTCGGCGGTTCCGCCGACTCCGGCCGGGGCTGGGCCGACATCGAGGAGCGCATGGCGCCCGCGCTGGTCGGGCTGGAGTGGGAGCGTCCCGAGGACGTGTCCGCCGCCGCCGACTTCGGCGCCCGGGAGGCGGCGGCCGCCATCGACACCGCCTGCTGGGACCTGTGGTGCCGGACGCGGGGCCTGCCGCTCGCGCACGCCCTCGGCGGCACCCGCACGTCCATCGTCACCGGTTCGCGGATCTCCCCCGAGCCGACCCTGGACACGGTCACGGCCCGGGTGAACAAGGCCGTCGGCGCCGGCCACACCCGCATCACCCTGGACATCCGCCCCGGCTGGGACATCGAGCCGGTCCGCGCGATCAGGCAGTCCTACCCGGCGCTGCCGCTCATCGCGGACGCGGGCCACGCCTACACCGAGTCGCCCGAGCACCTGGCCGTCCTGGAGGGGCTGGACGCCTACGGCGTCGCCGCGATCGAACGTCCGTTCCCGCCCGGCGACCTCGCCGCGCACGCCCGGCTGCAGGTGCGGATCGGCGCCGCGGTCGCCCCGGCCGTCGGCGACCTGGAGACCCTCGACGCGGCCCTGTCGCTGGACGCGGGCCGCGCCCTGCACCTGCGGCTGGACCGGCTCGGCGGGCTGACCGCCGCGCGCAGCGCCCACGACCTGGCGTACGCGGCCGGATGGGACGTGTGGTGCAGCGGCCCGGGCGCGTTCGGCATCGGCCAGGCCGCGGCGGTCGCGCTGGCGTCGCTGCCGGGCTGCACCCTGCCGAGCGACGTGTCGGACCCGGCGGGCGGGCCGGCGTTCATGACGCCGCCGGTCCGTTCGTCGGGGGGCGTCGTCGGCGTCCCCCTCACCCAGCCGGGTCTCGGTCACGACGTCGACGAGGCGCGCATCGAGCGGCTGGCGACCCGCCGGCTGCGCCTGTCGGCATGAGGCCCGCCCCGGTGTGGGTGGTCGCCGGGCCTCCCGGTTCCGGCAAGACCACCGTCGCGGATCTGCTGCTCGCGCGGTTCCGGAAGGCCGGTGGGCCCGTCCCCGCGCTGCTCGACAAGGACACGGTGTACGGGCC
>DATCLF010000147.1:0-9465 GCA_036564055.1 Spirillospora sp.
GCGAAGACCCGGTCGGTGCCGAGCAGCGCCTCGACCGACATCGCCGCGGCGACGTCGGCGGCCCGGAGCAGCCGGCGCAGGTCGTGGATCGCGAGGATGAGCATGCCGAGCATGCCGTCCGTGCCGTTGATCAGGGCGAGCCCCTCCTTGGCCCCGAGCGTGACCGGTGCGATCCCGGCCTCCCGCAGGGCCTGCGCCGCCGGCTTCAGCTCACCGGAGGCGTCCCTGACCGACCCTTCGCCGATCAGCGCCAGCGCCACGTGCGCAAGCGGCGCGAGGTCCCCGGAGCAGCCGAGGCTCCCGTGCTCGAACACCTGCGGGGTGATGCCCGCGTTGAGCAGCTCGGCCAGCGTCCTCGCGGTCGCGGGCCGGACGCCGGTCCGTCCCGTGGCGAGGGTCCGCAGCCGCAGCAGCATCAGCGCCCGGACGACCTCCCGCTCGACCTCGGGTCCCGTCCCGGCCGCGTGCGAGCGGACGATGTTGAGCTGCAGCCGCGCCCGCAGCTCGGGGGGTATGTGCCGGGTGGCGAGCGCCCCGAACCCGGTCGAGACGCCGTAGACGGGCGTCGGGCGGGCGGCCAGCTCCTCGACGTGGGCGCGCGCCTCCTCGATCAGCTTCAGGGCCGCCTCCGACAGCGCGACCCGGGCGCCGTCCCGCGCGACCGCCACCACCTGGTCGAACGTCAGCGGCTCGGGCCCGACCTCGACCGTCTCGTCCGCCATGCCAGTGCTCATACCCACCATTGGAACGCCCCGGGCGCCCTGGTAGGAGAGCCGGACGCCGTCATCTGTCTCATATACGAGACAATGCCTCCATGAGCCAGGTACCGGCGGCCCGCCGCGCCCTCGCGGTCCTGCGGCTGCTGGCGGGGGCGCCCGGTCCGCTCCCCGCGTCGGCGATCGCCCGCTCCCTCGGGCTGCCCCGCTCCAGCACGTATCACCTGCTCGCGACGATGGCCGAGGACGGCTTCGTGTCCCACGTCCCCGAGGAACGGCGCTGGGGTCTCGGTGTGGCCGCCTTCGAGATCGGCTCCGCCTACCTTCGTCACGAGCCCCTGGAGCGGCTGGCCCGCCCGTTGCTGCGCCGCCTCGTGGACCGCCTGGGCGAGATCGTCCAGCTCGGCGTGCTCCACGGGGCGGAGACGCTCTACCTGCTCAAGGAGCAGCCGCCGGGCCACGCGACCCTGGTCACGGACGTGGGCGTCCGCATGCCGGCGCATCTCACCGCGAGCGGCCGCTCGATGCTCGCGCACCTGCCGCACGCGCAGGTCCGCGCCCTGTTCCCCGGCCGTTTCGTCACCCGCACGGGGCGGGGCCCGGCGTCCCTGCGCGAGCTGCGCCGCGTCCTGGCCGAGGACGCCCGCCGGGGATGGTCGGCGGAGGACGGCCACATCACCGAGGGCTTCGCCAGCATCGCCGCGTGCGCCTTCGACCACACGGCCCACCCCACCGCCGCGATCACCGTGACCTTTCGCCGCGCGGACCACCCGCCCGAGACCTGGCCGGTCCTGGCGGAGCAGGTCCGCGCGACGGCCGCCGCCCTGACGACCCGCCTCACGGGCCGCCCGCCCGGTCCGGACGCGCCGTCCCGTTCCTGACGCCCTCCTCGACGTCCACGCTGCTCTGAGCAGATCCGCCGCAGGCGGATACGGCGCCTTCCGGTCCGCCGGCCGCCGCATAGTCGAGGCATGAGCGAGGACAAGAACGCCCCGTTGTTCAACGAACGCGCGCGCCGCGAGCTCTACGAGCAGCGCGTGCTCGTGCTCGACGGCCCCCTCGACGACGACAACGGCACCCTGCTCCTCACGCAGATGGTCTCGTTGGCGCGGCGGGACGCGTCGTCCGACATCGCGCTGTGGATCCACTCCCCCGGCGGGTCGGTCCCGGCGATGCTCGCGATCCGCGACGTGATGCGGCTCGTCCCGTGCGACGTGTCCACGCTGGTGCTCGGCATCGCCTACAGCGCCGGGCAGTTCCTGCTGTCGTCGGGGACCCGCGGCAAGCGCCGCGCCCTGCCGCACTCCCGGGTGCTGATGCACCAGGGGTCCGCCGGCATCGCCGGCGCCGCCGTCGACATCGAGCTGCAGGCGGGCGACCTGCGCCACACCCGCGACACCGTCCTCGGCCTCATCGCCGAGGACACCGGGCAGCCCGTCGAGCGGATCTTCGAGGACTCCCTGCACGACCGCTGGTACACCGCGCAGGAGGCACTGGAGTACGGGTTCATCGACGAGATCGTCACGTCGCTCGACGAGATCGTGCCCGCCGACCGGCGTCCCGTCGGGCTCGGCGTCCCCGCGAAGGGAGAGCGATGAGCACGTACACGATCCCCAACGTGATCGCGCAGCACCCCCGCGGTGAGCGGATCATGGACGTCTACTCGCACCTGCTCACCGAACGGATCGTCTACCTCGGCACCCCCGTCGACGCGGGCGTCGCGAACGCCCTCGTCGCCCAGCTGCTGCACCTGGAGGCCCAGGACCCCGAAGCCGAGATCCAGCTGTACATCAACTGCGAGGGCGGCGACCCGAGCGCGATGCTCGCCGTCTACGACACCATGCAGTACATCCGCCCCCAGGTGGCGACCACGTGCGTGGGGCAGGCGGTGGCCGTGGGGGCGGTGCTGCTGGCGGGGGGCGCGCCCGGCAAGCGCGCCGCGCTGCCCCACACCCGTGTGATCCTGCACCAGCCCGTCGGGCAGGGCCGCGGAGCGATCCCCGACCTGATCCTGCAGGCCGACGAGGTGGTCCGCATCCGCGCGGACATCGAGGACATCCTGTCCCGTCACACGGGGCAGGACACCGCGACGCTGCGCGCCGACACCGACCGGGACCGCGTGTTCACCGCGAAGGCGGCGCTGGAGTACGGGCTCATCGACCACGTCCTCGAAACACGCGCGCCCGTGCCGGCGTAGTCACGCGGCGAGCGCGTACGCGGTGGGAGGCCCGTAGGAGTTGCGGGGCGCGGTGCGAGGCGCCGCGGGAGGCGCGGAAGGCGCGGTCGGGGCCGCGATCGGGGGCGCGGCCTCGGCCGTCCCGCCCGCCGGGACCCGGTCCGCCCTCACCCGGTCCGCCGGGACGGTGACCGGGGCGCCGATGAGGTTCGCGGTCACCGCGAGCGTCAGGTCGGCGAGCGTCACCCCCAGGGCGCCGGCGACCGCCGCGATCATCTCGCTCGACGGTTCCTTGACCCCGCGTTCCATCTCGGAGAGGTACTGCGGGGAGACACCGGCGCGGCGGGCGGTCTCGACCAGGATCTCGCCGCGTTCGGTGCGCAGGCGCCGCAGGCACTCGCCGAGGGCCTCGCGCCACAGCGGTTCCCGGCCGGGCCCGGGCCGCGTCTCGGCGGAGGGCTCGGGAAGCTCGTCGGAGGGCTGGGGAGGGACGGTCTCGGCCATGCCCGCATCGTAAAACGGGCGCCGGCGCGCGTCCGCCCCATTCCGCCCAGCGCAGAACGCCCGTTCCCCGTCGTCCGCGAGGCGCGGAGCACCGCGGCGCTCCGGGCCGCCGGGTACCGCGTCGCCCGACGTCCGGCGGCCGACCGAAGACGGTTCCGGATGTCGACCTTGGTCGATGGGGAGTGGCCGTGAGGCCGTCGCCGGCGCGCGCCGCGGGCGCGATCGTACGGGGTGACCCCAGTCGAGCACCGCGAGGAGGAACCCGGGCGTGGGCGAGCGAGCCGACACGAACCCGCAGGACGACCGGCCCACCGTGCTCCGCGAGCCGGTGTGGCGCACAGCGGCCCTCTACGTCGTCGCCCCGCCGGCGGGCGCGGGCCTCGGCTGGGTCCTCGTCGCCGTGGCCGACTGGCTCGTGACCCTGACCCATGCGCCGATGAAGGGGCCCGCCCGGCTGATCACCGCGGTCCCCACCGCCGCGGTGGTGGCCGCCGGCGTCGTGGCGGGTCTGGCGGTGGGGCTCATCGGCCAGTACGAGCAGCTCGTCGTCCGCCTGGAGAAGTCGCACGTCGTGCTCACGCGCAAGGGACGGCGGCAGCGGCTCTCCCGGGAGGAGATCGGCCTCGTCTGCCGGGACGGGAAGGAACTCCTCGTCCTCGGCACCGACGGGGGTGAACTCGCCAGGTACGAGTGCGGCATCGGCTTCGACCGCGTCGCCGCCGTCTTCACCGAGCACGGCTACCGGTGGGCGGACACCGACCCGTACAAGGACGACTTCCGCCGCTGGGTCCCGGATCTCCCCGGCCTCTCCGCCGGCGCGAACGCCCTCCTCAAGGCGCGGCAGAAGGCCCTGGAGAACAAGGACTCCGACGACGTCCGGATGCTCCGCGAGGAACTCGCCCGCCTGGGCGTCGTGGTGAAGGACGAGAAGCAGCGCCAGTACGTCCGAACCCTGGGCAAGGCGCCCGTGGACGAAGGGCCCTGACGTGTCATGCACGCCCGGTCCCGCCCGTCCTGGCGGTGGGGTCGCTGAGCTTTGTCGCGGTACTGGTCGCGGTACTGGTCGTCGACTTCCCGCCGTGCGGCGGCCGACCTCCGGCGATCCCACGTGAGCCACGAGTTTCCTCCCACATCCGGAGGTTCGTCCCGTTTCGTCCGAAGCACGAAGTATCGCGGATACTCTTGATCGGCCGGGTTCGGCCGTGGATCTTCGGAAGGTGTGAGGTCGGGCCGATCCCCGGCCCGCATCCGGAAACGGGGGTGCGATGCCCAGGCGCCTGCTACGCCACCGGTGGTTCTGGCCGCTGGCGGCGGCCGCGGCGTTGCTGCTCGTCTCCGGGTTCGTGGCGGCCGAGCCGGCACGGGGGGACGGGACCGTCCGCGTCATGACCTTCAACGTGCGCGGCGTGAACGACCCGCCGCCGAGGGACTGGCGCACCCGGCTCACGCTCGTCCGGCATCTCCTCGGCCGTCACGACCCCGACCTGCTCGGCGTCCAGGAGGCGCGCTGGCACCAGGTCCGCGACCTCGCCGAGCTGCTGCCGGACCACCGGTGGATCGGGCTGGGCACCCGGGGCGGCACCAAGGACCAGCTCGTCGCCATCTTCTACAGCAAGCGCTTCGAGGTCCTGGACTTCGACCACTTCTGGCTGTCCGACACCCCCGACGTCATCGGCTCCATGACCTGGGGCAACCGGTACGTTCGGATGGTCACGTGGGCGAAGTTCCGCGACCGGCGCACCGGCGCGGAGCTGTACCAGGTGAACACGCACCTGGACAACTCGTCGGCGACCGCCCGCGTCAAGAGCGCCCGGCTGATCCTCGAACGCGTCCGCGGGTTCGAGCCCGGGACGCCCGTCGTGCTGACCGGGGACTTCAACGCCGCCGCGGAGGCGTCGCCGGTGTACACCGTCCTCACCGGACCGGGCGGTTTCCAGGACACCTGGGCCACCGCCCGCAGACGCGGCCCCCTCTACGGCACGCTCGGACGGTGGCATCCCCCGAGGCGGAACGGCCGGCGGCTCGACTGGATCCTCACGCGCGGGCCGGTGACGACCTCGTGGGCCGAGATCGACACCTACCACGTCCGCGATCGCTACGCCTCCGACCACTTCCCCGTGATCGCGCACCTGCGGCTCGGGTGACCGCCCGTCCCCGCGGACCGCGCCTTCGGCCCGCACCGCGCCCCGCACGCGGAAGCCCGCCGTCCCGGGGACGGCGGGCTCCGGCGACGGCCGTCAGGCGAGACCCGACTTCTTCAGCCAGTCCTCGGCGACCTTCTCCTGGTCGTCCTTGTCGATGACGACGCGCTTCATCATGGCGAGGAGATCCTCGGTGGTGAGCTTCGCGGAGACGGCGTTGAGCGCCGCCCTCGCCGTGTCGTTCACCGACTCCTTGTGGACGAGAGGCGTCACGTTCTGCGCGCTGAAGACGTTCTTCGGGTCTTCGAGGACGACGAGCTTGTTCTGCTCGATGGTGGGGTCGGTGGTGAACAGGTCCGCGGCCTGGATCTTGTTCTCGGTGAGCAGCTTCACCAGGGTGGACTGGGCGCCCGCGTCGAACGGCCGGAACTCCTTGAACTCGAGGCCGTAGACCTCCTTGAGCCCCTTGAGGCCCTGCTGGCGCGTCTCGAACTCCGACGGCCCGGCGATGACGAGCTCGTCCGCGACGTCCTTGAGGTCCTCGATGGACTTCAGGTTGTACTTGCTCGCCGTCTGCTGGTTCACGGTGACCGAGTCCTTGTCCTCCGCCTCGGCGGAGTCGAGGATCTCGACCGACGCCGGCAGCTTCGCCTTCAGCTCGGCGTTGATCTCCTCGGTGGTGGCGGCCTTGCTGTTCTCGTCGACGGACGTGGTCAGCAGCGCGCCGTTGTATTCGGGCATGACGCTGATCCCGCCCTTGACGACCTGGTCGTAGTAGACCTCACGGGCGCCGATGTTGAACTTGCGGGTGACTTTGACGCCCTTGGCTTCGAGCGCCTGGGCGTAGATCTCGGCGAGCAGGTTGCTCTCGGGGAAGTTCGCGCCCCCGACGGTGACGGTGCCGTCTTTCCCGCCGCCGGCGAGGGGGTTGTCGTTACCGGAGTCACCCCCGCCGCAGGCGGACAGGGCCAGGGCGGCCACCAGGCCGACGACCGCGCCTCGGATCAGTTTCTTCATGGGTCTTCCTCTGTTCGGTCGGTCAGGAGGAACGGGCGGAGCCGAGCAGCCCCGGCGAGACGACGAGACGGCGCAGAACCGTGAAGATCAGTTGGACGACGAGCGCCAGCAGCACCACGAGGACCGTCCCTCCGACGACGAGCTGGTAGTCGTTGCGGGCGAGCCCGTCGATGATGTAGCGGCCGAGGCCGCCGAACCCGGGGTAGGCGGCGATCGTCGCGGTGGCGACCACCTGGATCGCGGACGTGCGCAGCCCCAGCAGGATCAGCGGCAGCGCCATCGGCAGCTCCGCCCGCCACAGCACGCCCCAGCCGGTCATGCCCATGCCGCGGGCGGCGTCCTCGACGTCGGCGTCGACCCCGCGGATCCCCTCGAAGGTGTTGACCAGGATCGGCGGGACCGCCAGCGCGACCAGCGCGACCAGCACCGGCGTGATGCTGTAGTCGATCACGACGATGAACAGCACCAGCCCGAAGGTCGGGATCGCCCGCGCGACGTTGGCGACGCTGATCACGAGGAACCCGCCGCGGCCGGTGTGCCCGACGAGCAGGCCGAGGGCGAGGCCGATCACGGCGGCGGCCGACAACGCCACCCCGCTGTAGAAGAGGTGCTCCAGCGTCCGGTGCGGGATGCCGTCCTCCCCCTCCCACTGCGACGGCGCCGTGAGCCACGTCCAGAACAACTCGATCTGATTGAGCAGCCCGTTCATGCTGACCCTCCGTGGGGGGACGACCCCCCACACCCCCCGCGCTCGCTTCGCTCGATCATGAAGCCCTCCCCCGCGCCCGCGCCCACGGGGTGAGCAGCCGCTGGACGGTCACCAGGATCGCGTCGGTGACGAGAGCCAGCACGACGATCAGGACGGTGGCGGCGATGATCTGCGTCGGGAACGACAGCTGGTAGCCGCGGATGATGTCATAGCCGAGCCCGCCCTGCCCGATGAGCTGGCCGACCGCGACGAGGCTGATCGACGACACCGCCGCCACCCGCGTCCCGGCGATGACGACGGGGACGGCGATCGGCAGCTCCACCCGCAGCAGGCGGCGCAGCGGCCCGAACCCCATGGCGGTCGCGGCCTGCCGGACGGGTTCGGACACCGACGCCAGCCCGTCCACCACGTTCGGCACGAGCACCGACAGGCTGTACAGGGTCAGCGGGATCATCACGGTCGACGCGGTGAGCCCGGTGTACTGGATGAAGATCATGAACAGGGCCAGCGACGGGATCGCGTACAGGACGTTCGCGATGGTCAGCGACGGCGGGTAGAGCCAGCGCCAGCGGCGGCACAGCACGCCGAGCGGGATGGAGATGAGCAGCCCGAACAGCACCGGCAGCAGCGCGAGACGCAGGTGGACGAGGGCGTGCTCCCTGAGCGAGTCGCCGTGGTCGGCGATCCAGCCCCAGTCGATCTCCATCAGCCACCGTCCCCGGCCGCCACGGACTCGTCCCCGTCCCCTGGTCCCTCTCCGTCGCGCTCGTCGGATGCGCCCGAAGGCGAGTCGGGCGCCGGCTGTTGCCCGGACCGGGCGATGACCGAGCCGAGATCCTGCTGGTCGGCGACCCCCACGAGCCGTCCCTCCGCGTCGACGCCGACGGCCCGGCCGGACGGGGACAGGATCGAGGCGTCGAGCGCGGCCCTGACCGAGTCGCGCTCGACGTCGAAGGTGTGCCCGACCGGTGCGAGCCGCGCGTCGGCGAGCGTTCCCGAGGCGGGCAGGTCGTCCACGCAGGCCCAGCCGAGGGGGCGCCGGTCGCCGTCCACCACCAGGACCCATCCGCCGGACGCCCCGCGGGCCTGCTTCACCGGGGTGTCGGCGGGCAGGACGTCGCGGTCGCTCATCGGCGCGGACGAGGCCGGGATGAACGACAGCCGCCGGATGCCGCGGTCGCGTCCGATGAACCCGGCGACGAAGTCGTTCGCGGGCCGCGCCAGCAACGTCTCGGGGGTGTCCACCTGGACGAGCTTCCCGCCGGTCTGGAACACCGCGATGCGGTCGCCGAGCTTGATGGCCTCGTCGATGTCGTGGGTGACGAAGACGATCGTCTTGTGGAGCTCCTCCTGCAGGCGCAGGAACTCGTCCTGGAGCTCGGCGCGGACGACGGGGTCGACGGCGCTGAACGGCTCGTCCATCAGCATGATCGGCGGGTCGGCGGCGAGGGCGCGGGCGACGCCGACGCGCTGCTGCTGCCCGCCCGAGAGCTGGAACGGGTAGCGCCGCGCCATGGAGGGGTCGAGCCCGACGCGTTCCATCAGCTCGTGGGCCCGTTCCCGCGCCTTCTTCCTGTTCCACCGCAGCAGGAACGGGACGGTCGCGATGTTGTCCTCGATGGTGCGGTGCGGGAACAGCCCGGCGTGCTGGATGACGTAGCCGATGCCGCGCCGCAGCTCCGCGGGCTTGCGTTCGCGCACGTCCCGCCCGTCGATGAGGACGCGGCCCGACGTGGGCTCCACCATCCGGTTGATGGTGCGCAACGCGGTGGTCTTGCCGCCGCCCGAGGTTCCGACGAACACGGTGATGCGGCCGGTGGGGCATTCGAGGCTGACGTCGTCCAGGGCCACGGTCCCACCGGGGTAGCGCTTGGTGACGCCCTCAAAGGTGATCAACGGTCCACATCCTCGTCGGGCGCGTGCCGCGCCTGTACTCGATACCGGCCTTCTCTCCGACCGTCACCGAGGGGTACCGTCGGTGACGCGTCCCAATTTGTCCGGAACATTGATTCCGAAGCCTACCTATGGGGAAAACCGGGAAAGTAGCCTCGCGGCGTGGAGAACAGCCGAATCGTTATCGACGGACGCTCCCTCACCTGTGCGGGGGTCGTGCGCGCCGCCCGCGAGGAGGTGACCGTCGCGGTCGCCCCGGAGGGCGTCGAACGGGCCCGGCGCGCCGCTGAGGCGGCCGCCGAGCTCACC
>DATCLF010000148.1:0-2432 GCA_036564055.1 Spirillospora sp.
CGGCACCCACAGCAGCAGGTCGGCGAAGGACAGGTCGGCGAGCAGCTGCCAGTCCGACACCAGGGCGTGCAGCCACTCCAGGTCGGCCTCGGTCAGGTCGGTGTGGTCGCGGACGAGATCGGACAAGGTAGGCACACGACCATCATCGCCGATGCGTCCCGGTGCTCGGCCGGTTCCCCGGGCCTGGCAGGATGCCCGCATGACCGCAGGACGAGACCCCCTCGCCCGGTTCCGGGAGGCGGCCGCGCGGCGGGCCGAGGCGGGGCTGACCCGGACGCTGCGCCCCCGCCCCGCCGGTCCGGGCGGCCCGGCGGACCTCGCGTCCAACGACTACCTCGGGCTCAGCGGCGACCCCCGCCTGGCCGAGGCCGCCGCCGACGCGGCCCGTGCGTTCGGCACCGGCTCCACCGGCTCGCGCCTCGTCACCGGGACGACCGAGCTGCACGCGGAGCTGGACCGGCGGCTCGCCGCGTTCACCGGCAGCGCCGCGGGGCTCGTGTTCTCCTCCGGGTTCCTCGCCAACCTGGGCGCCGTGACCGCCCTCGCCGGGCCCGGCACGCTCGTCGTGTCCGACCAGGTCAACCACGCGTCGCTGGTGGACGCGTGCCGGCTGTCGCGGGCGCGGGTCGTGATCGTCCCGCATCGTGACGTCGCCGCCGTCGAGCGGGCCCTCGCCGAACGCGAGGAGGACGACGCGGTCGTCGTCACCGACGCGGTGTTCTCCGTGGACGGCGATCTCGCGCCGCTGGCGGAGCTGCACGGTACGGTCCGCGCGCACGGCGGCCTTCTGGTGGTGGACGAGGCGCACGCGCTCGGCGTCGTCGGCGACGGCGGCCGGGGCGCCGCCCACGCCGCCGGCCTGGCGGGCGAACCGGACGTCGTCCTCACCGTGACGCTGTCGAAGTCGCTGGCCTCGCAGGGCGGGGCGGTGCTCGGCGCGCCCGAGGTGATCGGGACGCTGGTCGACACCGGCCGGTCGTTCATCTTCGACACGGGCCTGAACCCGCCCGCCGTCGGCGCCGCGCTGGCCGCGCTCGACGTCCTCGAAGCGGAGCCGGGACTGCCCGCCCGGGCCCGCGACCGCGCCCGCCGCGTCGCCGCGCTCGCGGCCGGTTCCGGCCTGCGGACCGCCGAGCCCGCCGCGGCCGTCGTCCCGGTGTACCTCGGCGAGCCGCGCGCCGCGCTCCGGGCGGCCGGCATCTGCGCCGACCACGGGCTTCGCGTCGGATGCTTCCGCCCGCCGTCGGTTCCCAAGGGGCGCGCGTGCCTGCGGCTGACCGCCCGCGCGACGCTCGACGAGGCGGACCTCACACGCCTCGGGGAGGCCCTGGCCGAGGTGGCCGCGTGCACTGGCCGTAGTCTTCACACGTAACATCGGGGCAAACCGATGCTGAACGTGAGGAGAGGCCGTGACCGAGGTCAGAGGCGGGCCCCGGCACGGGGGCGGATACGACCACGGGCTCGATCGGGCCCCGATCGGCGACATCGGTCCACGGCACCCGAACCAGGCGCCCCGCGTCCCCAAGTACTACAAGCTCAAAGAGCTGCTCGTGGAGCTGATCCAGTCGCTTCCGCCGGGCAGCCCCCTGCCTCCCGAGCGGTCCCTGGCCGAGAAGTACGAGACGTCGCGCACCACCGTCCGCCAGGCCCTCGCCGAGCTCGTCGTCGAGGGGCGGCTCCAGCGCATCCAGGGCAAGGGGACCTTCGTCGCCAAGCCGAAGGTGGCGCAGGAGCTCCAGCTCGTCAGCTACACCGAGGACATGCGCCACCACGGGCTGCGTCCCGAGACCCGCATCCTTGAGGCCGGCTACGTCAGCGCCGACGAGCGGCTGGCGAACCTGCTCGGCATCCGCCCCGGCGGCCGGGTCCTGCGCGTGCACCGCCTCCGCCTCGCCGACGGCGAGCCGATGTCGATCGACACCTCCCACCTGCCCGCCCGGCGATTCCCCGGCCTGCGCCGCGAGCTCCCGCGCCATCGGTCGCTGTACGAGACGCTCGCCACCGCCTACGAGGTCCACCTGGCCGAGGCCGAGGAGACGATCGAGACCGTGCTCGCCACGCCCCACGACGCGCAGCTCCTCGGCGTGGACGTCGGGCTGCCGATGCTGCTGCTGTCCCGGCACGCCTTCGACTCCACCGGCCAGCCCGTCGAGTGGGCCCAGTCGCTGTACCGGGGCGACCGGTACAAGTTCATCACCCGTCTGCGCCGCTGACCCCGGCTCGTCCCGCCGGACCGGCCGCCTACAGCGTCCGGCTCAGGGCCTTGATGGGCATCTTCAGGTCGTCGAGGAGACGCAGGTCCTCCTCGGCGGGACGGCCGAGGGTGGTCAGGTAGTTGCCGACGATGATGGCGTTGATGCCGCCGAGCATGCCGTCGCGGGTGCCGAGGTCGCCGAGGGTCAGCTCGCGGCCGCCGGCGTAGCGCAGGAGGG
>DATCLF010000149.1:0-6567 GCA_036564055.1 Spirillospora sp.
TCCCCCTGCTCATCGTGGGGATCACCGCTCACCTCAGCCCCTACCAGGCGTTCGACCTTGCGCTGAGCGACCCCGATCACTACCACGCGCTGATGAAGGACGCGTACCCGACGATCGCGGCGTTCGGCGGCATGTTCCTGATGATGCTGTTCCTCAACTTCGTGTTCGAGGAACGCGCCGACAAGTGGCTGCCGTGGCTGGAGAAGCCGCTCGCCCGCATCGGCCGGCTCGACCAGCTCGCCGTGGTGGTCGCCGGCGGCTCGCTCGCGCTGGTGTCGTGGCTGTCGGCCGAGGACCCCGGCACCGTCATGATCGCGGGCGTCCTCGGCATGATCACCTACATCCTGGTGAACGGACTCGGCGAGCTGTTCTCCGAGGCCGGTGAGGACGACGAGGAGGAGGACGAGGAGCGGGCCGGCGAACCCGTCGCCGCACCGGCCGCCCGCGAACCCGCCGAGGAGGAGGCGCGGCGCGGGGGCCCGAGCCAGCTCGCGGTCGTCACCGGCAAGGCGGGCTTCTTCCTGTTCCTGTACCTGGAGGTGCTGGACGCCTCGTTCAGCTTCGACGGCGTCATCGGGGCCTTCGCCATCAGCACCCACCCGGTCATCATCGCGCTCGGCCTCGGCATCGGCGCCATGTACATCCGGTCGCTGACGGTGTTCCTCGTCCGCAAGGGCACGCTGCACGAGTACGTCTACCTCGAGCACGGCGCCCACTGGGCGATCGGCGCCCTGGCGACCTGCATGCTGATCAGCATCGGCCACCACGTCCCCGAGTGGATCACGGGTGGGCTCGGCGCCGGTCTGATCATCGCCGCGCTGGCCAGCTCGATCATCCGCAACCGCGGCGAGGGGGAGTCGCCCGAGACGCCGTCAGGCGGTGGCGAGAGGCAGCTGCACTCCAGCAACGTCTGACCTGTCACCGCGCGCAGCACCGACACCGAGTCACGAAGGAGCGTCACGATGTCCATCTCGCTGCAGAAGGGCCAGAAGGTATCTCTGGCGAAACCGGGCGGGGGCACCCTCACCCGGGTCAAGATGGGCCTCGGCTGGGACGCCGTCGCCAAGAAGGGGTTGTTCGGCAGGAGCAGGCCGCAGAACATCGACCTGGACGCGTCCTGCCTGCTGTTCGACGCGAGCAAGAACCTCGTCGACCAGGTGTGGTTCCGGCAGCTGCGCAGCAAGGACGGGTCCGTCCAGCACACCGGTGACAACCTGACCGGGGAGGGGGAGGGCGACGACGAGGTCATCAACGTCGACCTGCAGAGCGTCCCGGCCAACGTCACACAGCTGGTGTTCACCGTGAACTCCTTCACCGGCCAGGACTTCTCCCAGATCCAGAACGCGTTCTGCCGGCTGGTGGACCTCACCACCGGCGAGGAGATCGCGCGCTACGACCTGAGCGGCTCCGGACCGCACACCGCGCAGATCATGGCGAAGGTGTCGCGGGACGGGAACGGCTGGTCGATGACGGCCATCGGCCAGCCGGCCACGGGCCGGACCTTCCAGCACCTGCTGCCGGCCGTGTCGGCTCATCTGTGATCCGGGGACCCGGCCGGGCGATCCGGTGGCGGTGCAGATGACCCGGCGCAGTTGACGAGGCGTCCATGCGGCACTTCGACCACATCGACGCCGCGCGTCGCAAGCATCTGTTCTACCGGCACCCGCGGCCGTTCGACCGGCACGACGACCCGGCCGTGCTGGCGGTGGCGCTCGGGGCGACGCTGTACAGCCCCGCCACCCGGCCGGCCCTCGCCGAGGACGTCGTGCGGCTCGCCGGTCGCGGTGTGAAGAGCATGGTGTTCTGCCTGGAGGACGCGATCGGTGACGACGAGGTCGAGGCCGCGGAGGCCAACCTCGTCGCGCAGGTGCGCGCCCTGCACGAGAGTACCGGCGGCGGGGGCGACGAGGTGCCGCTGCTGTTCATCCGCGTGCGCGCCCCCGGGCAGATCGGCGACCTGGTCGACCGGCTCGGGAGCGCCGCCTCGCTGATCAGCGGGTTCGTGCTGCCCAAGTTCACGGCGACCGCCGGCGGGCCCTTCCTGGACGCGGTCGAGGACGCGGCCGTGCGCACCGGGCTGCCGTTGCTCGCCATGCCGGTGATCGAGAGCACGGCGGCGGTGTACGCCGAGTCGCGGACCGAGATGCTGCACGACGTGGCGCGGCTGCTCGCCAAGCACCGGCACCGGATCCTGGCCGTCCGGATCGGGGCGACCGACCTGTCCGCCGCGTACGGGCTGCGGCGCCCGCCCGACCTGACGATCTACGACATCCAGCCCGTCGCGAGCGTCATCTGCGACGTGGTCAACATCCTCGGCCGCGCCGACGGCACCGGCTACGTGGTGACGGGGCCGGTGTGGGAGTACTTCTCGGCGGGCGAGCGGATGTTCAAGCCGCAGCTCCGGCAGTCGCCGTTCGAGGCGCAGCAGGCGGTGCCGCTGCGGCAGCGGCTGATCACCTCCGACCTGGACGGGTTGATCCGCGAGGTCCACCTGGACAAGGCGAACGGCCTGATCGGCAAGACCGTCATCCACCCGAGCCACGTGGCGGCCGTGCACGCCCTGTCGGTGGTGACGCACGAGGAATACAGCGACGCGGCCGACATCCTCGGCGTCACCGGGGGAGGGGCGATGGCCAGCTCCTACGCCAACAAGATGAACGAGGCGAAACCCCACCGGGCGTGGGCGGAGCGGCTGATGCTGCGCGCCCGCGTGTTCGGCGTCGCGGCGCGCGACGTCACGTTCGTCGAGCTGCTCGAAGCGGCGGGCACGCCGTGACGGCCGCGCGGCCCGGCTGGCCGGGCACCTGGGTGGCGTCCCGTCTCGGGGTGCGGCTCGTGGACGGCCCGCGGCCCGTGGGCGCCGGGCTCGCGGACCTCGTCGGGCTGGCGGTGCGGCGCAATCCCCGGCGGGCGCACCTGCTCGTCTCGGCGGTGCTGGGCAAGCACGTCCCGACCGACCCGCGGCTGGTGTACGGGTCCGGGCTCCTGCTCGGCGAGCTCGTGCGCGCGCGCCTGCGAGGCGAGGAACCGTCCCTGCCCGGGTCTCTGCTGACCGGCGCTCTGCGGGGCGTTCCGGGGAAGGCGGCCGGCCTGCGCGACCTCATGCGTGCGCCCCGGGCTCCGGTGGACGCCGTCGTCCTGGGGTATGCGGAGACGGCGACGGCTCTGGGGCATTCCGTCGCCGACGCTCTGGCGGACGCCTACTACCTGCACTCCACGCGCCGTTCTGTGAAGGGCTTCGCACCGTACGGCGGGTTCGAGGAGGAGCACAGCCACGCGACGAGCCATCTGCTGCTGCCCGCGGACCCCGCCGCCCTCGGCCGTGACGTCCCCGTGGTGCTGGTGGACGACGAACTCTCCACGGGCCGCACCGTGCTGAACACCATCGCGGCGCTGCACGCCGTCCGCCCGAGGAGCCACTACGTCCTCGCCGCCCTGGTCGACGTGCGCGGACCCGGCGACCGGGCCCGGATGGACGACCTCGCCGGGCGGCTGGGCGCCCGCATCGAGGCGGTGTCCCTCGCCGGAGGGCGCATCGAGCTGCCCGACGACATCCTGGAGTCGGGGGAGGCGCTCGTCTCCCGCCTGTCCGCCCGCGCGTCCCTCCCGGCCGAGACGGCCGGCCCCGCGCACCCGGTGTCGCGGGTCGACCTGGAGTGGCCGCCGGGACTGCCGGACGGCGGACGGCACGGATTCCTTCCCGGCCACCGGGCACGGCTGGAGAAGGACATGGGGCGGATGGCCGACGTCCTGGCGGACGCCTTGGCGCACGGCCCGGGAAGCGGTACGGAAGGCAAGCCCGCCCGTGTTCTCGTCCTAGGGTTCGAGGAGCTCATGTACGCGCCGCTGAGGCTGGCCGAGGCGCTCGCCGACACGATGCCCGACGCGGACGTCCGGTACTCCACCACCACACGCTCACCCGTGCTCGCCGTGGACGACCCCGGATACGCCATCCGGACGCGCCTCACGTTCCCGGCCCACGACGATCCCGCCGACGGCCCGGGGGAGCGGTACGCCTACAACGTCGCCCCGCCCGCGGGCGGGGACGGCTTCGACCGCATCGTCCTCGTCGTGGACGACGCGGGCGACACCCGGGCGCTGGCGGACGGGCTCCTGGAGCGGCTTCGCGCGCTCGCGCCCGTCCTGGTCGCGACGATTCCCGCGTGGAGGGGAGCATGAAGCCGCTCTACGGTCCGGAATTCGGCAGCTACCCGGCGGAGGACGTCGCATGGCTCCTCAAGGACCTGTCCCACGTGAAACTGGAGGCGCCCACCGAGCAGCGTGAGGCCGCGATCCAGGCGGGACGAGCCCACTACGCCGAGTCCCTGCCGGTGGAGTACCAGCCCGGCCCGGAATACCTGCGTCTGTTCCACGGGGCGCTGGAGGCGTCCGCCGAACGGATCGCGTACGCGACCGGGCTCGTCACCGAGATGATCCTCGCCGAGCGCGGCCCCGGCGCCGTGCTGGTGTCGCTGGCCCGCGCGGGAACGCCCGTCGGCATCCTCATGCGCCGCTGGGCGCGGTTCGCGCACGGCCTCGACCTGCCCCACTACGCGATCAGCATCGTCCGGGCGCGCGGCATCGACACCGTGGCCCTGCGCTACCTCGCCGAGCACCACGACCCCGCGACGGTCATGTTCGTGGACGGCTGGACGGGCAAGGGCGCGATCACACGGGAGCTGACCGCCGCGCTCGCCCCCCACCCGTTCCCGGCCGACCTCGCGGTCCTCGCCGACCCCGGCCGGTGCACGCCGCTGTACGGGACGCGCGACGACTTCCTGATCCCGTCCGCGTGCCTCAACTCGACCGTGTCGGGGCTCGTGAGCCGGACCGTCCTCAACGCCGACCTGATCGGCCCCGGCGACTTCCACGGCGCCAAGTTCTACGCCGACCTCGCCGCCGACGACGTGTCCGCGCTCTTCCTCGACACCGTCTGCGCCCGGTTCGACGACGTCGCCGAACGGGTCGCCAAGGATGCGCCGGACCACATGGCGTCCGACCGCACCCCCGACTGGTCCGGATGGGAGGCCGTCCGCCGCTGCGCCGCCGCCGAAGGCATCGACGACCTGAACCTCGTCAAGCCCGGCATCGGGGAGACCACCCGGGTGCTGCTGCGGCGCGTCCCGTGGAAGGTGCTCGTGCGTGCCGACGCGGGACCCGAGGTGACGCACATCAGGCTCCTCGCCGAGGAGCGCGGCGTCCCCGTCATCGAGGTCGAGCCGGGCCGCTTCCCCTACGCCTGCATGGGCTTCATCCACCCCCGCTTCGGCAAGGGGGCCGCCCGATGAGCGTCCTGGTCTGCGCCGACCTCGACCGCACCCTCATCTACTCCGCCGCGGCGTTCGCCCTGGACGGCCCCGACGAGACGATGCCGCGGCTGCTGTGCGTCGAGTTCTACAAGGGGGCGCCGCTCTCCTACACCACCGAGGCCGCAGCACGCACCCTGGAATCCCTTGCCGCGGCCACGACGTTCGTCCCCACGACGACCCGCACCCCCGAGCAGTACCGGCGCGTCCACCTGCTCGACAAGCCCGCCGAGTACGCCATCACCGCGAACGGCGGCCACCTTCTCGTCGACGGCGTGGACGACCCCGACTGGGCCGCCGCCGTCCGGGCGCGGATCAGCGACGGATCCGCGCCCCTCGCCGACGTCGAGGACCACCTCGCCCGCGTCGGAGGCGACTTCGTCCTCAACCGGCGCAGCGCGTCCGGCCTGTTCGCCTACATGGTCGTGGACCGCGCCGCGCTGCCTCCCGCGTGGGTCGAGGATCTCACCGGCTGGTGCGCCGAACGCGGCTGGCGGACGTCACTGCAGGGCCGCAAGGTGTACTGCCTGCCCGCCGGCCTCACCAAGTCCGCCGCGGCGGCCGAGGTCGCCCGCCGGACCGGCGCCGCCGCCCTCCTCGCCGCCGGAGACTCCCTCCTGGACATCGAGCTGCTCGAAGCCGCCGACCACGCCATCCGCCCCGCCCACGGGGAACTCCACGACACCGGGTGGACGTCCCCGGGCACGGCCGTCACCACAGCACGGGGCATCCTCGCCGGAGAGGAGATCGCGGCATGGCTGCTGGACCGCGCGACCGCCCCATAGAATCGCCCCTGCCGGCGAGCGCATGACGACCGTGGAGCAAAGGACGCCTCCCAGGACTCGCGGGCCCGGCGTTCCAGGGTCACAATCAGCACAGACCCCTGTCGAACGAGGAGGCGCCCTGCACACATGACCTCCCGTCTGACCGGCGACGAGACCGCCCTCTGGAACGCCGCGGCACGAGTCCTCGACGCGAACTGGACCGGCACCGCCACCGCCGCATCCCCCGGCCTGTACCCCCACCAGTGGAGCTGGGACTCCGCGTTCATCAGCATGGGCCTCGCCCGCCACCGCCGCGACCGCGCCGAAGCCGAACTGCTCTCCCTGTTCCGCGGCCAGTGGGCCGACGGGATGCTGCCGCACCTCGTCTTCCACAGCAGCCTCGCCCGCCGCGCCTACTTCCCCGGCCCCGACCTGTGGCGCAGCGAACACCACCCCGACGCGCCCCGCGGCGTCCACACCTCCGGCATCATCCACCC
>DATCLF010000150.1:0-5179 GCA_036564055.1 Spirillospora sp.
CGGGGCCGTCCGAGCCCGCCGCCGACGACGCCACCGGAGCCGACGAGCGAACGGCTCGAACTGGAACCGTCGCGCTGAGCCGGACCGGCGGACGCACCGAGGCCCGGAACCCGCCGGCCGCCGTTCAGGGGATCTGTTCCACGCGGACTCCGGGAACGCTCGCGTACAGGTCGGGTTCGGCGGTGATGAGGGGCCAGCGGCGCCACCGGGCGGACCAGGCGGCCTGAGCCGCGTCGATCGCGAGGTCGGGGTTGGAGGTGACGAGCAGGCCCGTCTGCTGGGCGATGACGTCGTCGAGGTCGTCCACGTGGATGACCTGCATGCCGGGAAGGCGTTCGAGGACGGCCCTGCCGTGGTCGGGCACGGTCTGCCACGCACGGGCGAGGGCCGTCGCGGGGATCACGATGGTGGCGTGCTGCGCGATCGAGGCGCGCAGCCGTGCACGGACGTAGATGGTCTTGCCGGTTGCCAGATCAACGAGGGCGGTCGCGTCGAAGACGTGACCGGTGATCATGCGACGTCCCGGCGGTCCGGGTTGCCGCGTTCGACGAGGCGGTCGACCATGGCCTGCTCGTCGGGGCTCGGCGGACCGAACAGGTCGTCCATGGTGGAGGCATCGCGCAGGAAGGCCAGCTTGAGCCGCGCGCTTTCGGCCAGGAAGCCGGAGACCGAAGCGATCTTCTTCTCCTCGGCGAGACCCTGGAGGGTCGCGGCCAGCTCGTCGGGAAGCGTGATGTTCAATCTCGCCATGGCGACACCATACACACTCCCACCCCGGTCAGTGTGTATCAGATGAGTTATAAGTCACAGAATCATCACACCGGCCGAGCCGAAAATCGGGCACTTGGGGCATTGACCGCGTCGGTCCTGTTGCCTACTATTTAGGTATGGAAAGTGGTGATCTTCTGACGGGTCGCCGTCACATCGACTTCAAGCGCATCTGCAGCGCCGTCTGTTCGTGACCTCCGGCTCGCCGTCCTGAGGCCCGGGAGCCGGCGAGCGTTCGCGTTCCCCTTTCCACCCTTTCGACCGCGCGTGCCCACGGCGACGGCACCGACCCGGGCGCGCCTTCCCCCGATCCCCCTCGTTCCAGGCCCTGCCCAGCGTGTCAGCGGCCGTGCCCGCCCTGGAGAGAACATGACGGTCACCCTCAGCCGCCCCGAACACCTGCGCCTGCCCGCACGCGGAGATCCCGCGACGCGCGAGCGAGGCGCGTCCCTGCGGCGCCGCCTGCTCGGCCTGCGCAGGTGGACCGGCGTCGCCCTGATCCTGACCGGGTGGCAGACCGCGGGCGCGCTCGGTCTGCTCGGCCGGATGGTCCCGGCGCCGCTGGAGATCGCCGAGGCGGCGGTCGCGCTGACCGCGTCGGGCGAGCTGGTGAGCAACATGCTGGCGTCGCTGGAACGCGTCGGACGGGGGCTGGCCATCGCCCTGCCCGCCGGGCTCGTGCTCGGCCTGCTCGCGGGCGGGATCCGCCTGGTCGAGGACCTCATCGACGCGCCCATCCAGGCGGTGCGGCTGCTGCCCAACCTCGCCCTCGCGCCGGTCTTCATCATCTGGTTCGGGGTGGACGAGACCTACAAGACGGCGCTCATCGTCTCCGGGCCGGTGTTCCCGCTGTACCTCGCCGTCTTCCACGGGCTGCGCGGGGTCGACGCCCGCTACCTCGAGTCCGCCAAGTCGTGCGGGGCGGGCCGCTGGGAGCTGATCCGCCGGGTCGTCCTGCCCGGCGCCCTGCCGCAGATCTTCGTGGGGCTGCGGCTCGCGCTCGGGTCGGCCTGGCTGACCCTGGTGGTCGCCGAGCAGACCGCGACCTACCACGGGCTCGGGTTCATGCTCAACGACGCCCGCGAGTTCATGCGAATCGACGAGATCTTCGTGGTGCTCGTCGTCTACGCGTGCCTCGGGCTGGCCACCGACGCCCTGATCCGGTTCCTCGAACGGCGGACGCTGCGGTGGCGGCGCGCCTTCACCGACCGATGAGCGGGCAGGTGAGCGCACCCGTGAACACGCAGGTGAGAACCGCAGGGGTGGTCGCGCGGGGCGTACGGCGCGCCTTCGGCGGACGGACCGTCCTGGACGGCGTGGACCTGGAGATCGCACCCGGCGAGTTCGTGGCGCTGCTCGGGCCGTCCGGCTGCGGCAAGAGCACGCTGCTGAAGGCGATCGGCGGTCTCGACGCCGGGGCGGAGGGCGAGATCTCCGTGCCCGAGTCCCGGTCGATCGTCTTCCAGGAGCACCGGCTGCTGCCCTGGGAGCGGGTCTGGCGCAACGTGGCGCTCGGGCTCGACGGCGGGACGAAGGAGAAACGCGAACGCGCCGTCCGCGCCCTGTCCGAGGTCGGGCTGAGCGGCCACGCCGACGCCTGGCCGGGCACCTTGTCGGGCGGCGAGGCGCAGCGGGTCGCGCTGGCGCGCTCGCTCGTCCGGGACCCGGAGCTGCTGCTGCTCGACGAGCCGTTCGGCGCCCTGGACGCGCTCACCCGGCTCAAGGCCCAGTCGCTGGTGGCGGAGCTGTGCGCCCGGCGGCGTCCGGCCGTGCTCCTGGTCACCCACGACGTGGACGAGGCGCTCCGGCTCGCGGACCGGGTGCTGCTGCTCGGCCACGGCCGGATCGTCCAGGAGATCACCGTCGACGTGCCGCGTCCCCGATCGATCGACCATCCCCGGTTCCGCGCCCATCGGCACGACCTTCTCCGGGGGCTGGGCGTGGAGCCCGGCCCGTCCCTCACCTCGTCTCGGGAGGACGAATGACCAGCCATGACCTGAACGCGTACCGCGACCTGAACGCATACCGCGCCGGGCGGCGGGCGACCGCCCCGGCGGCCGACCTGGACCTCACCGCCGACGTCCTGGTGATCGGCGGCGGCCCGGCCGGAACGTGGGCCGCGCTGAAGGCGGCGGAGGAGGGCGCGAGCGTCGTCCTCGCCGACAAGGGCTACTGCGGCACGAGCGGCCCGACCGCGTCGTCCGGGACCGGTGTGTGGTTCGTCCCGCCGGACCCCGAGGCGCGGGAGAAGGCGATCGCCTACCGCGAGGCGCTCGGCGGGTACCTGCACGACCGGCGCTGGGCGCACCGCGTGCTCGACCAGACGTACGAGAACATGATCGAGCTGGGCGAGAAGGGACGGTACCCGTGGCCGTCGGCGCCCGACGGGCGGATCGTGCGGCGCGGCGTCCACGGCCCCGAGTACATGCGGCGGCAGCGGATCCGGGTACAGCGCGCCGGGGTCCGCATCCTCGACCACAGCCCGGCCCTCGAACTGCTCGTCGACGCGGACGGGGCGGTCGCGGGCGCCGCCGGGCTCCGGCGGCAGGAGGAGACGACCTGGCGGGTGCGCGCGGGCGCCGTCGTCCTGGCCGCCGGCGGCTGCGCCTTCCTGAGCCGGGCCCTCGGCACCAACGTCGTCACCGGCGACGGAGCGCTCTTCGCCGCCGAGGTGGGCGCGGAGCTGTCCGGCATGGAGTTCTCCAACCACTACTCGATCGCGCCGGAGTTCTCGTCCGTCACCAAGGGGCGGTTCCTGTCGCAGGCCACCTTCTTCCACGAGGACGGCACCGTCCTCGAAGGCGCGGGCAGCACCCGGGGACGCTCGGTCATCGGACGCGCCCTGCTGAAGGAGAAGGTCCTCTGCCAGCTCCACTGGGTGGACGAGGCGACGCAGCAGTTCATGCGCAACGCGCAGCCGAACTTCTTCCTGCCGTTCGACCGCCGCGGCATCGACCCCTTCACCCAGAAGTTCCCGGTCACGTGCCTGCTGGAGGGCAGCGTGCGCGGCACGGGCGGGATCCGGATCGTCGGCGACGACTGCGCCACGTCCGTTCCGGGGCTGTACGCGGCGGGCGACTCGGCCACCCGCGAGCTGGTCTGCGGCGGGTTCACCGGCGGCGGTTCCCACAACGCCGCGTGGGCGGTGTCGTCGGGGACGTGGGCGGGCCGCGGCGCCGCCCGCCACGCCCGCGCCCTCGGGGAACGCGCCACCCGCCGCCGCGTCTACGCCACCGGCGAGGCGGGGCTGCGTCCCACCGGCAAGCCCGGCGCCTCCGACGGCTACAAGGAGATCATCGAGCTGGTGCAGGGCGAGACGCACCCCTACGAGAAGAACTGGTTCCGCACCGAGAAGCGGATGACGGCCTCCCTGGACGTCCTCAACGACGGGTGGAGGGAGCTGCGCGCGTCCCTCGCCGCCCCGGGGGTCGAGGCGCGGCGGGCGAGGGAGGCGGCGGCGATGACCGCGTTCGCCCGCTGGATGTACTCCTCGGCGCTCGTCCGAACCGAGACCCGCGGCATGCACAAGCGGGAGGACCACCCGTCGATCGACCCGTCCCAGCATCACCGGCTGCTGACCGGCGGGCTGGACGAGATCTGGGTGGCGCCGGAACCGGTGCGGCCCGTGGCGGTGATGGCGTCGTGATCGAGGTCGTCAGCCGGGAGCGCTGCATCGCCTGCGACCGCTGCGTCGAGGTGTGCCCGACCAACGTCTTCGACACGGGCGAGGACGGCGTCCCCGTCATCAGCCGGCAGAGCGACTGCCAGACCTGCTTCATGTGCGAGGCGTACTGCCCGGTCGACGCGCTGTTCGTCGCCGTCGACCGGACCCCGCTGCCCGCCGGCTCGCCGCTCCTCGACGAGGAGCACCTCGTCGAGACCGGCCTGCTCGGCAGCTACCGCCGCCAGCTCGGCTGGGGGCACGGTCGGGTCCCGGTGGCCAGCATCGACTGGTCGTACGGCGTCATCGGCTACGACGGCGAACGCAGCATCCTCCCGCCCGAGGCCATCGTCATCCCCGCGACGGCGGCGCGCCCCGACGACGGGCCCGGCGGGACATCTGACAACAGACCTGAGAAGGAAGGACGATCGTGAAACTCCGTGCCGTTCTCGTCGCCGTGTCGGCGCTGCTGCTGGCGACCGGCTGCGGCGCGGCCGAGGGCGCGTCGGGAGGTGACGGCAGGACGCTGCGGATCGGCATCATCAGCCCCCGCAACCACCTCTACAACCCGATCGGATACCTGCACGAGAAGGGCGAGCTGCTGAAGCTGCTGAAACCCGCGGGCGTCCGCGACATCCGCGTGATCGGCTTCGGCAAGGGACCCGACCTGAACCAGGCGCTCCTGGCCGGTTCCCTGGACGTGGGCATCATCGGTGACACACCGGGGATCGTCGCCAAGTCCCAGGAGGT
>DATCLF010000151.1:0-3090 GCA_036564055.1 Spirillospora sp.
CGCCAAGGTCGAGAACAAGGGCCGCGGCTTCCGCCGCATCCGCCTCAAGATCGAGGACTAGCCGGTCCGTCTCCGCCCGCGGCGGCGACGTCGAGGCGCCGTCGGCGCGGGCTCAGGGCGACGGGCGGGAGAGGGCGTCGACCGAGACCAGGCCGTGCTCGACGAGTTCCACGGCCCGGTCGAGGGCTCGGCGCATCGACAGCGGGTCGTACCCCTCCCGGCGGCAGTGGGCGACGACCGCCTGCATCCCGCCGATCGCCATGCCGGACGCGGCCACGGCGTCGACCTCCGAGATGCCGGGGCACAGGTCGCGCAGCAGCGCCTCGATCTGCTCCTGCGCGTCGGTCATCCGCTGCAGGGCCCGCGCCCGCAGGCCGGGACGGTCGAGGACCAGGGCGATCTGGACGGCCCCGTACTCGCCGTGCTCGGTCACGAGCGCCTCCAGCACGTCGATGACGGCGCGCCGGATCGTCTCCATGGGCGTCTCGCCCGGGGTGGGGCGCAGCTGCTCGGACACCTCGGCGAGACGGTCGTCGATCTCCGCGAAGACCACGTCCTCCTTGGACGGGAAGTAGCTGAAGAACGTGCGGGGCGACACGTCGGCCGCGGCGGCGATGTCCGCGATCGTGGTCTCCTCGTAGCCGCGCTCGGCGAACAGCCGCAGCGCCGCGCCCGCGATGGCCTTGCGGGTCCGCCGCTTCTTGCGCTCCCGCAGCCCGGTCCGCGCCGGGGCCCGGTCGAGCGCCGGTTCCCCGCCCGGGGCCCGGTCCGGTCCGGTGCCTTCTCCGCCGTCCGTGGCGTCCATGTGACGGACGTTACCATGACTGCAAAGTTGCACTAGTTGCAAAACTACATGCGCTGGGTGTTTTCTGCGGGCATGGCGCGGTACTCATCGGCCTCGGCGGATTCCCCGGATTCTTCCGGCGCTCCGGGGACGCGCGGCGGGGGCCCGGGGCGGGCGGATGAGCTCGGACGCTTCGCACGGTTCCTGGAGCGACTCGGACGTTTCTGCGTGCGCGGGCGGCGTGTCGTCTTCGGGCTGTGGGTCGTCGTGATCCTCGGCGTCGGCGTCCTCGGGCTCACGCACGGCGGCGTGTTCGTCCAGCAGAGCTCGCTGCCCGGCACCGAGACCCAGCGCGCCATCGACACGCTCGCCGAGGACTTTCCGGCGATGACGGGGCCGACGACGACCGTCGTCTTCCACGAGACGCCCCACGCGTCCCCCGCCGACTGGCGGGTCGCCCTGGCGATCGGCGAGGCGATCGACAACATCTCCGACCTCGACCGGGTCGCGTTCGTCGAGAACCCGTACGTGCAGGGGATGGGCGGGCTGAAGTCGGACGACGCGGTCGTCGTCCGGCTGAACTTCACCGGGACGATGGGCGACGTCAGCACCGCCGACCTCGACCTTCTGAACAAGGCCGTCGAGCCGGCGCGGATGGCCGGGGTCGAGGTGAAGTTCGGCGGGATCGTCTCGATGATCCTCAACCAGCCCAAGAGCGGTCCGCAGGAGGGCGCCGGGATCCTCCTCGCCATGCTCGTGCTGCTGCTGGCGTTCGGGTCGTATCTCGCGGCGGGCATCCCGATCCTGGTGTCGCTGTGCGCCCTGGCCGTCTCGTACTCGCTGATCCACTTCCTGGCGTCGCAGTTCGAGATCGCGCCGACCGCGCCGATGTGCGCGGCGATGCTGGGGATCGGCGCGGGCATCGACTACGCGCTGTTCATCGTCACCCGCTACCGGCAGCAGATCGCGGACGGCGACGACGTCGAGACGGCGGTCGGGCGCGCGATGGCGCACGCGGGGCACGCCGTCGTCTTCGCCGGCGGGACCGTCGTGTTCGCGATCTGCGGGCTGTTCCTGTCCGGGATCGCCTTCGTCGGGCGGATCGGGATCATGACCGCGCTCGCCATCGCCGTGATGGTCGTCGCCGCGCTGACCCTGCTGCCCGCGGTGCTCGGGGCGCTCGGGGACCGCATCGACCGCTACAAGCTGCCCCGCGTCCGCCCGGACCGCAGCTCGCGGCGCTGGATGACGTGGGGACGGCACGTCGACCGGCACGCCTGGCCCTACGCGATCGTCGCGACGCTCGTCCTGCTGGCGCTGTCGGTGCCGACCCTCAGCCTGAGGTTCGGGGTGATGGCCGACAGCATGGCGTCGCCCGAGATGGACTCACGGCAGGCGTACGACATCGTCGCCGAAGAGTTCGGCGCCGGGCACTACAGCCCGTTCGTGGTCGTCGCGAAGGTCCCCGAGGCCCCCGGCGGCGACGACAAGAAACCCGGGCGGGACGAGAAGAAGCCCGAGAACGACGCGAAGCCGGCGCAGGACGGGGAACGCGGGCGGGACGAACCCAAGGAACCCAAGGAACCCAAGGAGCCCAAGGAGACGGTCCCCACGGTCGACGGGCTCCAGGGGCTGACCGGTCTGACGGGGCCCGCCGTTCCGGCGCCGAGCCCGTCGCCGAGCCCTTCGTCGAGCAAGTCGCCGTCGGCGAAGGACGCGTCGTCGCCGAAGGACGCGCCGGCGACGCCCGGCCTGCCGGCGGCGGGAGGAAAGCCCGACAGACGGGCGGTGCTCCTCGGGCAGGAGCTGCAGCGGGTGCTGTCGGAGGTGCCCGGCGTCGTGTCCGCCGACGATCCCGTGGTGGCGGGCACGACCGCGATCGTCCGGGTCATTCCGCGGGACGCGCCGCACGCGGAGACCACCACCGACCTCGTCCGGCGCCTGCGGACGGTGGAGCTCGCGCAGGTCCGGGCCGCGCATCCGGGGACGGAGATCTACCTCGGCGGCGAGAACCCGGCGATCATCGACATCGCCGAGACCGTCGGGGACCGCATGCTCACCGTCGTCGTCGCGGTCGTGAGCGTGGCGCTGCTGCTCCTGATCATCGCGTTCCGGTCGATCCTCGTCCCGGTGAAGGCGGCACTGATGAACCTGCTGTCCATCGGCGCGTCGTTCGGCGTGGTGACCGCGGTGTTCCAGTGGGGCTGGGGCGTCGGCCTGTTCGGCCTCGACCAGGCCATCCCGGTCATGTCGTTCGTGCCTCTGTTCATGTTCGCCCTGATCTTCGGGCTGTCCATGGACTACGA
>DATCLF010000152.1:0-30015 GCA_036564055.1 Spirillospora sp.
TTCAACAAGCCCGGCCCCGGCGCGACGTGGGCGCGTTCCCGCATCCCGCTGGTCCCCGGCGAGCCGGACACGCCGCTCGTGCGCGCGCTGACCCTGGCCGACAGCGCGTCCGGCATCGGCGGCCAGCTCGACACCGCGAAATGGCTGATCATCAACACGGACCTCACGGTCGCGCTGCACCGCGACCCGGCCGGGGAATGGCTGTGCCTGGACGCGTCCCTGGACCTGAGCCCGGAAGGCAGCGCCCTGTGCGAGGCGACGCTCGCGGACGCCGGCGGCGTGGTCGGCCGGGCGCTGCAGACCCTCCTCGTGGACGATCGCGCGTCGTCATGACGTGACGCGGTGCCGTGACTCGGCGTTCTTGATCCAATACCGTGGGTATCCGAAGGTGACTGAGAATAGTCACCTCGGCAGAGGAGCCCACAGATGCAGACACGGTACATCACCCTTCTCACCGCGGCCGGGGCGGTGGCGGTCGCGGCCGGAGTCGCCGCCGCGAGCACCTCGTTCGGCGCCTCGTCCGTCCCCGGGCCCGACGGGGCGGGCAGGCCGCCCGGCGCGGTCTCGCCGTTCGCGCCCGAGGCCGGCTCGTCCGACGCGACGGCGCCGCAGTCCGACGGCACGACCGGCAGGGCCGGTGACGCGAAGGACTGCCGCGACGCCAACTGCGAGATCGAGGTCGAGGACGGCGACACGATCACGCTCGACGAGAAGAACGGCGTCGAGGCGGTCAGGGTGGACGTCGACCGCGACCGGGTGACCTTCACCATCCGCTCGGGCGACTCCTACGCCGTCACCACCATGGACGCGACCAGCCGCCACGGCGTCACGAGCTACAACGGCATCGAGTTCCGCCCGCACCGGACGGAGGACGGCAGGATCATGCTCACGATCTCCTCTCCGTGAGGAGGAAGCCGCTTCGGGAGCCGGCGGGCGATCACCGCTCACTGGAGCCGGTCGACGCCCGCCGACGCCCCGCCACCGCTCTCCGGAGTACTCCGACTGCCCCGCCTCGTTGATCCGTACGACGCCGATCCGTACGACGCCGATCCGTACGACGTCTCCCCCGCGCCATCGGCGCGACGTCCTTCCGCTTGAGTCCTTCTGCTCGAGCGTCCCCGGCGTGTTCACCGCCGGAACCGGTGACGACGACGCGCGGGCACGCGCCTCCCTCCCCGATCACGATCAACGTCGCCGGCGCATCGGCTCCCGCGCCCCCGTACGATGCGGGCACGTGCACCGCATGCAGCGGAAGGTCAGCGTCCAGAGCCCGGGGCCACCGGCCGGTACGCCCGCGGGCGGTGCACGGCACCGCCCGAAGAGGGCACCGTGGAAGTAGGCCGCTAGTCGGCGACAGCGACATGAGAGGAGCAGGCCGTGCCCACCCGGCTGACGGTCATCGGAACGGGCTATCTCGGCGCCACCCACGCGGCCTGCATGGCCGATCTCGGGTTCGAGGTGCTCGGGCTCGACGTGGACGAGGAAAGGATCGCCCGGCTCGCCGCCGGCGACCTGCCCTTCTTCGAGCCGGGTCTGGAACCCGTGCTGCGGCGGGGCCTGGAGAGCGGCCGGCTGCGGTTCACCTCGTCCTACGAGGAGGCCGCGGACTTCGGCGACGTGCACTTCCTGTGCGTCGGCACGCCGCAGAAGGCCGGGGAGTACGCGGCCGACCTCACCTACGTGGACGACGCGATCGGCGCGCTGACGCCGCTGCTGGAGCGGCCGTGCCTCGTCGTCGGCAAGTCCACCGTCCCCGTCGGAACCGCGGCGCGGCTGGCCGAGACGATGGCGCGGACGGCCCCCGCGGGCGAGGACGCGATCCTGGCCTGGAACCCCGAGTTCCTGCGGGAGGGGTTCGCCGTCGAGGACACCCTGCACCCCGACCGGATCGTGGTCGGGCTGCCCGCCGACCAGGGCGCCGCGGCCCACGCGGAGAAGGTGCTGCGGGACGTCTACCGGACGATGATCGCCGACGGCACGCCCTTCATCACCTGCGACTACCCGACCGCCGAGCTGGTGAAGGTGTCGGCGAACGCGTTCCTCGCCACCAAGATCTCCTTCATCAACGCGATGGCGGAGGTGTGCGAGGCGGCGCACGCCGACGTGACCAAGCTTTCGGAGGCGCTGTCCTACGACGACAGGATCGGCGGCAAGTTCCTCGGCCCGGGCCTCGGGTTCGGCGGCGGCTGCCTGCCCAAGGACATCCGGGCGTTCATGGCCCGTGCCGGGGAGCTCGGCGCCGACCAGGCGCTGACGTTCCTGCGCGAGGTCGACGAGATCAACATCCGGCGGCGGATCCGGATGGTGGACCTCGCGCGGGAGCTGCTCGGCGGCTCGTTCGTCGGCCGGACGGTCGGGGTCCTCGGCGCGGCGTTCAAACCGAACTCCGACGACGTGCGCGACTCCCCCGCCCTGGACGTGGCCGCGTCCATCCGCGCCCAGGGCGCCCGGGTGACCGTGTACGACCCGCGCGCGATGGACAACGCCCGCCGCGCCCATCCGGACCTGGACTACGGCGACTCGGCGCTGTCGGCGGCGCGCGGCGCGCACGTCGTGCTGCTGCTCACCGAGTGGGCGGAGTTCCGGGAGATGGAGCCGGCCGCGCTCGCGGAGGTCGTCGCCGAGCGCAACATCGTCGACGGGCGCAACGCCCTGGACCCCGAGCGGTGGCGGGCGGCCGGCTGGAACTACCGGGCCCTCGGACGCCCCTGAACGGGAAGGAACCGGGGGCGGGCCGCGTTGGGATGACCATGTCCGAGGTCCCAGCGTCAGATGTCCCGCCCCAGGCTCCCGGCCCCTCCCCCGACGAGTTCGCCGACGTGGCCGTGATCCGCAGGCTGCTCAACGAGTCCCGGACGTGGGCGTTCGTCGGGCTCCGCGACAACCCCGCCCGCGAGGTCTACAACCAGGCCCGGCTCATGCGGCAACGCGGAAAACGGATCATCCCCGTCCATCCGGACGCGCAGGAGGTCCTCGGCGAGAAGGGCTACGCCTCCCTGTCGGAGATCCCGAACGCCTCCGAAGTGGACGTCGTGGGCGTCTACCGCCGCGCCGAGCACGCCGGGCGGGTGGTGGACGAGGCGATCGCCGTGGGCGCGAAGGCGGTGTGGCTGCCGCTCCAGGTGATCGACGTCGCGGCGGCCCGCCGCGCGAGGGACGCCGGGCTCGACGTCGTCATGGACCGCTGTCCCGCCGTCGAGTGGGCCCTGCGCCGCTGACCAGCCGCTGACCAGTCGCACCGCCGTCCCGCGGCCGGGCGGCCCGGCCTGCCGTCCGCGCCGCCCGGCCGCGGCGCGGACGACGGCTCACAGGCTCGCCCGCAGGCGCGCGCCCTTGGCCTTGGCCCGCCCGTAGAGGTCCTGCTGGAAGACCTTCATCTTGGCCCTCAGGTCCCCGTCGGAGGCGGCCAGGATCCGGACGGCGAGCAGCCCTGCGTTCCGGGCGGCGCCCACCGCGACCGTCGCGACCGGGACGCCGGCGGGCATCTGCACGATCGACAGCAGCGAGTCCAGCCCGTCGAGGTGCTTCAGCGGGACCGGCACGCCCACCACCGGCAGCGGCGTCACCGACGCCAGCATGCCCGGCAGGTGCGCGGCGCCGCCCGCGCCGGCGATGATCACGCGAAGGCCGCGCGCCTCGGCCTCCTCCCCGTAGCGGATCATGTCGTGCGGCATCCGGTGCGCCGAGACGACGTCGGCCTCGAAGGGCACGCCGAACTCGGTGAGCGCGTCGGCGGCCTCCTTCATCACCGGCCAGTCGGAGTCGCTGCCCATCACCACGCCGACGAGCGGGTCGGCGGTCATGCGCGCCTCCCGCAGCGGCCGCGGCCCCGCCTCCCGGTGGCCTTCGCTCATCCTGGCTCCTTCCTGGGTCCCCATCGCAGGTAGTCGGCGGCGTGGCGGGCGCGTTCGCGGACGTCGGCGAGATCGTCGCCGAGCGCGGTCACGTGGCCGATCTTGCGACCCGGCCGCGGCTCCTTGCCGTACATGTGCACCTTGACGGCGGGATCGCGGGCCATCACGTGGACGTACCGGGAGTAGACGTCCGGGTCGTCCCCGCCGAGCACGTTGGCCATGACCGTGTACCGGGCGGTGGGCTCGGTGGAACCGAGAGGAAGGTCGAGGACGGCCCTGAGGTGCTGCTCGAACTGCGACGTCCGGGCGCCGTCGATCGTCCAGTGCCCCGAGTTGTGGGGGCGCATGGCCAGCTCGTTCACCAGCAGGCCCTCGCCGGTCTCGAACAGCTCCACCGCGAGGACGCCGACGACGTCGAGCTCCTTGGCGATGGTGAGGGCGAGGCGCTGGGCCTCGGCGGCCGCGTCCGGCGGCAGGTCCGGCGCGGGAGCGATCACCTCGGTGCAGATGCCGCCCTCCTGGACGGTCTCCACCACCGGGTACGCCGCGCCCTGCCCGTGCGGGGAGCGCGCCACGACGGCCGCGAGTTCCCGGGTGAAGGCGACGCGCTGCTCGGCCATCAGGTCGACGCCCCCGTCCAGAAGCCGCCGGACGAGTTCCGCGGTGGCACGGTCCAGCGCGTCGACGACCCAGACGCCCTTGCCGTCGTAGCCTCCGCGCGTGGCCTTGAGCACGACCGGCCAGCCGTGCTCCATGGCGAAGACCTCCAGGGCCTGCAGCGGCGCCCGCTTCGGGATGTGCGCGTAGGCCGGGCACGGGACGCCCAGCGCGCTGAGACGCTCGCGCATGAGGAGCTTGTCCTGGGCGTGGGCGAGGGCGGCCGACCCGGGACGGCACGCCACTCCCGACGCCTCAAGCTCCTGGATGTGCGGCCCTGGAACGTGTTCGTGGTCGAACGTCACGACGTCGCAGCCCTTGGCGAACGCCGAGAGGTCGTCGAGGGAGCGGTCGTCGCCCACCCGGACGTCGGAGACCGCCTTGGCGGCCGACTCGTCCGAGGCCCCGGCGAGCACGCGCAGCGACACGCCGAGTCCGATCGCCGCCTGCTGGGTCATTCTCGCCAACTGCCCGCCGCCCGCCATGCCGACGACGGGCGCCCCCCGACGCTGAGCTGGTTGTGTCACGTCAGAAGGCTACCGGGCGTCCGATGAACGAAGTACGCGTCCTTCGCGTCGAACGATGTGTGGGTCTCCCGACATTGGGCAAAGAACGCACGGACAAACTGCAACGTTCGTGTTCCGACGACTCCGGGTCAACGGGCGTCTATTCTCGTGATGCCTCCGCAGGAGCCGCCGCGCCGTCGGCCGTGGCGCAGCGTCGAAGTCCGGAAGGACGGTTCCCCTTCGTGAGCCTGGTCGCCAACCTTCACCGGCGGTTCGAGCATCTCGTGCGCGAACTCGCCAAGTTCGGCAGCGTGGGCGCGTTCGCGTTCGCCATCACGGTCCTGGTCGGCAACGGGCTGCACACGGGGCTCGGCGTGGGCCCGCTGACGTCCAACGGCGTCGCCACGGTGGTCGCGACGACGTTCTCGTACCTGGCGAACCGGTACTGGACGTTCCGGCACCGCGACCGCACGGGCCTCGGCCGCGAGTACGTGCTGTTCTTCGCGCTGAACGGCGTCGGCCTCGTCATCACCGAGCTGTTCATCGGCTTCACGCACTACGTCCTGGGGATGCCCGGCCCCCTGGCCTACAACGTGTCGCTGGTCATCGGCACCGCGGTGGCGTCGCTGTTCCGCTTCTGGTCGTACAAGAAGTGGGTGTTCCTGCCGGCGAGCGCGCCGCCGGTGGACCCCGCGTCCGGGCTGCCGGAGGCGCCGCCCGCCTCCGAGGGGCCCGGTGTCTGCGAGGGGCCCGGCGTGCACCGGGCGCCCGGCCGTCCACAGCGGCGCACCCCCCGGCTCGGCCGCCGCGTCGACGCCCCCGCCGAAGACTACGCGGAGATCTAGAACTTCCCCGCCGAGAATCGCCGAGCATCGGCCGCGGCCGAGTAGACGCGACCTGGATTCCAGCGACAAGGACCCACGACCGGCGACCCCGCTCAGGCGGGGCCCATCACGACCCGTTCCTCCGCGAGACGGACCTCGGCGACCTGGCGGAGGTGGATGCCGAACACCGCGGGACGCGCCTGCAGAAGCTCCAGCCGGTTGCCGTCCACCGAGGCCAGGGAACGCGCGAGATACAGCCCGAGCCCGGTGCCGCGCCCCCCGCTGATGCTCCGTTCGAAGATCCGCGGCTCCAGCTCCGGGGCGATTCCCTCGCCCTCGTCGCCGACCTCGATCACCACCGAGCTCACGCCCGGCCGCGTGCGGATGGTCACGGTGCCCCCGCCGTGCATCAGGGAGTTGTCGAGCAGCGTCGCGATGATCTGTGAGAGGCCCTCGGGGTTGGCCATGCCGACCAGGCCCTGCTCCCCGACGACCCGCACGTCCCGGCCCGCCCGGCGGAAGATGGGCCGCCACTCCTCGACCTGCTGCGCGATGATCTCGTCGACGGACGCGGGTACCGCCGCGCCCGTCCGGTCGTGCCGGGCGCGCGACAGCAGCTGCTCCACGACCGCGACGAGCCGTTCGGTCTGGGCGACGGCCGCCGCACCCTCCTCCCGGACCACGTCCGGGTAGTCGGCCGCCTCGATCATCTCCTCCAGCCGCATGGACAGCGCGGTCAGCGGCGTGCGGAGCTGGTGGCTGGCCTCGCAGGCGAACTCGCGGCTGTTGGCGAGCAGGTCGGCGATCCGCACGGCGCTGCGGTCCAGCACCTCGGCGACCCGGTCGACCTCGGGGATGCCGTAGCGGCGGCGGCGCGGACGTGCGTTGCCGCTGCCGAGCCGGTCGGCGGTCTCGGCGAGGTCCACCAGCGGCAGCGTCAGCTTGCGGGCCTGGACCATCGCCAGCCCGACGGTGACGGCGACGCCGAGCAGGGCGAGGCTGCCGATGAACAGGATCAGCCGCAGCGCGCCGGCGTGGACCTCCGCCTCCGGCCGCGAGACCCGCACGCGGACCCTGCCGTGGGTCGCGGTGGCGGTGAGTGCGGAACCATGCCGTTCACGGCCGGCGGTGAGCGTGGCGCCGTCCGGCATGGTGACCGTGACGCGCCGTCCGGGATACTCCCGCGCGATCAGCGGCCCGTTGACGGGCCAGCCCGCCTCCAGGCTGGAGCCGACGCCGACGGCGATGGCGGACGCCTCGCGTTCCAGGGATCGCGAAGCCTCCTCGTGGACGAGTCTGTGCGCGGTGTAGGCGAGGGGTATGCCGAGCATCAGGATCGCGACCACCGCCACCGCGAGCGTCGACAGGAGGAGTCGGCGCCTCATCAGGGCTCCTTCGAGGGTGGGGCCACGGACCGTGCGGCACCGCGCCCGGGGCCCCTCGGGAAGGCCCCGGGTGGTCGCGCCCGGCCGTGGCGGCGGAGCTAGTCGCCGCGTTCGAACCGGAAGCCGACGCCCCGCACGGTCGTGATGTAGCGGGGGTTCGCGGCATCGTCGCCGAGCTTGCGGCGCAGCCAGGAAATGTGCATGTCGAGGGTCTTGGTGGAACCCCACCAGTTGGTGTCCCACACCTCGCGCATGATCTGTTCGCGGGTCACGACCTTGCCGGCGTCCCGGACGAGGACGCGCAGCAGGTCGAACTCCTTGGTGGTCAGCTGGAGCTCATGGTCGCCCATCCAGGCACGACGCGACTCGGCGTCGATCCGCACCCCCTGGACGATCGGGGTCTCCGTGCTGCCCCGGCGCAGCAGGGCCCGCACCCGGGCGAGCAGCTCGGCCAGCCGGAACGGTTTGGTCACGTAGTCGTCGGCGCCCGCGTCGAGCCCGACGACGGTGTCGACCTCGTCGGCCCGGGCGGTCAGGATCAGGATGGGAACGCCGTGCCCCTCGGCCCGCACCCTGCGGGCCACCTCCAGGCCGTCCAGTTCCGGAAGGCCGAGGTCCAGGACGATGAGGTCCACGCCGCCGCCGAGTGCCCGCTCCAGGGCCTGTGGGCCGTCCGGACTGACTTCGACGTTGTACCCCTCGCGCCGCAGCGCGCGGGCGAGAGGCTCGGAGATGGACGTGTCGTCCTCGGCGAGCAGTACTGAGGTCATAGGTCGATCGTAAGACCATTCTTGAACATTGCCCGGCGTGCGCCGAGCTCTTGACCTGCGGTTTGCCACTCATAGTACATCCACAAATACGGCTTACCGGGTGTAAACCAGACGCGTTTCTCATCTCGCCCAGCGGCAGGGACGGGCATTGGTCATGGGCGCGGTCACCCGGCCACGGCGACCGACGCCCCGGGCAGTTCCACGGACGCCCCGGACGCCTCGGCGGACATCGAGGCGTCCGGGATTCCGGGAACCAGGCGGACGTCGGGGTTCGAGGCGAGCAGCAGCCGCGGGGGCGCCGTCCCGGACGCCGGAACCGGCAGCACCACGGGGAGGTCGCCGAAGTTCGCCGCCACGCACAGCCCGCCGCGCCGCATCACGAGCCAGCGCGCGGCGCCGTCGTCGCACTCGACGGTCGTCGCGGTCAGGCGCGGGTCGGTCGGCTCGGGCCGCGACCGGCGCAGCGCGATCAGGGCGCGGTGCCATTCGAGCAGGTCGCGGTGGCCGGGCCGGTCGGGCTCGGACCAGTCGAGCACGGACGCGCGGAAGGTTTCCACAGCCTGTGGATCGGGGACCGCGCCGCGCCACCCGTGCCGCGCGAACTCGCGGCGCCGCCCCTCGCCGACCGCGCGCGCGAGGTCCGGGTCCCGATGGTCGGTGAAGTAGCACCACGGGGTGGAGGCGCCCCACTCCTCGCCCATGAAGAGCATGGGCGTGAACGGCGCGAGCAGGAGGATCGCCGCGCCGACCTTGAGCATGGCCGGGGAGATCCCCGGGGAGGCCGTGGTGCCGCCGACCCGGTCGCCGGCGGCGCGGTTGCCGATCTGGTCGTGGTTCTGCAGAAAGCCGATGAACCGGTGCGCAGGGGTCTGCTGGACGTCGACCTGCCGGCCGTGGCGCCGCCCCCGGTAGGTGGAGTAGGTCCCGTCATGGACGAAGACCTTCGTCAGGGCCTTCTTCAGCGTCTCCAGGGAACCGAAGTCGCAGTAGTAGCCCTGACGTTCACCGGTGAGCGCCGCGTGCAGGGCGTGGTGGAAGTCGTCGTTCCACTGGGCGTCGAGCCCGTAGCCGCCCGCCTCCCTGGGGGTGACCAGGCGCGGATCGTTCAGGTCGGACTCGGCGATGAGGAACAGGTGCCGCCCCAGATGCGCCGACAGGCCCTCCACGGCCCGCGCCAGCTCTTCCAGGATGTGCATCGCGCTGTGGTCGGTGATGGCATGGACGGCGTCCAGGCGGAGACCGTCGATGTGGTAGTCCCGCAGCCACATCAACGCGTTCTCCACAACGAACGCGCGGACCTCGTCCGAGCCCTCCTGATCGAAGTTCACGGCCGCGCCCCAGGGCGTGGTGTGGGCTTCGGTGAAGTACGGCCCGTAGTCGGCGAGGCGGTTCCCGTCCGGCCCGAGGTGGTTGTAGACGACGTCCAGGACGACGGCCAGACCGCGCGCATGGGCGGCGTCCACGAACCGTTTCAGCCCGTCCGGCCCGCCGTACGGCTCGTGGGGCGCCCACAGGTGGACGCCGTCGTAGCCCCACCCGTGGCGGCCCGGGAACGACGCGACGGGCAGGAGCTCCACCGCGTCGATCCCGAGCGCCGCCAGGTGGCCGAGCCGCTCGGCCGCCGCGTCGAACGTCCCCTCCGGGGTGAACGTGCCCACGTGCAGCTCGTACAGGACGCTTCCGGGTAGGGGACGTCCGTGCCAGCGCTGGTCCGTCCACGCGAACCGGTCGTGGTCGTAGACGCGGCTCGGCCCGTGGACGCCGTTCGGCTGCCACGGCGACCGCGGGTCGGGCAGCGCCTCCCGCGCGCCGTCCAGGGCGAAGGCGTAGTCGGTGCCGTGTCCCGCCCCCGCCAGGGAGGCGCCCCACCAGCCCGGACGTCCCGCGAGCGGCGTCATCGGATGCCGCCCGCCGCCGGTCACGACGTCCACGCGGCGGGCGGACGGCGCCCACACCTCGAACCGGGCGCTCACCGGGCCCTCCTCACCGGTCGATCACCCGGGGGACGAGCAGCGCCACGGGCAGGTGCTCGAAGAGGCGGTCCGCGTCCAGGATCGGGCCCATGTGCGTGCAGCCGGTCAGGACGTCCCGCCAGCCCTGCCGGACGACGTCCACCCTGGTCCCGCTCCACCCGCCGCGGCGTTCGAGGCCCACGGGCAGCCGGGTGGCCAGCGCGACCGCCTCTCCCCGGGCGAACCCGACGACGTGCTCCGCCGCGGGTCCGCGGGCCATGACCGGCTCGTACCGCGCGCCCGGCCCGAACCACTCGGGGTGGGCCCGCCGCAGCCGCAGCGTCCGTGCGGTGACCAGCAGCTTCTCGTCGTCCAGGTCCTTCGGCGCCCGGCCGGTGTCCAGGCGCGTGAGGCGTTCGCGGCGCCGCCCGTGGTCGACCGGCCGCCGGTTGTCGGGGTCGACGAGCGCGAGGCCGGTCATCTCGCAGCCCTGGTAGACGTCCGGGACGCCCGGCATGGCGAGCTGGACGAGCTTCTGCCCGAGGACGTTCACCCGGGCGTAGGGGGCGATCTCGGCCACGAACGAGGTCAGGTCGGTGACGAGCTCCGGGTCCGCCAGGACGCCGCGCGCGTACGCGAGGACCGCCTCCTCGTAGGCGGGGTCCGGCTCGTCCCAGGAGGAGCGGGTCTTGGCCTCGCGCATCGCCTTGGTGAGGAAGTCCTCCAGGCGGCCGGCCGTGATCGGCCAGGCGCCGACGAGCGTCTGCCAGAGCAGGTAGTCGAGGTCCGGTTCGAGCGGCGGCTCACCCCGGCTCCGCCAGCGTTCCACCGCCTCCGCCCACTCGGCCGGCAGCTCCGACAGCACGGCCAGGCGGGCGCGGACGTCCTCCTGCCGCTTGGTGTCGTGGGTGGAGAGCGTCGTCATCGTGGACGGCCGCTCACGGGCGATCCTGCTGCAGTACGCGTGGAAGTCGTCCGGGCTCACCGCGAAGCGCGCCGGGTCGCCGCCCACCTCGTTCAGCGCGGCCATGCGGTTCCATCGGTAGAACGCGGTGTCCTCGACGCCCTTGGCCGCCAGCGGAGCCGACGTCTGCTGGAACCGGACGATGAACTCGGCGTCGGTGCGGTCTCCGCGTCCGAGGGCCAGGTCGACGACCGCCTCCAGGTCGGGGTGCAGCTCCGGGGGCAGGTGCGCCCGTGCGCGGCGGGCGGCCTCGTCCAGGACGTCCACGGCCTGCTGAGGCGCGTCCTCCCCCGGCACGACGTAGGCGCGGTAGACCGGCATGGCGACGAGCAGCTCGGCCAGGGCCCGTTCCATGCCGGGGTGCTCCCCGCCCACGACCCGCCTGAGGACGCGCACGAGCCGGTCCATCTCGGGTTTCAGGCCGTGGGCGGCGGCGTGCCGCCGGGCGTCGTGCTCCACCTCGGCGAACTCGCGGGGGCCGCCCGTGATCGACACGTACAGGTCGGTGAGCGGCTTCTCCCCGGCCGGGTCGGTGAACAGGCCGCCGACCATGCCGAGCGCGTCGTAGCCGGTCGTGCCCGCGCAGGGCCAGTCGGGCGGCAGCCGCTCGTCCCCCACGGTGACCTTCTCGACGAGCAGCCAGGCGTCCGGGGCCGCCTCGACCAGCCGCCGCAGGTAGCCGCGCGGGTCGGCGAGCCCGTCGGGGTGGTCGATCCGGAGCCCGTCGATGTGTCCGTGCGCGACGAGGCCGAGCAGCAGCGCATGCGTGCGTTCGAAGACCTCGGGATCCTCCTGCCGCAGCCCGATCAGGCCGGAGATGTCGAAGAAGCGGCGGTAGTTGGGCTCGCCCTCGCCGGGCGGGACGAGCCGTCCGCCGCCCGCGTCCCAGTCGACGTCGAACCAGGACGCGTGCGGCGAGTCCTGTCCCTGCGCCAGGACGGAGGCGAGCGGCGGGTTCAGGGCCCGATGCTCCGGCTCCGGGACCGCCATGTGGTTGGGGACGACGTCCACCAGCAGCTTCAGCCCGTGGGCGCGGAACCGGGCGGCCATGGCCCCGAACGCCTCGGCGCCGCCCAGCTCGTCCGACAGGCGGGAGTGGTCGACCACGTCGTAGCCGTGCGTCGACCCGGGGGCGGCCTGGAGGATCGGGGACAGGTAGACGTGGGACACGCCGAGGGACGCCAGGTAGGGGGCCAGCGCGGCGGCCTCGGCGAAGCCGGTGCGGTTTCCGGGCGGTCCGTGGAGCTGGATCCGGTATGTGCCGGACGGCGGTGCGGAGCGGTCCGCTCCAGGGGCGGGGGGCTGGTCGGACAGGCTCTCTTCGGCCAGGTGGTCCTCTGACACGGTCTCCTCATCCGGGGGGTCGTCGGGGAGCGGTTCCTCGGGGGCGGGATCTGGGTCGGAGGCTGCTTCGGACACGTGCTCGGCCGCTTCGGACACGTGCTCGGCCGCGGACACGCGGCCGGACGGAGGCGCCGGCACCGGCGCGGACGCCGGCGCGCGGGCGGGTCCGGGCGCGGACTCAGACACGGCGCAGGACCTGGATCGAGCGCGCACCGGCCTGGACGTCCTCGCGGGCCTTCACGACGGGCGACTCCTCCTCGGCGAGCAACGGGTCCGCGGTGTCGAGCACTTTCATCCACATGTGCCCGAATGCGGCGGGCGGAAGCGTGAAAGTGAGATCCCCGTCGTGCGCGTTGACCAGAAGGAGGAACGAGTCGTCCCTGACCTGCCGGCCCCGCGGGTCGGGCTCCTCGATCGCGTCGCCGTTGAGGAACACGGTGAGCGACCTGCTGAAGCCCGCCGTCCAGTCCCCGTCGTCCATGGCCGTGCCGTCGGGGGTGAACCAGACGAGGTCCGGCAGGTCTTCGCCACCGTCCCCGCCGCCCTCGCCGGAGCGCTCCCGCGGAGCCCGGCGCGCGCTCCCGGCGCGCTGGTCGCCGAGGAAGAAGCGCCTGCGCCGGAACACCGGATGGTTCGTGCGCAGCTTCGACAGCCGCCGGACGAAGTCGAGCAGCGGACCGCGTTCGTCGGGGAACTCGGCCGAGAACCCGCCGGAGGACCCGCCGTCGCGCAGGCCGGTCCAGTCGACCCAGGACAGCTCGTTGTCCTGGCAGTAGGCGTTGTTGTTCCCGTTCTGCGTCCGGCCGATCTCGTCGCCGTGCAGCAGCATCGGGACCCCCTGCGACAGGAACAGTGTGGTCAGGAAGTTGCGCTTCTGCCGCTCGCGCAGGGCCACGACGTCCAGGTCGTCGGCCGGCCCCTCGTGACCGCAGTTCCACGACCGGTCGTCGTCGGTGCCGTCCCGGCCGCCCTCCCCGTTCGCCTCGTTGTGCTTGCGGTCGTAGGAGACGAGGTCGTGCAGCGTGAACCCGTCGTGGCACGTCACGAAGTTGATCGAGGCGATCGGGCGGCGGCCGTCGTCGGCGTACAGGTCGGACGAGCCCGTCAGCCGGGACGCGAAGTCGGGCAGCGCGCCCGGCTCCCCGCGCCAGAAGTCCCGGACGGTGTCGCGGTACTTGCCGTTCCACTCGGTCCACAGCGGCGGGAAGTTGCCGACCTGGTAGCCGCCCTCGCCGACGTCCCACGGCTCGGCGATCAGCTTCACCTGCGCGACGACCGGGTCCTGCTGGACGAGGTCGAAGAACGCCGACAGCCGGTCGACGGCGTGCAGCTCCCGGGCGAGGGTCGCCGCCAGGTCGAAGCGGAACCCGTCCACGTGCATCTCGGTCACCCAGTACCGCAGCGAGTCCATGATCAGCTGCAGGACGTGGGGGCTGCGCATCAGCAGGCTGTTGCCGGTGCCCGTCGTGTCCATGTAGTAGCCGGGGTCCTCGTCGGTGAGCCGGTAGTACGAGGCGTTGTCGATGCCTCGGAACGACAGGGTCGGCCCCAGGTGGTCGCCCTCGGCCGTGTGGTTGTAGACGACGTCCAAGATGACCTCGATGCCCGCCTGGTGCAGCGCCTTCACCATCGCCTTGAACTCCAGGACCTGCTCGCCCCGCTGCCCCGACGAGGAGTACTCGTTGTGAGGGGCGAAGAAGCCGATGGTGTTGTAGCCCCAGTAGTTGCGCAGGCCCCGTCTCGTCAGCGCGTCGTCGTGGACGAACTGGTGGACGGGCATTAGCTCCACCGCCGTCACCCCGATCGACGTGAGATGGTCGATGATCGCCGGGTGGGCGAGGCCCGCGTAGGTGCCGCGCAGCTCCGGCGGGACGCCCGGGTGCCGGGCCGTGAGCCCCTTGACGTGCGCCTCGTAGATGACCGTCTCGTGGTAGGGGGTGCGCGGCGGGCGGTCGTCCCCCCAGTCGAAGAACGGGTTGACGACCACCGACCGCATGGTGTGCGGGGCGGAGTCGTCGTCGTTCCTCGACCACGGGTCCCCGAAGGTGTAGCCGAAGCAGGACGGGTCCCAGTCGACCGCGCCCTCGATGGCCGGCGCGTACGGGTCGAGGAGCATCTTCGCCGGGTTGCAGCGCACGCCCCGGCGCGGGTCGTAGGGCCCGTGGACCCGGTAGCCGTACCGGCGTCCCGGCATCACGCCCGGCAGGTACCCGTGCCACACGAAGGCGTCGACCTCCGGCAGCGGCAGCCGGATCTCCTCGCCGTCGCCCGCCGGGCCGTCGAACAGGCACAGCTCGACCCGCTCGGCCGCCTCGGAGAAGAGGGCGAAGTTCGTGCCCGCGCCGTCGAAGCGCGCGCCGAGCGGATAGGCGGCCCCCGGCCAGATCTGCGTCACTGCCCCGGCCCTTCCCACGTCACGGCGCCGCCGTCCCGGACGCGGCGGCGCACCGCAGGGGCCTTTCCCCCTGAGGTTCAGATCACACGGGGACGGAACGGGGCGGCCTGGCCAGACCGGACACCCCTGGGCTACCTTAGGGGAGCCTTACCTTATTGAGGGTGACCTAAGTTGCCACGGTCGGGCGCCGGAGTCCCGCACGCCGCACGGAGGGCTGACAGCCGATGTACGTCTGCATCTGCAACGTCGTCACGGAGGACGACGTCTACAGGTGCATGGCCGACGGTTGCCGGACCGCGAAGGAGGTCAAGGCGGCCTGCGGCTTCAAGCCGAACTGCGGGATGTGCACCAAGCGCATCCACACCATGGTCAGCCGGTACCGCACGGCCGGCGAGCTCGCCGACGCCGTGACCGGCGGACCGGCCGCGCTGACCCCCGTGCCCGAGGCGTCCGAGCCTCCGTCCGAGGCTGTGTCCGAGGCCGCGACCGAGGTTGCGTTCGAGGTCGCACCCGAGGCTCCGTCCGCGCCCGTGAGGCCGGGCACCCCCATGCACGACCCCGAGTCCGCGGAAGGGGGGATCGCCCCGCAGACCGCCGCCTGAACCGTCGTTCCGGACACCCGCATGGCACCCGCCCGCCGGGCGGGACGAGGCCATCGCGGGGGTTAGTGCTGTCCAGAAACCGGCGGTGCGTGCAAGCATGGGGCCATGGAAGGCGACAAGGACATCATCGCGCTGCTCAACGAGCAGCTCACCGCGGAACTCACGGCGATCAACCAGTACTTCCTGCACTCCAAGATGCAGGAGAACTGGGGCTTCCACCGCATCGCCAAGCACACCCGCGACGAGTCGTTCGAGGAGATGCGGCACGCCGAGCGGCTCACCGACAGGATCCTGTTCCTGGAGGGACTGCCGAACTACCAGAAGATCGGCACCCTGCGGATCGGGCAGACCATCGTCGAGCAGCTCGAGGCGGACCTCGCCATCGAGCGCGAGGCGGTCGCGCGGCTGCGTCCCGGCATCGAGCTGATGCGCTCGCGCGGGGACGTCACCTCCGCCCGGATCTTCGAGGACATCCTCGCCGACGAGGAAGAGCACATCGACTACCTGGAGACCGAGCTGGACCTCGTCCGGGAGCTCGGCGAACAGAATTACAAGCAGCGGATCAGCGGATCTCCGGGCGAGGACGGCCTCAAGCCGGTCTGAGCCTGCGCCGGCGGCCCGGTCCGGGCCCGCCGGGCGCGACGAGCCCGCCGGGCGCGCGTCGGGCGGGCCGGGCACCTCAGGGATCCGCGGGCTTCGGCGGCGCGCTGCGGCGCAGCACGTACGGCTGGATGATGCCGAGGCCCCGGACCGGGCGGCGCACGATCCGCGTCACCTCGTACTCCGGCCGGTTCTCCAGCCGCGCCGCGAGCTGCTCGTCGATCACGACGGACCCCGGCCGGGCCAGGGACGTCAGCCGCGCCGCCAGGTTGACGGTCGTGCCGAACACGTCCCCCATCAGCGGCAGCACCGGCCCGTGCGCGGCACCGACCCGCACGTCGGGCACCTCGGTCTCGTCCTGGATCGTCGCCGCCACCGTCAGCGCGATCTCCGCGCCGATCTCCGGCGACTCCGCGCTGAACAGCACCTCGTCGCCGAGGGTCTTCACCAGCCGTCCCCCGAGGGAGGCGACGATGTCGGAGGCGGTCTCCTCGAACCACTCGACGACCCGGGCCAGCTCGATCTCCTCCAGTTCACGGCTGACCTGCGTGAACGACACCATGTCCGCGAACCCGACGGTGGTCATCGGCCGTCCCGCCGGGTCGCCGTTCTCCCGGGTCGCGGCCGTGCCGAGCGCCCGCGTCCCCGCTGCCGCGAGCTGGCGCCGCCAGGCGTGCACGACGAGCGGTTCGAACTCCCCGATGTGCTTCTCGGCGATGTCGACGATCGTCTCGACCGCCTCGTCCTCGCTCACGTCCTGGCCCAGCATGTTGCGCAGCAGGCTGATCTGCCACTCGGCGAGCCGGCTCATGGTCTGCCCGAACGCCCTGACCAGCCGGATCACGCCGTCCTCGTCCAGGACGCCGTCCTCGACGAGCCGGCCGAGCTGCTCCAGGGCCGCGACGTCGCCCTCGGTGTAGGCGACGGCGTCGTCCGGCATCGACGGGTAGCCGAACGCCCGCCAGACCTTGCCGGAGAACTCCCGCGTCACCCCCGACAGCCGGACGGCGTCGACACGGGTGTAGCGCAGCTCCCCGCCGAGAAGGAGCTCCTCGATCTCCTTAGGATCCGGCAATCCGGCCGCCATCATCCGCCCCTCAATCCGCCCCCCGGTCCGGCCCTGGCGCGGACCGGGACATCGGCGTCGTGGATCGGTACCGGGACATATCGTCGCAGATCAGCATCACTATCACCCTGGGGACCGGGGATCGACTTCCCTGTTCGTCGGAGTTCACCGGAGCTCATCGGACGTGCACCACGTCGCCCGCGCTGACGGCGCTCTCCCCGCCCGCGCCGGCGACCACCAGGCGGCCCGCCCCGTCCACGTCCCGCGCGGTCCCGGTCAGCGGATCGGTGCCGGGCAGCTCCACCCGCACCCGACGACCGAGGGTGGTGCACAGTTCCTTGTAGGCGGTGCGGAGCCCGCTGCGCTCCGGGTCGCCGTCGAGGGCCGTCCACTCCCGGTACCAGGTCGCGAACTCCCGCAGGATCGCGCGCAACAGCGGCGCCCGGTCGCTCAGCGGCGCCCCCTCGATCGCGAGGGACGTCGCGGTCGGCACCGGCAGCTCCGACTCCCGGAGCCCCACGTTCAGGCCCACGCCGACGACGAGCCCGCCCTCGACCTTCTCGGCGAGGATCCCGGCGAGCTTGCGATCCCCGACCACCACGTCGTTCGGCCATTTGAGCCGCGCGTCCACGGCGACGTCGCCGCCGCTGAGGAAACGCTCCCCCTTCTCCGCCCAGGCCGTCATGCGCCGGACGGCGGTGGCGACCGCGACGCCGGTCAGCAGCGGCGCCCATCCGAGGACCGGCACCGGCACCCGCGGCCGCAGCAGCATCGAGAACATCAGGCCCGAGCGCGGCGGCGCGGTCCAGGTGCGTCCCTGCCGCCCCCGGCCCGCCGTCTGCATCTCCGTGACGAGCACGGTGCCCTCCGGCGCGCCGTCGGCGGCCCGCTCGGCGAGGTCGGCGTTGGTGGAGCCGGTCTCGTCCACGACGCGGATCTCCCGCCACAGCGTGCCCTCCTGGACGAGGGCCCGGCGCAGGGCGTCCTCGTGCAGCGGCGGCCGTTCGAGATCTCTGTATGGCGACTCACTCACATGTCACATCCAACCCCACCCCCTTCCCGATCACGGGGGCGGCCACCCGGGGACACGCGGCGGGATCGTAGGGTGCCGTCCCATGGACGGTGTGGAATTGCGGCGCGACGGGCACGTCGCGGAGATCGTGCTGAACCGGCCCGAGGCGCTCAACGCCCTGTCGACGGCGATGGCCCGGCGGCTGGCGGACGTGTGCGCCGAGGTCGCCGCGGACGCGTCGGCCCGCGCGGTGGTGCTGAGCGCGGCCGGGGAGAAGGCGTTCTGCGTCGGCGCCGACCTCAAGGAGCGCAACACGATGACCGACGAGGAGTTCCTCGCGCAACGCCCGGTCTTCCGCGCGGCGTTCGGCGGGATCCTGAACCTCCCCCAGCCGGTCGTCGCCGCCGTCCACGGCTACGCGCTCGGCGGCGGCTGCGAGTTCGCCCTGTCCGCCGACCTGATCATCGCGGACGAGACGGCCGTGTTCGGCCTGCCCGAGGTGCGGGTCGGTCTCGTGCCCGGCGGCGGCGGAACCCAGCTCGCCCTGCGCCGCCTCGGCCCGGCCAGGGCCGCCGAGCTGATCTTCACCGGCCGGCGGGTGAGCGTCGACGAGGCCCTCGACTACGGGCTCGCCGACCGCAAGGTGCCGGCCGGCACCGCGCGCGAGGAGGCCCTCGCCCTCGCCGCGACGATCGCGAAGAACTCCCCGGTGGCCGTCCGCGCCGCGAAACGCGCCCTGCGCCAGGGGGCCGGCGTCAGCCTGGAGGCCGGGCTCGACCTGGAGGAGAACGCCTGGCGCACCGCCGCGTTCTCCCCGGACCGCCGCGAAGGCATCGCCGCCTTCAACGAGAAGCGCGACCCGGTCTGGCCGAGCTGAATCCGGGACGCGGGCCGACCCGGGGACGGCCCGTCAGCCGGTGTTCTGCAGGCCCGCGGCCACGCCGTTGACGGACAGCAGGAGAAGCTCCTCCAGGCGGGCGCGCTCCTCCTCGTTCTCCACGCCCGCGCGGAGCGCCCCGAGGGCGCGCAACTGCAGGTGGGAGAGGGCGTCCACGTACGGGTTGCGCAGCTCGACCGCCCGGGAGAGGACCCTGCGGTTCTCCAGGAGGCGCTCGTGGCCGGTCACCGCGAGCACGAGCCTGCGGGTGCGGTCGTACTCGGCCAGGACGGTCTCGGTCAGCTCGGGACGGCCGCCGAGCGCCAGGTAGCGCTCCGCGATGGCGCGGTCGGACTTGGCCAGGCTCATCTCCGCGTTGTCCAGCAGAGTGTTGAACAGCGGCCACGACTCGTACGCCTCGCGCAGCTCGGACAGGTCGCGGCCGTCGTCGGAGACGGCGGCGAGACCGCTGCCGAGCCCGTACCAGCCGGGCAGGTTCACCCGGGTCTGCGTCCAGGCGAACACCCACGGGATGGCGCGCAGGTCCTCCAGGCCGCGGGCGGCCCTGCGGCGGGCCGGGCGGGAGCCGATGCGCAGCTCGGAGATCTCCTCCAGCGGGCTGACCCGGGAGAACCAGACGGCGAAGTCCTCGGTCTCGATGAGGGAGCGGAACGCCGCCCTGGCCGCCTCGCTGATCTTGTCGGCGAGGGGGCGGAAACGGGCGGCGGCGTCGCGGGCGCGGTCCTGGACGGCGCCGGTGGAGGCGAGCAGCACCGCGCTGGTCACCTGCTCGACGTGCCGCTTGGCGATCTCCCGGTGGCCGTAGCGGGCGAAGATGACCTCGCCCTGCTCGGTGACCTTGAAGCGGCCCGCGACCGAGCCCGGCGCCTGCGCCAGGATCGCGCGGTTGGCGGGGCCGCCGCCGCGGCCGAGGGACCCGCCGCGGCCGTGGAACAGCGTCAGCTTGATGTCGTTGCGGGCCGCCCACGAGGTGAGCGCCTCCTGCGCGTCGTAGAGGCGCAGCGTGGCGGTGGTCGGGCCGAGCTGCTTGGCCGAGTCGGAGAAGCCGAGCATGACCTCCAGGCGGCGTCCGGTCTCGTCCAGGCGGCGGCGCACGGCCGGGATCCGGAGCATCCCGTCGAGGACGGACGGTGCGCGTTCGAGGTCCTCGCCGGTCTCGAAGAGGGGGATGACGTCGAGGACGGGGGCCTGGTCCCCGAGGGACTCGGCGAGCGCGTAGACGTCGGCGATGTCGTCGGCGCTGCGGGTGAAGGACACGATGTAGCGGTGGCAGGCCCGCACGCCGAAGCGGCGCTGGATCCAGGCGACGACCCGCAGCGTCTCCAGGATCTCCTCGGTCATCTCCGACGGCGGCCCTCCCGCCCGGACCTCCCGAAGGGCCTTGGCGTGCAGCTCGGAGTGCTGGCGGATCTCCAGCTCGGCGAGGTGGAAGCCGAACGTCTCGACCTGCCAGATGAGCTGCTGGACGCGCCCGTACGCCTGCCGGACGGCCCCCGCCGCGGCCAGGGAGTTCTGGACGGCGCGCAGGTCCGCGAGCAGCTCGTCCGCGGAGCCGTAGGCGAGGTCGGCGTTGCGTTCGCGGGTCGCGGCGATCCGGGCCGCGGCGTGCAGGAGGACCTGGCGGTGCGGCTCGCCCGGCGAACGCTTGGCGATCTCGGCCATGAGCTGCGGATGCGCCGTGCGGGCGGCGGCGAGGACGGCGGCGAGCTCGGCCGACGCGGGCGTGGTCGACTCGTGGACGGTGAGCTCGCGGCCGATGCGGGCGCAGACGTTCTCCAGGGCGCGCAGGACGTGGTCGGCCTGGATCATGATCGCGTCCCGGGTGACCTGCGCGGTGACGTAGGGGTTGCCGTCGCGGTCGCCGCCGATCCAGCTGCCGAACCGCAGGTAGGGACGCGCCTTCGGGGGACGCGTGCCGCTGCCCTCGTCCAGCGCCCGGTCGAGGGAGCGGTAGATCTGCGGGACGACCCGGAAGATCGTCTCGTCGAACGCGGCCATCGCGGTGCGGACCTCGTCCAGAGGGTCGAGCTGGGTGCGGCGGCGCAGGGCCGTCCGCCACAGCAGGTCGATCTCCTCGCGCAGGCTCCGCTCGATCTCCTCGCGTTCGCTCGCGCCGGGCGAGGCGTCCAGCCGCGCCATCAGGTCGCTGATCCGCTGGATGGCGGTGACGACGGCGCGGCGACGCGCCTCGGTCGGGTGGGCGGTGAAGACGGGCCGGAACTCCAGGCCCTCGACGAGGTCGTCGAGGTCGCCCTCGCCGGTCGCGCGCAGCCGCCGGACGGTGTCGGCGATCGAGCCGGGGACGGTGTCGCCGGTGTCGCGCTCCCGCAGCGTCCGGATGCGGTGGTGCTCTTCGGCGAGGTTCGTCAGGTGGAAGTAGACGGTGAAGGCGCGGGCGACCTGCTCGGCGCGTTCCAGCGACAGCCCGTCGACGATGGCGGAGACCTCCGCGCCGGTCGTCTCGCCCCGGCGGGCCGCGATGACCGCGTGCCGGAGCCGTTCGACGTCGTCGAGGAGACCCCGCCCGCCGTACTCGACGAGGCAGTCACCGAGCATGGCGCCGAGGAGCCGCACGTCGCGGCGGAGCGGTTCGGGCAGGTCCTGCCGGAAGGTCTCACGCGTCTTCGTAGCCACCCGCCCAAGCGTAACGAGGACCGGTGGCGGGGCCCCGCGCGCAGTCCCCGCATCAGCGTCCGGTTACTCTGGCCCGCATGGCGACGCAAGCCCCTGAGCCCCCGGTGGACTACGACATCCACACCACGGCGGGAAAGATCGCGGACCTGGAACGGCGCCGGTACGAGGCGGTGCACGCGGGCTCGGCGCGTGCGGTGGAAAAGCAGCACGCCAAGGGCAAGATGACGGCCAGGGAGCGCATCGACGCGCTGCTCGACCCCGGCTCGTTCGTCGAGTTCGACGAGCTGGCCCGGCACCGCTCCACCAACTTCGGGATGGAGAAGAACCGCCCCTACGGCGACGGGGTCGTCACCGGCCACGGCACGATCGACGGGCGTCCCGTGGCGGTGTTCAGCCAGGACTTCACCGTCGCCGGCGGCTCCCTCGGCGAGGTCTTCGGCGAGAAGATCTGCAAGGTCATGGACCACGCGCTCAAGACCGGCTGCCCGGTGATCGGCATCAACGACTCCGGCGGCGCGCGGATCCAGGAGGGTGTGGTCGCGCTCGGCCTCTACGCCGAGATCTTCAAGCGCAACGTGCACGCCTCGGGCGTGATCCCGCAGATCTCGCTGGTCATGGGCCCGTGCGCGGGCGGCGCCGTGTACTCCCCGGCGATCACCGACTTCATCGTCATGGTCGACAAGACCTCGCACATGTTCATCACCGGACCCGACGTGATCAAGACGGTCACCGGTGAGGAGGTCACGTTCGAGGAGCTCGGCGGCGCGCGCACGCACAACGCCAGGTCCGGCGTCGCGCACTACGAGGGGACGGACGAGCACGACGCGATCGAGTACGTCAAGGCGCTGCTGTCCTACCTGCCGTCGAACAACCTGTCCGACCCGCCCGCGTTCGACGTGCCCGTCGATCCGACCGAGCTCGACGAGGAACTCGACACGATCATCCCCGACTCGCCGAACCAGCCGTACGACATGCACACCGTCATCGAGCATGTGCTGGACGACGGCGACTTCCTGGAGGTTCAGGAGCACTTCGCCCCCAACATCATCGTCGGGTTCGGGCGGGTCGAGGGCCACTCGGTCGGCGTCGTCGCCAACCAGCCGATGCAGCTCGCCGGGACGCTCGACATCGACGCCTCGGAGAAGGCGGCCCGGTTCGTGCGGACCTGCGACGCGTTCAACGTGCCGGTGCTGACGTTCGTGGACGTGCCCGGCTTCCTGCCCGGCACCGACCAGGAATGGAACGGGATCATCCGGCGCGGCGCGAAGCTGCTGTACGCGTACGCGGAGGCGACCGTCCCGCTGGTCACCGTCATCACGCGCAAGGCGTACGGCGGCGCCTACGACGTGATGGGGTCCAAGCACCTCGGCGCCGACATCAACCTGGCGTGGCCGACCGCGCAGATCGCGGTGATGGGCGCGCAGGGCGCGGTCAACATCCTGTACCGGCGGGAGCTCGCCGCCGCCGAGGACCCCGACGCCCTCCGCGCCGAGCTGATCACCGAGTACGAGGACACCCTCGCCAACCCCTACGTCGCGGCCGAGCGCGGCTACGTCGACAACGTCATCAAGCCGTCCGAGACCCGCGGGCAGGTCATCCGGGCCCTGCGGGCCCTTCGCGACAAGCGCCGGACGCTGCCGCCCAAGAAGCATGGGAACATCCCCCTATGACCAGACGCTCCGAGAAGGTCGGGAGACATCCGTGACCGCCGACGACAGGCCCTTCCTTCGGATCGTCCGCGGCGATCCGGACCCGGAGGAGATCGCGGCGCTGGTGACCGTGCTGACCGCGCGCGCCCGCGCGGCCGCCGCCGCTCGTGACGGCGCCCGGTCCGGGGCGGGAGGCCGGCGGCCGTCGCGCTGGTCGGACCGCTCCCGGCTCATGCGCACCCCGCTCACGGGCGGGTTCGGCCCGCGCGGCGCGGGCGCCTGGCGGGCGTCCGCCCTGCCCCGCTGAACGCCCTCTCCCGACGCCCCTCCCGGCGGCGCGCCCGCGGACCGGTGACCGCCGCGGCGCGGGAAGCGCAACCCCGGGAGGGACGTGTCACCGCGGTTCACGCCCGGCGACAGCCCGGCACGAATAAGGTGGAAGGCCATGGCCACCTCGGAGTTCGTTCCACAGCCCGCGCGCTACGCCATCTTCGTCGACGCGGGGTACCTCTACGCGGCCTCCGGTGCCCTGCTGCTCAGCTGCGGTTCCAGGCGGGAGTACCGGGTCGCGGCGGAGAAGCTCATCAAGGCGCTGACCAGCCACGCCGACGAACAGCTGCTCGGCGAGCTGCTGCGGGTGTACTGGTTCGACGCCGCGCCGAAGCGGCAGCCGACGGTCGACCAGCGCGTCATCGCCAACCTTCCGCTGGTCAAGCTGCGCCTCGGCAACCTCAACGCCCAGGGCCAGCAGAAGGGCGTGGACGCCCAGCTCCGCGCCGACCTGGAGGCGCTCGCCCGGCACCGCGCCATCACCGACGCGGTCCTGCTGGCCGGCGACGAGGACATGCTGCCCGCGGTCGAGGCCGCGCAGCGCTACGGGGTCCGCGTGCACCTGTGGGGCGTCGAGCCGACGCACGGCTCGAACCAGGCCGAGTGGCTGGTGTGGGAGTCCGACACGGTCGAGGTGCTGCCCGCCGACTTCCTGCGCCCCTACTTCACCAGGGCGAAGGTGCTGCCGGTGCCCGCGTCCGAGACGACCGCCTCCGTCCGCGACGCCGCCGGCGAGGTCCAGCGGCCCCACCCCGTCCCGTCCCCGTCGCAGGTGTTCGCGGGACGGTCCCCGTCGGTCAGGCCGGCGTCCGGCGGCGTCCGCGCCACCGTCCCGGCCCCGGGCGGCGGGGCGACGCCCGCCACGGTGGCCGCGTCGGCGAACTCCACCGGCGCCCAGGACGTCAGGCTCGGCCCCGACCGCGACCACATGCTGGAGATCGGCGAGCACGTCGCCCAGAAATGGATCTTCGAGCGCGGCCGGGACAACATCCGCGACCTGCTGCCCGGCCCGATCCTCCCGCCGGTCATCGACAAGGAGCTGCTGATCGAGGCCGAGAAGGAGCTGGGCTCCTCGCTGCGTCCCTACCAGGAGGCGCGCACCTGGCTGCGCGACGGCTTCTGGGAGCGCGTCTACCGCGAGTTCGGCATCGGGATCGGCAAGTCCGACTGACGTCCGCCGCCCGGGGGCGGGCCACGCGAACACGTTTCGCTGTTGAACGGACACCGAGAGTCGTCTCCGGGTAAGGTCCCCGCCGTGTGAGGGGGACGACCGTGCGTGGACGTCGAGGAGGGCGGTCCCGGGCCGCGACGCTGCCGCTCGCCGCGGCCGGCGTGCTGACCTGCGGCATGCTGACCGGGTGCGAGTCGCCCGTGCCGTTCTACCGGCCCGGCGAGGGGGCGCCGGACGGCCCCGTCGTCGGGCTCGGCGGGCCCGCGCCGTATCTGAGCGCCCGGCCCGACGGCGCCCCGGGCGCGGGCTCCGGCGCCTCCCCCGGGACGCCCGGGGACGTGCCGACGGCGCCCGCGGGCCGGAACGTGTACGCCGCCACCGGGCCCGGCATGACCGCACCGAACGCCCGGGGGAGGCCGGCGCGGCTGTACGTCGCGCACGGACGGTCCGTCGAGGTCATCGACCCGTTGACGCTCCGGACCCTCGGGCGGATGTCCACGGGGACGACCGCCACGCGGATCGTGCCGTCCTGGAATCTGCGGCGCCTGTGGGGCACCGACCGGGCGCGCGGGGTGCTCGTCCCGCTCGGGCCGCCGGGAGCCGGGCGGGGCCGTCCGGTGCGGGTCGCCGCCCCGTCCGGGCTGTACTTCACCCCGGACGGACGGGACGCGCTGGTCCTGGCCGGGCGCCCGGACCGGGTGGACGTCCGCGACCCGCGCACGATGCGGCGCCGGACGTCGCTGCCGATGCCGTGCGCCGCCGGCCACGCCGACTTCACGATCGACGGGGCGTCGCTGGTCGCGACGTGCACGTCCGCGGGCGTCCTCGCCCGCGTCGACCTCACGGGCCGCCGCGTCGCCGGGACGGTCCGGCTCCCGGCGGGCGCCCGTCCCGGGGACCTGCGGCTGTCCCCGGACGGCACCCTGTTCTACGTGGCCGACTCCGCCAGGGGCGGCGTCTGGCTCGTGGACGCCGTGCGGTTCTCGGTCCTCGGGTTCGTCCGCACCGCCCCGGGCGCACGCGGCCTGGTGATCGGCCGGCACGCGCGGCTGCTGTACGTGGTGGGCGCGGGGACCCTCACCGCCGTCGAGTTCGGGACGCGCCGCGTCGCGGCCCGCTGGCCGCTGCCGGGCGACGGCTCACCGGTACCGGGCGGGATGTCGCCGGACGGGACGGCGCTGTGGCTCGCCGGCTCCGACGGCCTCGTCTACGCGGTGTCCACCCGGACGGGGCGGGTGGTCCGCAGGGTCCGGATCGCGGGCCGCCCGTCGGGGCTGTGCGTCCACCCGCAGCCCGGCCGGTACTCGCTGGGCGGCACCGGCCTGTACCGCTGAGCCGCGTCCCCGGCGGCCGCCGGCGACCCGGGAGCGGGGTGCTCAGCGTGTGCCGACGCTGTGCCAGTCGGGCAGGAGCTCCTCGATCAGCGCCTCCGTCTCGGGCTGGAGCCGATCGAAGAACGGGTCCCGTCCGCTCCGGCCGCGCAGCTCGCCCGCGACCCTCCGCACCTGGTCCATGTCGCCGGTCGCGTGGGTCGCGCGGAGCAGGTCCCGCCACAGGCCCTCGTCGTCCGGCGCGAGCCGCAGGCCCGCGCGCGCCGCGTCCACCGCGCCGTTCGCGTCGCCCTCGTCGAGCCGCAGCACGACCAGCCGGTGCGCCACGTCGACGACCCGCGCGGACGCCTCGTACTCCAGGTCGTGGTCGGCCAGCCACGAGTACCGGCCCGGCGGGCGGTCGGCCAGCAGAGGCCCGCGGACGAGGTCCAGCGCGGACGCCATGTAGGCCGCCTCCGACCCGGGTTCGGCCGCCGACCGCCACACCAGCCAGCGGAACACGTTGATGTCGACCCGCACCTCCGAGCCGAGCCTGAGCCGGCCGCGTTCGTCGGTGTACAGGTTGGGGCGGCCCCGCGCGTCCCGGCCGAGCCAGTCCGACACGCGCGCCAGGCACGCGTCGCGGACCTCGGCGCTCACGCCGCGCGGCCAGATCGCGCCGGACAGCACGGTGGGGTGCACGCCCTCGGGATGCGCCGCCAGGTACACGAGGATCTCGGTGCACAGCTCGCGGCGGCTGTCGTCCATGGGGCCGGGCGCCTCGACCTCGATCGGGCCGAGCAGCCGGACCTCGGCCGACGAGTGCTGCGCGCTCGGCGGCTCCGGCCCGCCGGCCAGTTCGGGAAGCGGATCGGCGTCGAGCCGGTTCGCCGCGCGGAACAGCTCGAACACGGCCCGGTAGTCGTCGTCCCCGACGAGCTGCGCGTCGACGTCGAAGCCGAGCACCCCGGCGTGGAGGCGGCCGTTTTCGTCGATGTCCCACGTCCACGTCGCGCCCTGCACGTCGCCGGGGACGATGTAGCCGGCGGCCATCCGGGTCCCGGCTCGGGCGAGCGCGACGAGCCGGTCCGCCTCCTCGTCCGTCGGCTCGTCGGCCATGATCAGGTAGTGCGGCATCCACGCCTCGCCGAACACGCCGCGGCAGCGTCCGGTGAGCACCGAGTCGACGCCGGACGCGGCGAGCGCCTGCTGGACCTCCATGCTGCGCGCCTCCAGCTCGGGCAGCGCGTCGGCGAGGGTCGGCACGGCCCGGACCCGGTCCGGCGCGATCTCCGCGAGGCCCTCGCCGAGCTCCCCGTCGAACCCGACGAGCGTGATCCGCATGTGGTCGGACCAGCGGTTGGTGGCCAGTTCCATGGCGATCGCCGCCAGCGCCGCCCGGCGCAGGTCGTCCGGGCCGCGCAGCGCGATGAGCCCGTGCGCGACCTCCAGGTCGACGAGGATCCGGCCGGTGTCGTTCGTGCCGATCGACACGAGGCCGGGGTAGGGGGCGAGGACGTCGCCGAGGTCGGCGGCCTCCAGCTCCGCGAGCACGTCGCCGTGCAGCCGCCAGACCTGGCCGTCGTCGAACGCCTGCCACGGCGCGGGGGGATTCCTGTCGGCGGGCGCGACCCACAGGTCGAGGCCGCCCGGCCCGCCGTGCGGGGTGCCGAGGTGCACCCCGTAGATGGTCGGCAGGGAACGGCCGCCCGCCGCCATCGACTTCGACAGGTGCCGCAGCCCGAGGTCGAGCAGCCGGACGGAGGCGTCGTCGGCGCCGAGCCGCAGCGCCCGCTCGGCCTCGGCCGCCTGCCCCCGCGGCCGGGCGATCATCTGCCCGAACGCGCGGCGCCCGAGCTGCAGGCGGCGGCGCCGGCCGAGCGCGACGGCCAGCCCGGCGGCGAGCAGCGACGCCGCCGCGAGGCCGTGCGGCCAGCCGATCCAGAGGGCTCCGCCGGTGTCGTCCCCGCCGTCCCGTCCCGGGATGGACGCGCCGCCGCTTCCGGCGTCGCCGCCCATCTCGCCGGACGGCCCGCCGTGGGCGGACGGCGCCGGCTGCTGCGGTGCCGAAGGTGCGGGTGCAGAAGGTGGTGCAGGTGCCGGCTTCTGCGGCGCTGACTGCTGCGGCGGGGTCTGCTGTGGTGGAGTCTGCGGTGCGGGCGGCCGGGGCGAGGGCGTCGCGGGGGCGGAGGTGGGCGGCGCCTGCGTCGCCGGCGGACGGGACGGGGCCGGCGGCGCGGGCTGTTCCGGTCTCGGCTCGGGCTCGGGCCGCTGCGGCTGCTCCGGGGCGCGCGGCCGCTCGGGCGGACGCGGCGCCGGCGGGCGCTCCGGCCGGTCGGGGACGGCGTGCCCGTACCGGAAGTACTCGTCGAGCTCCTCGACGGGGATGACCTTCGCGTTCTTGGCGTCCGCGGGCAGCTCCAGGATCCAGCCCGGGCGGATCAGGCTGGCGATCGTCAGCCGCGACCCGTCCGGCTGGGTGCGGCCCTCGTTGAGGTCGAAGATCTCCCTGTAGCGGCGTCCGTCGCCGAGGCACTTCTCGGCGATCTCCCAGAGGCTCTCGTGGTGGCGTCCCTCCGGCGGCTGCACCCGGTAGATCTTCGTGGTGGCGGCCTTGCGCACCGGCTCCGCGGCGGGGTCCGCGGCGGCCCGGCCGGCGGTGGTCGCGGCGGCGGGTTCCGGCGTCGTGGCCGCCACCGGGCGGAACTCCTGCATCGGCGTCGGCGCCGGGGAACGCTGCGACAGGCCGCCGGCGGAGAACGCCGGCATGACCGCGCCGGTGGCGGTGAACAGCAGCAGCGCGGCGACGACGAGCCGGTGCACCAGCGACTGCATCCCGCCGGCGAGCGGCACCCGCGCCGGCACGCCGACGCCGCGGATCCCCGCGTACACCTCCACGACCACGCACGCGGCGAACACGAACCAGGCGAACCACACCGTTACGACGAGGACGCCGATGAGCGTGCCCGGCCCGATCGTGCGCGTGAAGTCGGACGTCGTCGGCAGCTCGTCGGGCAGCGGCGAGCCGAACAGGACCACCAGCGCGGCGGGAACGCCGACCAGCAGTCCGGCGAGGGCGACGATCGCCGCGATGCCGGTGACCACTTCGCCCGCGGTGCGACGTTCCCTGACGAGCCGCCCGCCGCCCTGGTCCGGGATCCGCTGCCCTTGCCGTGTCACCATCGCGCCCCTGCCGTTCGCCGGTCTCCGGACGTCGCACACATCGTAGGCGCGTTCTGCGCCGCGCTCGGTGGCCGATCTGCGCCCGCGCTCCGTCCCGTGCCCGGGCCTGTGCCCAGTCCAGTGCTCATGGCCCGTCCCCTCCCGTCACGGGCCGCGCGGTCGCACCGGACGTCATCCGGAACTCCCCGAGGCCGGGGATGATCCCGAGGATCTGGGGCCGGACGCTGATCTGGACGGTCACGGCCACCTCCTGCTCGTCGGCGTCGCACTGCGACGCGGTGATCCGCTCGCGGTGGTCGGCGAGCAGGGCGCACGCCGCGGTGCGCGCGCGGGCCGGGTCGAGGACGGGCCGCCCGGTCCGCCGCAGCGCGGCGGTGTCGATCTGGTTGGCGCCCGCGCGGGCGGCCTGCTCGGCCATGTCCGCGGCGCGCTGCCGGGCGTGGATGGCGAGGCCGCCGTCGACGAGCAGCCCGGCGAGCAGGAAGACGATGGGCGTGAACAGCACCGTGTAGAGCGTGATCGTCCCGCGGTCGCCGTGGTCCGCGTGATCGCCGTGATCTGCGCGGCCTGCGACGCGGGCCGTGCGGCGGGGGGCGCCGTCCGGTGTTCTCGCGGTCATGGGGCGTCCTCGGGCTCGGCAGGGCCCGCGTCCGTCCCCCGGTAGGTGAAGGTGTCGATGGGGGCGATCGCATGGCCCTGGAGGCGTTTGGTGCCGGGCAGCCCGATGAACGACAGGTCGCCGAGGTCGACGTCGCAGGTGATCGTCACGCCGACCCGGCCGCCGGGCCGCCAGTCGGACACGTCCGTCGTCACGCTCGGCCCGCCGGTGCACCAGTCGGTCCCGGTCATGCCGGCGGCCGCGGTCTCGGCGGCGAGCCGCTGGGCGGCGGGCGCGCTGCGGGCGATGGA
>DATCLF010000153.1:0-4903 GCA_036564055.1 Spirillospora sp.
CCGGCACGTGCACGACCTGTCGATGCTCACCCAGAGCGGCGAGCGGCGCGGCTCGCTGGTGTCGCGGGTGACGAGCGACGTCGACCAGATCAGCCAGTTCATGCAGTCGGGCGGGCTGATGTTCCTCGTCTCGATCGGCCAGCTGTTCGTGGCGAGCCTGCTGATGGTCGTCTACTCGTGGCAGCTGGCGCTGCTGGTCTGGCTGTCGTTCCTGCCGCTGGCGTTCGCGCTGCGCTCCTTCCAGCGGATCCTGTCGCGGGCGTACATGCGGGTCCGGGAGCGGACCGGCGACATGCTCGCGGCGATCAGCGAGTCGGTCGTCGGCGCCGCGGTGATCCGCGCGTACGCCTCGGAGGAGCGCACCGGGCGGCGCGTGGAGCGGACCGTGGACGCCCACCGCGACGCCCAGGCCCGCGCCCAGGCCATGGTCGCGCTCACGTTCCCGGTGAGCGAGCTCGTCGCCGCCGTCGCCACCGCCGCCGTCGTCATCGTCGGGACGCTGCTCGGCATCGCCGGGCAGGTGTCGGCGGGCGAGCTCGTCGCGTTCCTGTTCCTGGTGACGTTGTTCGTCAGCCCGATGCAGACGGCCACCGAGGTGTTCAACCAGGCGCAGAACGCAATCGCGGGATGGCGGCGGGTGCTGAGCGTCCTGGACACCGCGCCGGACGTCGCCGACCCGGGCGAGGACGGCGAGACGCTCCCGCGCGGCCCGGTCGAGGTGCGGTTCGAGAACGTGAGCTTCGCCTATCCGGGCGGTCCCACGGTCCTGCACGACGTGTCCGTGGACATCGCGCCGGGCAGCCGCGTCGCCGTCGTCGGGCAGACCGGCTCGGGCAAGACGACGTTCGCCAAGCTCCTCACCCGGCTCATGGATCCCGCGTCCGGGCGGATCCTGGTCGGCGGCGTGCCGCTGGACCGGGTCCGTTTCTCGTCCCTGCGCGAGCGAATCGTCATGGTGCCGCAGGACGGGTTCCTGTTCGACGCCTCCCTCGCGGACAACATCCGCTACGGGCGTCCGGACGCCTCCGACGACGACCTCGTCCTCGCCCTGACCGAGCTCGGCCTCGCCGACTGGCTCGACGGGCTCCCGGACGGGCTGCGCACGCCGGTCGGGCAGCGCGGCGAGTCGCTGTCGGCGGGCGAGCGGCAGCTCGTCGCGCTGGCCCGCGCCTACGTCGCCGACCCGGACCTGCTGATCCTGGACGAGGCGACCTCCGCCGTCGACCCGGCGACGGAGGTGCGGCTCCAGCGGGCCCTCGACGGCGCGACGCGCGGCCGCACCGCGATCTCCATCGCGCACCGGCTGTCGACGGCGGAGGCGGCCGACGAGGTCATCGTGTTCGAGGCGGGACGCGTCGTCCAGCGCGGCCCCCACGCCGAGCTGGCCGCGCGACCCGGCGTCTACGCCGACCTCCACGCCTCGTGGATCGCGCAGCGGACCCTGTAGGCCGTCACCCGGGAGGGTAGGCCGCTTCCTGGGAAGACGCGGCTAAAGCACTTGCCCGTTTTCTGGTCTCGTGCGCATTCTGCTTGGGTGAGCAACGGAGTCGTCTTGGAATCGGCGAGCACGCTGCACGGTCAGCTGCAGCGGGGACTGGGGAGGGCCGCACGGCGTGCGGCGGCCACGCCGGGTGCGGGCGAGTACGTCTACGACTGCGTGCGACGAGATCCGCGGTGGGACCGCCGATGCGAGTCACGACGCCTGTACTACGCCCGGCTGATCGTCGACCTGGAGATGCCGGTCGGGCCGGTCGCCGAGCACCTGTTCGACCCGTCCGACCACGCCTACGGTGACCAGGCCCATTGTGACCGAGACTACGGTGACCATGCTCACGGCGACCATCCCGACGCCGACCATCCCGACGATCACTCCGACGGCGACGTGTGGCGGGCCGACCTGGCCCTCGGGGTCCTCGCGGACCTGGTGCGGCTCAGCCGGCGGGAGGCCGCCGCGCCGCTGCGCCGGTACGCCGAGGAGGGCGCGCAGTGGTTCGACGCCGTGGAGGAGCTGATCGGCCTGGAGGACCCGGCGCTCACGGCCGGTCTCGACGACCTCGTCGCCGCCCGCTGCGACGACGCCGACCTCGACATGCTGATACCGGCCGGGCCCAACCCGGTGATCGAGACGTGGGCGGCGCGGCAGCCGCGGATCGCCGAGGCACTGGCGCGCCGGCGGGAGGCCGGGAGGGCGGCGCGCAGGGCGACGGCCACCGCGCACGGCGCGACGCGGCGGAGCGAGGCGGAGCTGGTGGACCTCGTCCGCAGCCGGGGCGAAGGCGCCATCTCGGCCATCTTCGAACTGGGACGGCGGCGGACGCTCGCGCTGCTCGACCTGGCCGAGGAGCTCCTGCCCCGCGACGAGTCCGACCCGGTGCCGATCAGGTTCAGCGGTGCGGTGTGCCGAGCCCTGCGCCAGTACGGCCCCGAGGCGCTGCCCCGGGCACGGGTGTGGGCGGCCGGCGGACGCGGCGTCTGCGCCGACATGGGGGTGAGCATCCTCGCCCGCCACGGCACCCGGCAGGACGTCCCGTTGCTCATGGACGAGCTGCGCACCGCCCTCGAAAGACGCGAGTGGCGGGACGCCGCGGACCCCGTCGAGGGGCTGGGCAGGCTGCGCGCCGGCGAGGCCGTCCCCCTGCTGAAATCCGCCTGGATCGAGACGCCCTACTCCTACCTGCGACCGCGAATACTGACGGCACTGACCAGAACGGCCCCTCACACCGCCGAGTCCTACGCCGTGGAAGGGCTCTGGGACTGCGAGGAGGGAGTGCGGTCCGAGGCCGCACGGTGCGCGCCCCTCACACGCGAGACACGGATACGGCTCCAGCGGCTGCACCACGACGACGCCGAGGAGACCGAGGTCCGGACCGCCGCGGCGACACGCCTGATGACCTGATCCGAAGAACGGGGCCTCGATGAACCGCCCCGGGGCCGCACGCCGTACTGCCCCCTGATCGCGTGTACACCCCGGAGGAAAGCGATGAGTCCCCGACACCACCTCGTCCCGACGAAGCGGGCGCTGCTGTGCGCCGCGGCCGCGCTGGTGCTGCCGCTGGCGGCGGCCTGCAGCGGCTCCGGCGGCTCCGGCACCGCCGAGCCCGCCAGCCTGCAGGAGCTCGCGAAGCAGACCAACTGCTCCCCGACCGGCAAGCGCAAGGTCGCCGACATGGAGCAGGGCAACTGCAAGAACGAGCTGGGGCGTTTCGTGCTGGTGAGCTTCTCCTCCGACCAGAAGAAGAACGCCTGGCTGGAGGAGGCCAAGCCGTGGGGCGGGGCCTACCTGGTCGGGGCGAGCTGGATCGTGGTGAGCGAGGAGAAGACCCTCCAGAAGATCCGCGAGGATCTCGGCGGCAAGATCGTCTACGGTGACCGGCACGACTGGGGCGACGGCGGTCACGGATCGGGCGGGAAGAACTCCGGCGGTCACGGAGGCGGACACGGCGGCTGAGCCGCGTCCCCCGCGCCCCTCATCGCACCGATCACCGGCCGCTCACCAGCAGCGCGCTCCAGCGTTCCAGGGCCGGGCCCGTACGGGCCAGGACGCGCCGCGCGGCCAGGCCGCGGCCGATCATGCCCGGGTGCAGCAGCGGATGCCCGGGACCGTCGACGACGACCCGGACCGCCGCGACCGGCCGGTCGCCGGCCCGCGCGGCGACCAGCGCGGACTCCATGTCCGCCACCCGCGCGCCCTGCGCCGCCAGGGCGGCCCGTTCCCGGCCGCGGACGATGCGGTCGGTGGTGACGAGCGGCCCCACCTGGACGCTGAGGCCGTCGCGGATGAGCTCCTCGGCGAGCAGGCGCGGCGCGCTGCACGGCACCGGGGCGGGCTCCGGACCGGTCCCGCGGATCTCGTCGGCGACGAGGACGTCGCCCGGCCGCAGCCGCTCGTCCAGCGCGCCCCCGAATCCGACCGTGATGAGGGCGGCGCACACGCTGGGCAGCCGGCCGGCGTGACGGGCGCGGTAACCCACGACGACGACGGGGGTGCGGGTGAGGCCCCGGCGGACGGCACGGGCCTCCAGCCCGAGCGCCGCGCACACCACGGGCCCCACCATCGGCCGCATCTCCACGGCATCCTCACTGGTCACGGCTTCAGCGAAACACGATGTCACCGGAAGATCCAGTGACGTCACCGCGCGGGCGGGCGGCAGCGCCGGCGAAGCCGGGGCCGCGGGGGCGCGACGCGGGCCGCGCTCGCCCTAGACTCGGCCCCATGACGTCCTTCCCCCTGCGGCGAAAGCTGGCCGTCCTGCCCTTCGTGCTGCTGCCGCTCGGCGCGGTGGCCGCGTGCGGCGGCGAGAACGCCACCACCGACTGCGGCGTGAGTTCGTGCACGATCACCTTCGACCGGGGCGTGGACGCGAGCGCGTCCATCCTCGGCGTCAAGGCCGAACTGGTCGAGGTGCGGGGCCAGATGGTGACGCTGAAGATCGCGGGCCAGACCGTGACGGTCCCGGTCGGCGAGGGAGAGCAGGCCGAAGGATTCGACATCTCGGTCGAGTCGGTGACCAAGGACCAGGTCGTCGTCAAGATCTCGAACACCGGCGGTTGACCTCCCGCCGTTCTCACCCTCCGCCCGGCGTTCTCCGGGCGTGAGGAGGCTCCTGGCGCCGCCCGGCGCCGTCCAGGTGATCGACGTCCGCGCGGTTGCGGGCCCGCGCACCCCGCGGTGTCTCATGTCCCGAGCCCCGGCGGCGCCGCGCGGCGGCCGCCCTGCGCCTGGCCATGGCCCGGCGGACGAGGACGACGGCCGCGGCCGCGCCGAGCCCCACCGCCCCGAGCGCGGACCACCCCAGGTAGGTGCACGCGGTGCCGTCCGGCTCGACCAGGAGCGTGCCGTCGGTGCCGCCGCACCGCAGCGTCGCCGTGCCGGTGACCGGCGACACGAACGTGGCGGTGTAAC
>DATCLF010000154.1:0-6291 GCA_036564055.1 Spirillospora sp.
GTTCTTCTCGATGCGGTTGTAGACCACCCGGGAGATCTTCGGCAGGTCGCTGGGCCTGGCGCCCTCCGCCTGGACGAGGCTGGCCAGCGTGATGACCGTCCCCGGGCTCATCTTCGCCGCACGGGCCTTGGCCTCCAGATCGATCTTCTCCGTCTCGTCGATGAACCGGGCGACCATCTGCTGGAGGATCTGCTCCGCCGAGCCGTTCGGGTCGAGGTCGTAGCGGCCCGGGTACAGGTAGCCCTCCACCTTGCCCTTCGCGTACGGGGGCAGGCCGAGCGCGTCCGTTCTCTTGGCGGCCGCCTGGAACTCCTTCACCGGGATGCCGGTCTTCTTGGACAGCAGCTCGAACACCTCGATCGCCCGGCGTCCCTCCGGGATCGTGATCTGATTGTCGGCGCGCGACTTCGGGTCCAGCAGCAGCGCCATCGCCGCCTTGGACGACATCCTGCGCCGCATCTGGTAGAAGCCCGGCTGGATGCTGGAGGCGCGTTCCTCGGCCCGGAAGACCTTCACGAACGCGCGGTGGCTCTTGACCACCTCGTGCTCCTCCAGCGCCTTGCCGATCACCTCGCCGCTGGCGCCGTCCTTGACCTGGACCGTGACGCTCCCGGTGCCCTGGCCCTCGTAGTCGGGCGGGAAGCGCCGGTTGTGGATCCAGGCGGCGCCCAGCACGCCGGCGGTGCCGAACACCGCCACGAGGAACGCCATCGCGAACAGGGCCGCGGCCCGGCCGTTGCGCCGGCGGCGCCGCTGCCGTTTGCGGATGCGCCGCTGCTCCACCCTGCTCGGCCGCTCCTCGGGCGGAGGCCCGTCGCCGTACGGATCCGAGAAAAGGTCCAAGTCGTTCATGTGCTCCCCCGGACGATCTCTCCTGGGGGGCTTCCCGTCAATCGCTCGGCGTCGAGTGCCGCCTGCAGCAGCACCGCCGCGGCGGTCTTGTCGACGACCTTCCGCCGGGCCTTGCCCCGCACTCCCTTCGCTCTCAGGCCGTTCTCGGCCGTGACGGTGGTGAGCCTCTCGTCGTGCAGGCGGACCGTTCCCGGCGGAAGACGGTCCGCGAGCCGGGCCGCGAACGCACGCGCCTGCCGCGCCGCCGGCCCCTCCCGGCCCGACAGCGACGTCGGCAGGCCGACGACCACCTCGATCGCCTCGTTCTCGGCGACGAGCTCCACCAGCCGGTCGATGTCGCCCTTGCCGCTGTTCACGGTCTCCAGGGGGGACGCGAGGACGCCGCCGGGATCGCATCGCGCGACCCCGATACGCACGCTCCCCACATCGACCCCCAACCGGACGCCCTGTCTCATGACCCCGCCTCCGGCCGCCTACCCCGATGCGCAGGGATCACGCGGCCCCTACGGCGCGTTCGACCGCCTGGAGCGCCTCGTCCACCGCGGCGGGGTTCGAGCCCCCGCCCTGGGCGAGGTCGTCCCTGCCGCCTCCGCCGCCGCCGAGCGCCTTGGCGGCCACGCCGACGAGCCCGCCGGCCTTGAGGCCGCGCTCGCGGGCGCCCTCGGTGACGGCGACGACCACGACGGGACGGTCCTTCGGGACACCGGCGATCATGACGACGGCGGGCCGGGAGGCCAGCCGGCCGCGGACGTCGACGGCGAGCTTGCGCAGGTCGTCGGCCCCGGTCCCGTCGGGGGCGCGGTGACCCACGAACGCGACGCCCCCGATGTCCCGGGCGGAGTCGGCGAGGGAACCGGCGACCGCCAGGACCTGCTGGGAGCGCAGCTTCTCCAGCTCCCGCTCCGCGTCGCGCAGACGGCTGAGCACACCGGAGATCCGCTCGGGCAGCTCCTCCTTGCGCGCCTTCATCTGCTCGGCGAGCTGCGAGACCAGCACGCTCTCGCGGGCGAGGAAGCGGAAGGCGTCGATGCCGACGAGCGCCTCGACGCGGCGCACGCCCGCGCCGATCGACGACTCGCCCAGCACCTTGATCAGGCCGAGCTGCCCGGAGCGGGCGACGTGGGTGCCGCCGCACAGCTCGCGGGAGTAGTCGCCGACCTCGACGACGCGGACCTCGTCGCCGTACTTCTCGCCGAACAGCGCGAGCGCGCCCATCGCGCGGGCTTCGTCGAGGGAGGTGTGGAAGGCCCGGACGTCCAGGTCGTTGACCAGCACCTCGTTGACCTCGTCCTCGACGTCGCGCAGCACGCTGGCGGGCACGGCGCCCGAGGCGGTGAAGTCGAACCGGAACCGGCCCGGCGAGTTCTCCGAGCCGGCCTGCGCGGCCGACTCGCCGAGCGCGCGGCGGAAGCCGGAGTGGACCATGTGGGTCGCGGTGTGCGAGCGGGAGATCGCCCGGCGCCGCTCCACGTCGACCTCGGCGTGGGCCGCGTCGCCCACCTGCGCCTCGCCGCTGCGGACGCGCCCGCGGTGCACGATGAGGCCGGGCAGGGGCGACTGCACGTCGGTCACCTCGATGACCGCGCCGTTGCCGAGCCTGATCACGCCGTGGTCGGCGAGCTGACCGCCGCCCTCGGCGTAGAAGGGCGTGCGGTCGAGGACGACCTCGACCTCGGTGCCCTCCCCGGCCGCGGGCGCGTTGGCGCCGTTGACGAGCAGGCCCACGAGGCGGGCGTCGCCGCTCAGGTGGGTGTAGCCGATGAAGTCGACCTCGCCGCCGGCGCCGGTGAGCAGCTCGTCGAGGACGGACACGTCGAGGTTCCCGGTCTTCTTGTCGCGGGCGTCCCTCTTGGCGCGCTCGCGCTGCTCGCGCATGAGCCGCCGGAAGCCCTCCTCGTCCACGTCGAGGCCCTGCTCGGCGGCCATCTCCAGGGTGAGGTCGATCGGGAAGCCGTAGGTGTCGTGCAGCTTGAACGCCTGCTCGCCGGGCAGCGTCCGGCTGCCGGACCGGCGGGTCTCCTCGACGGCCGTGTCGAAGATCGCGGTGCCGGTCCGCAGCGTCTGCAGGAACGACTCCTCCTCGGCGTCGATGACCGTGTGGATGTTCGCCGCGGTGCTGATCAGCTCGGGGTACTGCTCGCCCATCGCCTTGATCGCGACGGCGGTCAGCTCGTGCATGAGGCCCTTGTCCTGCCCGCCGAGCAGCCGCAGGTTGCGGATGGAGCGGCGCAGGATCCGGCGCAGCACGTACCCGCGGCCCTCGTTGCCGGGACGGACGCCGTCGGCGACCATCATCGTCCCGCTGCGGACGTGGTCGGCGACGACGCGCAGCGACACGTCGGCGCGTTCGTCACGGCCGTAGCGGGCGCCGGTCAGCTCGGCGGCGCGGTCCAGGATCCGCCACAGGGTGTCGGTCTCGTAGATGTTGTCGACGCCCTGGAGGATCGCCGCCATGCGCTCCAGGCCCATGCCGGTGTCGATGTTCTTGGCGGGCAGCTCGCCGAGGATCGGGAAGTCGGTCTTGCCCTCGCCCGGACCCCGCTCGTACTGCATGAAGACGAGGTTCCAGACCTCCAGGTAGCGGTCCTCGTCGGCGACCGGCCCGCCCTCGCGGCCGTACTCGGGGCCGCGGTCGTAGTAGATCTCCGAGCAGGGGCCGCACGGGCCGGGCACGCCCATCGACCAGAAGTTGTCCGCCATGCCGCGCCGCTGGATGCGGTCGAGGGGCACGCCGACCTTGTTGTGCCAGATGTCCTGGGCCTCGTCGTCCTCGTGGAAGACCGTGACCCACAGCTTGTCCTCGGGGAACCCGAACCCGCCGTCCTCGCGCGGACGGGTCAGCAGCTCCCAGGCGAACGGGATCGCCTGCTCCTTGAAGTAGTCGCCGATGGAGAAGTTGCCCAGCATCTGGAAGAACGTGGCGTGCCGGGTGGTCTTGCCGACGTCCTCGATGTCCGGTGTCCGCACGCACTTCTGCGCACTGGTCATCCGCTGCGAGGGCGGGGTGCGCTGGCCGAGGAAGTACGGCTTGAACGGGACCATGCCGGCGTTGACCAGCAGCAGGGTCGGGTCCTCGGCTATGAGGCTCGCCGAGGGCACCACCAGGTGCCCGCGCTCCTCGAAGAACGTGAGGAAGCGGCGTGCGACCTCTGCCGACTCCATATCAGTGGCCATCCTTGTCGTCGTCGATGATCGTGTAACGCGCCTTGAGCACCCGGCGTGGACCGGGCTCGCCGGCGTCCGGCGGTGCCAGGTCCATGCGGACGGCCTCGCGCAGCTCCTTTTCACGGGCACGCATCTCGGTACGCACGTCCGCGGCGAAAAGCCTCAACCGCTCTCCCGCGCTCTGCCCGGTGGTCACCGCGCGAGCGGCCATCCCCCCGGGGGACCAGGAGCGGGCGATCCGCTCCATCTCCCGCCTGACGCGGTGGGAGACGTAGATGCCCGCGCCCGCGCCGACCGAGAGCCAGAACAGCCGCCTCATCTGCGTCCCTTCTTCGAAGAGCGGGACTGAAGCTGCGGCCGGTCCGTCCCGCCGCGCCCGTCGCCGTCCCGGCCGCCGAGGGCCTTGCGGACCCCGTAGGAGAACGCGGCGGCCTTCACCAGCGGTCCGCCCACCACCGAGCTCATCACGGTGGTCACCGCCGAGACGTTCTGGGTGACGCCCGCGACCTGCCTGGTGATGACGTCGGTGCGACCGAGCTGCTCGTTGGCGCGTCTGACCGTGGTGGTCATGTCGTTCATGAGCGGGACCGCCCGGTCGCCGATGTCGTGGACGACCTTCGTCGCCTCGCCGACGAGGCGGGCGAGCTTCAGCAGGGTCAGCGCGATGAACGAGACGAGCACCGCCCAGAACACCGCCACGATGAGACCTGCCAGTTGTCCACCAGTGAGCATCGGGCTTTCCGTTCGCGTGAGTTCGGCTCGGAGCCGGGTCTGGCCTGACAGACCTTACCGGTCAACCGGCCCCCGCGCCGGGATCACCGGCCGGGGAAAAGGTGGTCAGGACCATGGTCAGGGCGAGGTCGGCGCCCGGGTCAGGACCGGTCCCCGATGCCCCGCAGTACCGAACGGATCCGGGCGAGGACTTCGGTGAACCTGGACTCGGCGCCGTGCCTTGTAGGGCGATAGTACTCGCGCCCGTTCACGGTGTCCGGTGCGTATTGCTGCCTGACCACCCCGCCGGGGTAGTCGTGGGCGTACTTGTAGCCCTCCCCGTGCCCGAGCTTGGCCGCGCCTTTGTAGTGCGCCTCCCGCAGATGCGGAGGGACCTGCCCGGCGAGGCCCCTGCGCACGTCGCTCAGCGCCTCGTCCACCGCCCTGACCACCGCGTTCGACTTGGGCGCCAGGGACAGGTGGATCACGGCCTGGGCGAGGTTGATGCGGGCCTCGGGCATGCCGACGAACTCGACCGCCTGCGCGGCGGCGACCGCGGTCTGCAGCGCGGTCGGGTCCGCCATGCCGACGTCCTCGCTGGCGTGGACGATGAGCCGCCGGGCGATGAACCGCGGGTCCTCACCGGCCTCGATCATGCGGGCCAGGTAGTGGAGCGCGGCGTCGACGTCGCTGCCGCGGATGCTCTTGATGAACGCGCTGATGACGTCGTAGTGCTGGTCGCCCTCGCGGTCGTAACGGACGGCGGCGCGGTCGACGGCCTTCTCCAGCACGTCGACGTCGATCACTGCCCCCTCGTCCACCACCAGGGAGGCGGCCTCCAGGTAGGTGAGGGCTCGCCTCGCGTCTCCACCGGCCAGCCTGACCAGGTGGTCCTCGGCGGCGGGGTCCAGGGCGACCGTCCCGCCGAGGCCGCGTTCCTCGGTGAGCGCGCGGCGGATCACCTCGCGCAGCTCGTCCTCGCCGAGCGGCTCCAGGGTGAGCAGCAGCGAGCGCGACAGCAGCGGGCTGATGACGGAGAAGAACGGGTTCTCGGTGGTGGCGCCGATGAAGGACACCCAGCGGTTCTCCACGGCGGGCAGCAGCGCGTCCTGCTGCGCCTTGTTGAACCGGTGGACCTCGTCGACGAACAGGACGGTCTGCCGGCCCGTCACGGCCAGCTCGCGCTTGGCCAGGTCGATCTCGGAGCGGACGCGTTTGACGCCGTCGCTGACCGCGGAGATCTCCACGAAGCGCCGGGAGGTGACCTGGCTGACGACCGTGGCGAGCGTCGTCTTGCCGGTGCCGGGCGGCCCCCACAGAACCAGCGACATCGGCGCGTCCCGGTCGACGAGCTGGCGGATCGGCGTGCCGGGGCCGAGCAGGTGCGTCTGGCCGACGACCTCGTCCAGCGCGCGGGGACGCATCCGCACGGCGAGAGGCTGCCCGGCCTCCACGCCCGGCGCGGCGGCCGAGGATGCGCGGCCGGGGGATGCGTCCGGTTCCGTCCCCGCCGGCACCGGCGGGTCGAAAAGGCCCTCGGGCTCGCCCCATTCGGTCCTGCTG
>DATCLF010000155.1:0-3732 GCA_036564055.1 Spirillospora sp.
ACCCGCGACAGGTCGAGCAGCTGCGTGACGAGGCGTCCGAGCCGTTCGGTCTGGTCCAGCGCGGACTGCAGCACCTCGGGTGTCGCGGGCGTGACGCCGTCGGCGACGTTCTCCAGCACGGCCCGAAGCGCGCTGATCGGGGTGCGCAGCTCGTGGGACACGTTCGCGACGAACTCCCTGCGCTGCCGGTCGACCTCCGCGAGGTCGGCGGCCATCCGGTTGAACGCGTGCGCCAGCTCCCCGACCTCGTCCCGCGACGTGGCCCGCACCCGGCGGCTGTAGTCGCCGCGGGCCATCTCCCGCGCCGCCGCCGTCATCTCCCGCAGCGGGGCGGTCATGCCGTGCGCGAGCAGCTGGATCACGACCAGCGAGATGAGCACGCCGACCGGGAGCGTCACCCGCGCCCGGAACCCGAGCGGGTATCCCCACAGGACGATCAGGATGGCGACGCACGCGGTGACGACCACCACGACGCCGAACTTCACCTTGATGGAGCGGAGCGGGTCGAGCGGCCGGGGCAGCCTCGCCCACAGCCGGCGGGCGACGCCGTGGGCGGTCACGCCGTCCCTTCCAGGCAGTAGCCGACTCCGTGGACGGTCCGGATCAGCCCCTGCCCGAGCTTGCGGCGGAGCGCCTTGACGTGGCTGTCGACGACCCGCGTCCCGGACGCGTCCGCCCAGTCCCACACCTGCTCCAGCAGGACGGCGCGGGTCAGCACCGCCCCCCGGTTCCGCAGGAGGCAGGCGAGCAGGTCGAACTCGGTCGGGGTGAGGTGGACCTCGCGCCCGTCCCTGCGGACCCTGCGCGCCCGGTGGTCGACCTCCAGGTCCCCCAGCCGCACGGGCCCCTCGGCGACCTCGGCCCGGGTCCGTTCGACCCGCCGCAGCACCGCCCGGACGCGCGCCACGAGCTCCCGCATGCTGAACGGCTTCGTGATGTAGTCGTCGGCGCCGACGCCGAGGCCCACGAGAAGATCCGTCTCATCGTCGCGGGCCGTCAGCATCAGCACCGGCACGGGACGTTCCGCCTGGACCCGCCGGCAGACCTCCAGCCCGTCGAACCCGGGCAGCATCACGTCGAGCACGATCAGGTGCGGCTCGTACTCCCGGGCCCGCTCGACCGCCGACGGTCCGTCTCCCACGATCTCGACCCGGAACCCCTCGGCCGCGAGCCGATCCGCCACGGCCCTCGCGATGGTCGGCTCGTCCTCGACGATCAGTACCCGCGTTTCTTCGCTCACGCAGAACGACCTTAAGAGCCCACCGACCCCATACAGGAACAAAAATGTGCAGATTTCGTGAAGAGTCGGCGGGTCGGGCGGCCTCCGGCGAAGAACGCCTTCAAGCCGCCCGACCCGCGGACCGGCTGAGCGTGTCCGGAACCCCTCGTCAGACGGGCCAGGTGTGTGCGGGTTCGTTGCTTCTCATGTAGTCGACGTAGGAGCGGGTCATCATGCGGAGAGCCTCGTGACGGGGGACGTTGAAGGATTCCTCCAGGTTCTGGACGGTGGCGATCTGCCAGGCGGCACCGGTCTGGCCGGTGAGGCAGCGGCGTTCGATGATGCCGAGGAGGCGGTCGCGGCGCGCGGGGTCGACGCCCCAGCGTTGGAGGCCCTCGTAGGCGAGGGGGAGGAGTGTGCGGAGGATGAGCTCGCTGGCGGGGACTTCGCCGTGCCCCGGCCAGTAGAGGGTGGCGTCGAGGCCGTGGCGGGCCGCGCGGTGGAGGTTGTCCTCGGCGGTGGCGAAGGACATGCGCGTCCAGACGGGGCGTTCGTCCTCGGCGAGCATGCGGACGAGACCGTAGTAGAAGGCGCCGTTGGCGACGACGTCGGCGACCGTCGGCCCGGCCGGAAGGACGCGGTTCTCGACGCGCAGGTGGGGGCGGCCCTTCACGACGGCGTAGATGGGGCGGTTCCACCGGTAGATCGTGCCGTTGTGGAGGGTGAGTTCGCCGAGTTCGGGGATCCCGCCGGCGTCGAGGACGGCGCGGGGGTCCTCCTCGTCGCAGAGCGGGAGGAGCGCGGGGAAGTAGCGGGTGTTCTCCTCGAACAGGTCGAACACGGAGGTGATCCAGCGTTCGCCGAACCAGACGCGGGGCCGGACGCCCTGGGCCTTGAGCTCCTCGGGGCGCGTGTCGGTGGACTGCTGGAAGAGACTGATCCGGGTTTCGTGGTGGAGGCGGTGCCCGAACAGGAAGGGGGAGTTGGCGCCCACGGCGACCTGGGGGCCGGCGATGGACTGGGCGGCGTTCCAGTAGGCGCCGAACTGGTCGGGGCTCACCTGGAGGTGGAACTGGACGCTCGTGCACGCGGCCTCGGGGAGGATGGTGTCGGCGTGCATGTGGAGCGGTTCGTCCCCGTCGATGGAGATGCGCATCTCCTCGCCGCGTGCGGCGAAGATCTGGTCGTTGAGCATCTTGTAGCGGCTGTTGGCGGAGAGGATCTCCTCGCCCATGTCGGTGTGGCGGAGCGTGGGCAGAATGCCGATCATCGCGAGTCGCCCGCCGACCTCGGCGGCCCGCTCGTCGGCGTGCCGGATGTGGTCGCGGACCTCAGTCTCCAGTTCGCCCGTGCTCTCGCCGCCGAGCTCGCGAGGCGGAATGTTGATCTCCAGGTTGAACTGGCCGAGTTCGGTGGCCCAGGCCGGGTCGGCGATGGCCTTGAGCACGTCGGCGTTGCGCATCAAGGGATCGCCGAGCGAGTCGATGAGGTTCAGTTCGAGCTCCAGGCCGATGTGGGGGCGTTCGAACTCGAACTGCGATTCGCCCAGCATGCGGGCCAGCACGTCCAGGCACCTGCGCACCTTCTCGCGGTAGCGTCGTCGGTCCTCGCCGCTGATGGTGACCGAAGCCACGTCCCTGCCCATGAATCCGTCCCTGTGCTCCGGAAGAACCGTCATAAAACGGGATGTCCCGGTGAGGGGAGGTGAAAACCCGACATAGTGATCGAGGTTTCGTTCGCCGCGCCCATGTGCTCCCGCGTGTGACGAAAGCGACGTCGGACGCGCGGGGTCGGCCGCCGGTGAGCAGATTCTGACCGTCGGGCTACCGGGGAATCCGCGACCAGGGCGAGGGCCGCGGCCTTTCGTGATCGTTCGCGGGAACGCCCGGGTCAGTCGGCCTTGGTCTGGACGTCCGACCGCATGCGGCCCATGAGGATCTTGAGATCGGAGTAATCGGCGATCGTGATGGGCGTGTCGGGGGCGATGAAGCCGTAGGAGCTGCTGGTCGCCCAGGCGCAGTACATCATCGTCCGGACGATGAGGCGGTAGGTGCCGCAGACCTCCTTGGTGTCGTCACCGCTCGACCAGATCGGCGAGGTCTGCAGGGTGTAGAGCGGCCGCGCCTTTCTGAGAAAGTCCTCCGGGTCGCCGATCTTGCCCGTGCCGGCGAAGAGAAGGAGGTTCCCGCCCGTCCCGGGGCTCCGGTAGATGGCCGTCGCCGACGAGTTCTCCTTGAAATCGCCCCTGCGCACGGCGGTGGAGATCGAGTTGAAGACGGGGCTTTCTCCGGCTGTCGCGTCCGTCTTCTCCAGTCCGCCCGCGACGCCGGGGGCGTTCACCTCCCACTCGGGGCCGGCGTTCAGCGCGAAGAAGACGCCCGCCCCGGCCAGGACGAGCACCATGAAGCCCCCGAGAAGGACGACGATCAGGCCGGTCTTGGGTTTGCCCGCCCGCGGCGGTCCGGGCGGCATGCCGGGCGGGACCGGCCCGGGCGGTGCCCATCCCCCGGGCG
>DATCLF010000156.1:0-15241 GCA_036564055.1 Spirillospora sp.
GTGGTGGACGGCTTCGAGCCCCTTCTCACGCCCGTAGCCGCTGTTCTTGAACCCGCCGAACGGGGTCTCCACCCCGCCCGCGTAGTACTGGTTCACGAAGACCTGCCCGGCCTCCAGGCGGGCGGCCACGCGGTGGGCGCGGCCGAGGTCGCGGGTCCAGATCCCCGCGGCCAGGCCGTACTCGGAGTCGTTGGCCAGGGTCACCGCCTCCTCGTCGGAGTCGAACGCCATCACGACGAGGATCGGCCCGAAGATCTCCTCCCGCGCGACCCGCATCTCGGGCTTGACGTCGGTCAGCAGCATCGGGGCGCGGAACTGCTCGTTGTCGCGCAGCTCGTCGGGGACGCGGCCGCGGTAGGCGACGGTGCACCCCTCCTCCACCGCCAGCCGTTCGTACTCGGCGACGCGGGCGGCCTGGTCGCAGGTCGTGATCGGCCCGAGGTCGGAGTCGGCGGCGCCGGGCCCGATCACCATCGCGTCGAGCCGCTGCGCGAGCATCTCGACGAACCGGTCGTGGACCGGGCGTTCGACGAGCAGGCGGGAGCCGGCCGAGCAGATCTGCCCGCTGTTCAGGAACGCGGCGGTGATGGCGGAGTCGGCCGCGGCGTCCAGGTTCGCGTCGGCGAACACCAGGTGCGGCGACTTGCCGCCGAGTTCGAGGGTCGCCGGGATCAGCTTGTCGGCGGCCAGCCGCGCGACCCTGCGCCCGGTCTCGACCGAGCCGGTGAAGACGACCTTGCGGACCGCCGGGTGGAGGATCAGCGCCTCGCCGACGGTGCCGCCCGGGCCGGGCAGGACGTCGAACACTCCGGCGGGCAGACCGGCGTCGAAGGCGATCGAGGCGAGTTCCAGGCAGGTCAGGGGAGTCTCCTTGGGAGGCTTCACGACCGCGGTGTTGCCCGCCACCAGCGCCGGCGCGACGCCCCGCGCCGTCTGCTGGAGAGGTGCGTTCCAGGGGACGATGTGCGCGGTCACCCCGAAGGGCTCATGCCTGGTGTAGGACAGGTACGACTCGCCGAGGGGAATCGTCTCGCCCTGCATCTTGTCGGCGTAGCCGGCGTAGTACTCGAAGTAGCGCGCGGCCGTCTCGGCGTCCGCCCTGGCCTGGGCGAGGGGCTTGCCGTTGTCGCGGGTCTCCAGCCGGGCGAGGCGTTCGGCGTTGTCACGGATCGCATCCGCGATCCGCATCAGCGCCCGTCCGCGTTCGAGGGGCCGGGTGCCGCTCCACGACCGGAAGGCCCGCGAGGAGGCGGCGACGGAGCGCTCGACGTCGTCGGCCGTGGCCTCGGCGACCTCCGCCAGGATCTCGCCGGAGGCGGGATCGCGGGTGCTGAAGGTCCCGCCGGACGCGGAGTCCTGCCAGGAGCCGTTCATGAAGAGCTTGTAGTGAAGCATGGCGACCTCTTTGAGGAATCGATTCCAAACGAAGTAGGCTGGGCATCCACCGGACCCGCGAGCATCGGCTCGCGGGTCCGGGCCCCCGTGTGCGGGCAGTGCGGCCGGCGGGCGCGTGCCGCGGGCCACACCAAGGAGGAGAAGCCATGAGTTCGAGGGAAACCGCGAGGGGACGGGGCGGCGGGCGTCCGCCGCGTCCTCGCATCAAGGACGTGGCCGCGCACAGCGGCGTCGCCCCGTCCTCGGTCTCCCGGGTCCTCACCGGACACCCCTCGGTGGGCGCCGAGCTCCGTGAACGCGTGCTGCGGTCGGTCCGGGCGCTCGGTTATTCCCCCGACCTGCTCGCCCAGGCGCTCAGGAGCCAGCGGACGCGGACGGTCGGCTTCGTGGTGGGCGACATCTCCAACCCCCTCGTGGCCGACATCGTCGCGGGCGCCGAGGAACGGCTCCGCAAGTCGCGCTACTCGATGCTGCTGACCAACTCCATGCGCGAGCCCGACCGCGAGGCCGAGCACATCCGGCTGCTGCGGCGCCGGCGCGTCGACGGGCTCCTGCTGCTGCTGTCGAGCGAGAGCCACTCCGACACCATCGCGGCCATCAAGGAGGAGCCCGGGCCGGTGGTCCTCATCGACCGCACGCTGCCCGACGACGTCGGCGCCGGCGCGGTGCTGTCGTCGCACGCCACCGGGATGCGCGACGCGGTGAGCCACCTGCTGGAGCTCGGCCACACGCGGATCGGGCTGATGGTCGGTCCCGGAGTCCGCCCGGCGAAGGAACGCGTCCGGAGCCTGCTGGAGGTGTACCGGGAGAAGGGAGCCCCGCCCGACTACCTGATCAGGCAGGACGTCCCGCTGACCATCCCCGCGGCGAAGGAGGAGGCGCTCAGCATGTTCCGCGACGCGGGGGGCTGCACCGCCCTGATCGTCGGCGGCAACCAGCTCCTGCCCGGCGTCATGACCGCGCTGCACGAGCTGGACCTGCGCCCCGGGACCGACATCGCCTTCGTCGCCTGCGACCGGACCGTCGTCACCGACGTCCTGACCCCCGAGATCGCGGTCATCCACCGGGACAACCGGGAGGTCGGCTACCGGGCGGCCGACCTGCTGCTGCGGCAGTTCGAGGGCGAGGGAGGAGCCGAGACGATCTCGCTGCCGACCGAGTTCCTCCCGGGGCAGACGTGCTGCCCGCCGCCCCCGCAGCCGCACGGGGACCGCTGAGCCCGGGGCACCGGCACGGGCCGCACCGGTTGCGATCGCGCGATCTCCGACCGCGCAGGTTCCGATCGCACCGGTGCGGGCCGCTTCGGTGGGGGCGGACGCCGGCCGGGGTCTCATCGCGAGCGTCCGACGAACTCGGCGGAGACCTGCTCCAGCACCGGCCGCAGCACGGAACCGAGCTCGTCGATCTCCGCGGGCCCGGCGATCAGCGGGAGCGCCACCTGCAGGACGGGTTCGCCGCGCACGTCCGAGCGGGCGATCATCCCGCGCTCGAAGCACAGCTCGGTGATCCTGCGGGTCAGCGCCAGCGCCTCCTCGGGCGGGAACGAGGCGCGGGTCTCCTGGTCCCGGACGAACTCGATCGCCTGGAAGTAGCCGACGCCGCGGGTGTCGCCGACGATGGGGATGTCGCGCATCGACGCGAGCAGGTCCGCGATCCTCGACTCGTTGCGCCGGACGTTCTCCAGGAGGCCCTCCCGCTCGATCGCCTCGGACGCCGCGACCCCGATGGCGCAGACCACCGGATGCGCGGAGAAGGTGTATCCGTGCAGGAACGCGGCCTCCTGCTCCACGAAGGGCTCGGCGACTGAGTCGGAGACCACCAGGGCCCCGAGGGGCGCATAGCCCCCGGACAGGCCCTTCGCCGCGGTGATCATGTCGGGCCGGTAGCCGAGCCGCCCGCAGCCGAACCAGTCGCCGAGCCGGCCCCAGGCGCAGATGACCTCGTCGCTGACCAGGAGGACGTCGAACTCGTCGCAGATCTCCCGGACGCGGTCGAAGTACCCGTCCGGCGGCGGGATGCAGCCGCCCGCGTTCTGCACCGGTTCGAGGAAGACCGCGGCGACCGTCTCCGGCCCCTCGGACAGGATGCGGCGGCGGATCTCCTCGGCGTACCAGGACGGGTCGAGCCCCTCGGGGAGCCGGTACACGTTGGTGTTCGGCACGTGCCGCGCCCCGGCCAGCATCGGTTCGTAGGGCGTGCGGATGGGGGTGAGACCCGTGACCGACAGCGCGCCCATGGTGGTGCCGTGGTAGGCGACCTCCCGGGCGATCACCTTGGTCTTCGAGGGCTTGCCGCGCAGCCGGAAGTGCTGGCGCGCCATCTTGATCGCCGACTCGACGGCCTCGCTGCCGCCGCTGGTGAAGAAGACCCGGTCCAGCCCCTGCGGGGCGCGCTCGGCGATGAAGCCCGCGAGCTGCTCGGCCGGCCGGTTCCGGAAGCTCCACGCCGACGCGTAGCCCAGGTCACGGGCCTGCTTGAGCCCGGCCTCGACCAGGTCGTCGCGGCCGTGCCCGAGCGCCATCGCGCAGATCGAGGCGAAGGAGTCCAGATACCTCTTCCCCTGCTCGTCGATCAGGTGGCAGCCCTCGCCGCCCACCATCCGGGCGGGAAGCGGCGACGTCTCGGTGAAGGGCGGTTTGAACGGCATCCACAGGTGGCGCGCGGTGGACTCCCGCCCGTGCGTCGCGTCGTTCATGGCGATCTCCCTTTCGGCCGGTCAGGACGCGGTCCGGGCGGTCACCCGGTGGGCGTCGATGTAGTCCTCGTCCAGCTCCCACCCGAAGCCGGGCGCGTCGCTCAGCGTCAGCCAGCCGTCGTCGAGCTTCGGGCGGTTGGCGATCAGGTTCCACCAGATCGGGTCCCGGTCCGGGTGGAAGCACTCGGCGTACGTCCCGTGCGGGATCGACGCGAGAAGGTGGGAGGAGACCTGCGGCTCCTCGTGGTGCCCCATCTGCACGTCGCACAGGGCGGCGACGGCCGCGGCCCGGCGCCACTCGGTCGGGCCCCCGGACCAGGAGGCGTCGAAGTTGCACACGTCGATGGCCGCCGACTGCATGAGCTGGAGGCACGCGGCGGCCGACATCTCGCTCTGCCCCGCGCACACCCGCGCCCCGGTCTTCAGCCGGACGTCCCGCATCGCCAGCCGGTCGTTGTGCCACCGGCAGGGTTCCTCGATCCAGCGCAGGTCGTAGTCCTCGACCCGTTTGACGAACTCGATCGCCTCCTCGGGCGTCCAGCCCTGGTTGGCGTCGGCGGCCATGATGAAGTCGGGACCGGCGGCCTTGCGGGCCCGGATGAACCGTTCGGCGTCCTCGGCGGGCGAGAGCCCTCCCACCTTGAACTTGATCCCGGCCAGGCCGCGCTCGCGCAGGTCCTCGATCTCCTCCTCGATCGTGAGGCCGCCGCCGTAGTAGCCGCCGATCGAGATCATCTGGATCTTGTTGCTGTGCCCGCCCCAGAGCCGCCACAGTGGCTGGCCGAGGTGCTTGCCCACCGCGTCCCACAGGGCCGCGTCGACGGCGGCGCAGGCGACCAGGCCGAGGCGCCGGTCGCGCAGGATGTCGTAGGTCGACGGGCGGGAGGCCTGCCAGGTCCGCTCGGTGGCCATCGCGTCCATGCCGATCAGCCTCGGCTTGATCTCGTCATGGATGATGGACTCGATCTCGAACAGCGTCCGGTCCTCGTCGCCGGCGTAGGCCTCCCCGACGACGCCGCCGGAGCAGCGCACCCGGACGATCACCGTGGAGCGGTGCGTCATCTGGTACTGGCTGCCCTTGTACACGCGGGGGAGCGCGACGCGGACGGCCACCGTCTCCAGCGACTCGATGGTGAGCGGGGTGGGCCGCGTCCGATCCGCGCCGGGGGCCTCTCGTGTGGAATCGATTTCTTGGGTCACGTCACGCACATCTCTCTACTCGGGCCGGGAGTCTGCTCAGTCGCGGAAGGCGGGCATGACCTCCTCGGCGAAGAGCCGGATCGAGCGCTCCAGGTACTTGGTCGGAATGCCGGGCAGCTGCATCCGGCAGATGAGCTCGGTCGGCTGGAGGGCGGCCTGCAGTTCCTTGATCTCGCGGATCGCCGTCTCGGGATCGGCGATCACGTAGCGGGAGCTGAACGTCCGGAAGTCGACCATCGACTCGTCCCTGATCAGCTCGCCGCTGTCGTTGCGCAGCGGCCGCTCGCCCTGGGCCGACTTCTTGCCGTACAGGCTGAACAGGTGGGTCACCGCCGGGCCGGCGAGGCGCTCGGCCTCCTCGGTGGTGGGGGCGATGAACACCTCCCGGATGATCGGCCGTTCCTCGGGCTGGTACCCGTTGCGTGCGGCGATCTCGCCGTAGTGGGCGAAGTGCTCGGTCAGCTCCGAGACGGTGTGCCGCGGTGAGGCGGTGACCGGGACCTTCCGCTCGGCCGCCCGCTGGAGCAGCTTGGGCCCGGAGACCCCGTACCAGATGGGGATGCGCTCCTGGACCGGCTTCGGCACGATCTTGGCCTTGGGGATCTTGAAGTACGTGCCGTCCCAGGTGAACTCCTCGCCCCGCCAGGCCACCTCGAGCAGGTCGAGGGCCTCCTCGAAGCGCCCGAACCGCTCCTTCATGGGGACGTTGTAGGCGTTCATCTCCTCGGAGACGTAGCCGGGGCTGACGCCGAGCGTGACCCGTCCCTCGGACAGGTTGTCCAGGGTCGCGACGTCCTCGGCCAGCCGGAGCGGGTCGTACAGCGGGACGATGAGGATGTTCGTCGCCAGCCGCATCTTCTTGGTCAGCCCGGCGGCCTTGGCCAGCACGAGCAGGGGACTGGGCGCCCAGCCGTTGAACTGGAAGTGGTGCTCGGTGGTGTGGAAGGCCGAGAACCCCAGCTCCTCGGCCAGGGGAAGCAGCTCGTCCATCTCCCGGTAGGCGTCCAGATTCGAGAACTCCGAATCCGGCGGGACGACGAAGCTGTACATCAGACCGAACTTCATGATGCTTCCTTCACGCTGTGCCGGCCGCCGCGCTCTGCGCGCCCGCGGTCTCGTTCTCGCGGAGAAGGCTCTCCACGTCGATTTCCTCTTCTTCGAAGTCGTAGGTGTAGCTGCCCGCGCGCACACGCTCGCGGATCGCCTCGTACTCCAGGGGACCGACGGCCTGGTAGCGGTGCCGGTCACCCGGGCGCACCAGGACGCCGTCCTCCGGGAAGAGCGGATCCCTCCCCTCCGGCTGCGCCTGGTAGAGGTGGATCGCGCTCCGCCCGATGCACTGGTAGCCGCCCGGCCCGGGATAGGGGTAGATCGTCGTCGTGAGCCCGGCCAGGGCCACCGTGCGCTCGGGCGTCCGGTCCCGGGGCGTCTTGTACTTGGGGGCGGTCAGCGCCTTGCTCTCGTCCATGGGGTAGGCCCAGAAGCAGCCGGGGACGAAGCCCACCGCGGCGATCCAGAAGTCGGTGCCGGTGTGGCGGGCGATCACCTCGTCGCGCGTCAGGCCGTTCACCCGGGCCAGGAACTCCAGGTTGTTCTCCACCTGGAAGTGCTCGGCCAGGGCGGCGGAGAACGGGTCGTCGTACCACACCGGGATCCGGAACAGGCGCGAGGTGATCCGGCCGACGGACTCGGCCGACGCCAGCGCCTCCGCGACCGCCGCCCGCAGCCGCTGCGGGGTGGTCCGGGCCCGGTCGAAGACGATGCCGAGGCTGCGCAGGTGAGGCACCGTCTCGAGCACGCCGTCGATCCGCATCTCGTCGACGACGCGGCAGGCGGCCTGCAGCCGCAGGTTCTCCCGCAGGTCGAGCACGTCGCCGAACTCGACCGTCAGGTAGTTGTCGCTGAGAACGCGGATGACGGGTTCTTCGTGGATCATCGTCGTCCTCCCCGGCGCTCAGTGCCGGACCGCGCCGACGGTGCGGCCCGCCTCCTCGACGACGGAGAGCAGACCCTTGACCACCTCCAGCGCATTGGGCCCGTCGCCGTGGACGCACACGCTCTCGGCCTCGACGGGAAGGCGCTTGCCCGTCACGGTGAGCACCTCGCCGTCGTTCAGGAACCGCTTGAGCTGGTCCTTCGCCTTGCCGATGTCCGTCTTGAGCTTGCGGCGCTGGACGATGACGGCCCCGTCGTCGGCGTACTCCAGGTCGGGGTAGACCTCCTGGACGACGCGCACCCCGTATGCCTCGGCGGCCTTCTCCAGCGCCGTGTTCCGCACCGGCGCGGTCACGTACACCATGGGGGAGGAGCACGTGTCCTTCACCGCGGACATCACCGCCCGCGCCGTCGGCTCCTCGTACATGACCATGGACATGAACGTGCCGTGCGGCTTGACGTGGTGCAGTTCCATCCCCTCGGCGGCCAGGGCGGCCTGGACCGCGCCCACCTGGTAGACGGTGTACGCGTAGGCGTCCTCGGGGGAGATGTCGATGCGGCGCCGTCCGTACCCCAGCAGGTCCGGCAGTCCCGGGTGCGCGCCGACGGCCAGCCCGTTCTCCTTGGCGAGCCTCACCGTGCGCAGCAGCGTGACGGGGTCTCCCGCGTGGAACCCGCAGGCGACGTTGGCGGTGCTGACGAGGGGCATGATCTCCTCGTCGCAGCCCATCTTCCAGTTGCCGAAGCTCTCGCCGCAGTCGCAGTTGACGTCCAGTACCGGTCCGGTGCTCACCGGGCCACCTCCTGCAGCCTGTCGAACGTGAAGAGGTCGTCGCGGCTCCGGCCGATGGCGGCCGCCTCCTCGTGGGAGATCTCGGTGAAGGTCGCCTTGGCACCGGGCCGCATCTGTCCCACGATCCGGATGTCCTCCGAGATGACCGTGGCGATCTTCGCGTAGCCGCCCGCGGTCGGGTGCTCGACGCCCATGACGATGGCCGCCGCCCCGTCGGGGCACTGCACGCCTCCCAGCGGGATGATGTCGTCCACGATGTTGGACGCGTTCGCGCCCGCTGACCTGGCCAGATACTCGGGACGCGGTTTGAAGCCCAGCCGGGGACCGGTGAAGCGCGAGCCCATCCGGTCCGTCAGCGGCGACAGCGTCCACTCGGCGGTGAAGAACTCCTTGACGCTCTCCTCGTCGAACAGGTCGGCCTGCGGTCCGCGGACCGCCCGCACGACGGTCGGGGCGCCGGGCTCCGGAAGTTCGAGCGGCTCGAAGCGCCGCCCGAGCGGCGGGTCGGCCGCCGGTTCGCCGAGCGGCAGGACGTCGCCGGCCCGCAGGGCCCTGCCCTCGAACCCGCCGAGGCCGGCGGCGAGCATCGTGGAGCGGCTGCCCAGGTACTCGGGGACGTCGATGCCCCCGCTCACCGCGAGGTAGACCCTCAGGCCCCGCTGGATCGGGCCGATCGCCAGGGACTGGCCCGCCTTGACCTCGACCGGCTCCCAGGTCGGGATCGGCGTGCCGTCGAGTTTCGGCTTGCACACGCCGCCGGTCACGGCGACGTGCACGGTGGTGGAGAAGCTCACCGTCGGCCCCATCAGGGTGCATTCGAGCGCGGCGGCACCCCGGGGACCCGCGGACAGGGTCGAGCCGCCCACCTCGTTGCCCACCAGGAGATTGGCGGCGCGGAAGGAGGCGTTGTCCTGGGCCCCGGCGGGCGGGATGCCCTTGCCGAGGTGGCCGGGACGGCCTGCGTCCTGCACAGACGTGAGCGTTCCTGGCTTCGTGACCGTCATCGTCCGGTGCACGGTTACCTCCTTGGAATCGATTCCCGAGGCTAGGAAGGCGCTCAGCCGGTGTCAAGACTGGACATCTGTCGGAATCGAGCACACCATCCGACATCGGCCACCTGACTGAAATCCCGAATCGACCTCTTGCGCCAACGTGAGACCGGTCATATCTTCTCGGGAATCGATTCCATGAAGGGAGGAGGGTGCAGATGCTCGACATCGGCCCGGTCCTCGTCGCCAACCGAGGGGAGATCGCCGTCCGGGTGCTCCGGGCACTCCGGGAACTGGGCATACCGTCCGTCGCGGTCTACTCCGAGGCCGACGCCGATGCACCGCACGTCCGGCTGGCGGACCAGTCCTTCGAGCTAGGGCCCGCGCCGCCCGCCCAGAGCTACCTCGACATCGATCGCGTCCTGGGGGCCGCGAAAGCGACGGGGGCGCGCTCGATCCACCCGGGGTACGGCTTCCTCGCCGAGAACCCGGAGTTCGCGCAGGCCTGCGAGGACGCGGGACTGATCTTCATCGGGCCGCCGGTGGAGGCGATCCGGGGCATGGGCTCGAAGATCGAGGCGCGCCGGCGGATGAAGGAGGCCGGCATCCCGACGGTCCCCGGCGGAACCGAACCGCTGACGAGCGTGGAGGACGCGGTCGCGGCCGCCGACGAGATCGGCTACCCGGTCGCGTTCAAGGCCAGCGCGGGCGGCGGAGGACGCGGCTTCCGCGTCGCCGAGGACCGCTCGTCGGTCGAGCAGGCGTTCACCGGCGCCCAAGGCGAGGGCGAGCGCTTCTTCGGCGATCCCTCGGTGTACGTCGAGAAGTACATCGAGGATCCCCGGCACGTCGAGGTCCAGATCCTCGCCGACGCCCACGGCAACGTCGTGCATCTCGGCGAGCGCGACTGCAGCGTCCAGCGCCGCCACCAGAAGCTGATCGAGGAGAGCCCCGCCCCGACGGTCGGCCCCGAGCTGCGAAAGCGAATCGGGGAGATCGCGGTGGCCGCCGCCCGCTCGATCGGCTACCGGTCCGCGGGAACGGTGGAGGGCCTGCTCGACGGGGACGAGTTCTACTTCCTGGAGATGAACACCCGCCTCCAGGTCGAGCACCCCGTCACCGAGATGGTCACCGGCGTGGACCTGGTCCGCGAGCAGCTGCGCATCGCCGCCGGGCTGCCGCTCGAGTTCGCCCAGGACGACGTGCGGCTGCGCGGATGGGCGATCGAGTGCCGGATCAACGCCGAGTCCGCCGCCAAGGGCTTCCTGCCCGCACCGGGCACCATCACCGCCTGGGAACCGCCGCAGGGCCCCGGCGTCCGCGTGGACTCCGGCATCCGGGCCGGCGACCGGGTCAGCCCCTACTACGACCCGCTGCTGGCCAAGCTGATCGTCTGGGACGCCGACCGGGACGCCGCGACCCGGCGCATGCTCCGCGCCCTCGACGAGTTCGAGGTCGCCGGCACGGCCACGCTCATCCCCTTCCACCGGGCCTTCCTGCTCACGCCCGAATGGCAGCGCGGCGAGACGGGCCGGTCCCTTCTCGCCGACCGCGCGTGGCTCAAGGCCACCGAGGAGCCCGCGCACTGACACCTCTCCCGAGCCGAGTAGACGGAACAGGAGGCGACATGACCGAGGTAGCCGCCGAACTCACCGCGAACGTCTGGCAGGTCCGGGCGTCCGTCGGGGACGAGCTCGACGAGGGCGACGAGATCGTCGTGCTCGAGGCGATGAAGATGGAGGTCCCCGTCGTCGCGCCGCGCGCCGGCCGGCTGGTCGAGCTGCGGGTCGCGCCCGACGACGTCGTCAACGAGGGCGACGTGATCGCCGTGCTCGCCTGAGAGCCGCCCCGCAGCACCCGCTTCGCAGCGCTCGTCCAGCGCGCTTTCCGCAGCGTCCGTCCCGTGGCGTTCGTCCCGCACCGTTCGTCACGGCGTTCGCACGGCAGTGTTCCGTTCGGCGGTGCTCCGGTTGACGGCGTCTCGTCCGAGGGCGCTCCGTTCGGCACTGTCCGCTTCACCACCCCATAGTTGACCCACCCCTTTTTTTCCACTCCCGCCGGGCGCACGCACGACGGGTGTGGAATCGATTCCAAGGATCGATCATGTCAGAAGGCGCGTCAACCGCTCACCGAGGCGCGGCTCCGCAACCCGCCGCGCTCGTCGTCTCGCACACGGACGATCCCGAGGTCGCGCAGAAGGCGGCCTCGGAGGACTACGCCAACCACGTCGCACCGCTCACCTGGCGCAGCGGCCGACTCTCGCTGACCATGGCGTGGTGGGCGATGGCCAGCGCCATGTTCTGGCTCGTCGCCGCCGCCACCGTCGCGCTCGCGACCGGCACCCGCGCCGCGGTGATCGGCATCGTCCTCGCCGTGATCACCCACGGTGCCGTCAACATCGTCCTCAGCACCTACGCGGCGCGCACCGGGCTCACGGTCGCGCTGCTGTCACGCCGTCTCTTCGGCCTGCACGGCGCGATCATCGCGCCCATCGTCTTCGGGGCCACCGCGGTGTACTACTCGGTGTTCGAGGGATCGGTGATCGCGATCGCCCTGCACCGTCACTTCGGCGGGCTCGACCTTGAGATCTACTACCTGATCGTCGTCCTCTACAGCGTCCCGCTGGTCTTCGGCGGCGTCCGCACCTGGCTCGACAGGTTCAACGGGGTCCTGCTGCCGGTCTACCTGGCGGGCCTCGTCGCCGCGGTCGTGTGGGCGGTGACCGAGCACGGCGTCCCGGCGGGCTGGCTGTCGGCGCCGGGTTCGGGCGACCTGCCCGTGCCGGGCTGGCTGTTCGCCTACGCGACCTACCTCGGCATGTGGATCATGATGATGTACACGTTCGACTTCGCCAGGTTCGGACGCCTCGAGGACGTGGGGTTCCACCGGATCGTCACCTTCGGCCCGGTGTTCTACACCTTCATCTTCCTGATCAGCGGCCTGATCGGGATCTACCTGGTGCAGGCGGTTCCGACCGAGGGGCCCGTCTCGGAGGCGTCCGTCGTGTACGCCCTCGTGGACCTCATGGGCATCGCGGGGGTCGCGCTGATCTGGGTCAGCCAGACGCGGATCAACACGGCGAACTTCTACCTGGCGTCCACCAACATCGACACGATCATGGCCCAGGTGTTCCGGCTGCGCCTGCCGAGGACGGTCTGGTCGGTCGTGACCGGCGTCCTGGTCTACCTGCTGATGCTGACGGACGTGCTGACCTACCTCCTCACCGCCCTGGCCTGGCAGAGCGTGATCATCGTGGCCTGGGTGGGCATCGCCCTGGCGCACATCCTCACGATGGGCGACGACGGCCACGGCCTGCCCGAGTTCCGGCCGGGACGGGTCCGCCGCGTCACGCCGGCGCTGGCGGTGTGGCTGCTGGCCGCCACGGTCGGGATCGCCCTCGTGGAGGCCGGCGGACCCTCCGGCACCACCTGGGCGCCGGTCGCCACGCTCGCCATCTCGGTCCTCGGCTACCTCGCCGTCCGGCGGCTCCCCGCCCAGATGCCGCTCAAGCGTCCCTACGACCCCCGCGACGAGGTCGACGACATCTGGGACGCCCGGGTGCGGTGCGGGAACTGCGGTCACTCGTACATCGCCGTCGAGGTCGACCGTGATCCCTCCGCGGGTCACCGGGCCATCTGCGCCCCGTGCGCGGACTCCACGCCCGGGTTCTACGCCGCGGCCAGGGCGGAGGCCAGGAGAGCGTCCGCCCGCGTCCCCGGATAGCGATGATCGAGGGCCCGGTGCGCGGCGTCGGACGCCGCGCACCGGTGATCCCGAAGCCGGCCGGGGCATGAGCCTCGAACCCATGCCCCGGCCGGTTCGTGCCCGGCTAGTTCGTGCCCGCCTTCGTGAGAAGCGAGGTGAGGATCGGCTCGGCGTGCGTCCACAGCACCGCGCCTCCGATCCCCGGCACCACGGTGCGCCGCGCGGTGGGAATGCGGTCGGCGAGAAGCACTCCGTTGTCGGGGGAGTGGAAGGTGTCGTGCTCGCCGTACCAGATGTCGACCGGAACCGTGATCGCGTCGAGGGCGAACGGCCAGCGCCCCATGGCCAGGACGGTGTCCCGGGCGTAACCGGCGGCGCCCTGGGAGAAACCCTCGTCCAGAGCTCTGCGGTAGGCGGCCGCGAAGGTCGGCTCCTTGTACACGGCGAGGTCGCACTCCGGGCTTGCGCCCATGACCATGTCCCACATGGCGTCGGCGGTGAAGCCGGCGAAGTGCTCCTCGGCGCCGCCCGGGTCGGACGCGGTCCGCTCGACGAGACCGCGCAGGTCCGGCGGCAGGACGGACGCGAACTGCGGCGCGGCGACCTCGTCGGCGGCGGACACCAGGGCGACGGCCGGTGCGACGCCCGCCTCGGCACAAGCGATGGCGAAGGGCGCGCCCTGCGAGTTGCCGACCACGGCGGGGCCGCCGAGGCCCCGCAGCTCGCAGAACCGGCGAATGTCACGGGCGAAGTCGGCGAAGGTCCGTCCCGGAACGTGCGTGGAGGAGCCGAGGCCGGGCCGGTCCACGGAGATCAGGCGCACCCCGAGCGTGTCGACGACCCCGGCGCCGAACCCGAGCCACCGGCTCGTCGCCGCCCCCGGACACAGCAGCACGGGCGTCCCGTCCTGCGGCCCCCATTCCGCCCAGCCGAGCACCCGTCCGTCGGGCAGACGGACCTCGCCCAGCCGGACAGGATCATCAACGAGAACATCCATGGCCATCAGCTTGGCTCTGCCGTCGGCGTTCATGCACGTCCATTCTCTGGGCCCGCTGGTTCCCCTGATCTGCGCTGTTCGTCTTTGCAGGGTGTGGTCAGGCGGTCGATGAGGGTGTGGCGGAGCGCCTGGAGCTTCTCGTCGTTTGCGATGCTGCTGAATCGGCCGCGACGCCGGGGATGGCGTAGTTCGGCGCGGAGTTGGGGCAGGGCGGGTCTCGCGGCGGGGCCCATGCGATCCAGGCAGGCGACGACGTCGTTGGCGGTCGACGGGTTCTGCTCCCGGGCCTGGAGGAGCGTGTCAAACCTTCTCCGCCAGGGCTTGGCGGAAAGTGTGCAGCAGATCCGTCACCGGTGAGTGGGCCTGGCCGTGGCGGGCGAGGTCCTCGAAATCGGCGGCGATGTGCGGTGGCACTCCGTCCGCCGGGACGGTCCGGTCCGCCTCGTCGCGCGACGGTTCGGCCGGTGCCGCGGCATCGTCCAGCTCGCGCAGCAGGCCGATCGCGGTCGCGATGGTGTCGTCGGACGTTGCGTCGGGCGCGCAGCGAGCGTGGTGAACCCACGGCCGCGAGCCTGGTCTGCGGCGCAACCGCCGGGTCGGCGGCCAGTTCGGCGAGCCATGTCGTCGCCGACGCCCCGGCACCGTCCGGCACGCGCAGGGCCAAGGACGCCATCGCCTCGACGATCAGCGACTGCTCGGCGGCGTCCGGCTCGGCCGACAGCCGGTCACGCAGCACCGCCGAAGCCCGATCGGCGTCGTCGACGAACAACCCGAGCGCGGGGATCGCGGCCCGGCGCACGCGGACATCGGGATCGCCGGCGAGCCTGATGAGCGTCTCGGCACGGCTGCGCATGGTCGCGACCGCTTCGACGTGAGGTTCGGAGCCGCCGTACGGTCCGTTGCAGAAGCCGAGGGCCTGCGATCCGATGCTGACCAGCAGTTCCACCGTGTCGGCCCGGTCGGGCGTCGTGACGTCGTCCGCAAGCTCGAACAGGAACGGAAAGCTCGCCGCCGTGCACGGATACACGCTGCCCTGGTGATGGACGGCGCCATAGAACCTGTTGAGCGCATTCCGCCGTTCCTCCGCGTCCGGGGAGCGCAATGCCATCAGGAGGGCCGGGACCTCCTCGGCCGATCCGTACGCATGCTCCATTGACGACCAGTCGATGGCGTCGAGTCCGCTGAACACACGCGGCGCTATGCCCGTGCCGACGCGGCGGCGAATCTGAGAACGTCCCGGAGAGCCTCAGCCGAGTTTCGGGGTGGCGCGGTCGATGATCGGGGTGAGGTCCAGGCCCGCCGGGAGGGTGCCGAACGCGCCGCCCCAGTCGCCGCCGAGCCGGGTGGCGCAGAACGCGTCGGCGACGGCGGGGTGACCGTGCCTGACCAGCAGCGACGCCTGCAGGACGAGTGCCAGCCGCTCGGCGACGCGGCGGGCGCGCAGCTCGATCGTCTCGGTGTCGGCGAAGGCGTCCTTGGCGTCCTTCACGGCGGCGTCGAGGCGCGCGTCGGCCCCGCGGGCGCGGTCGACC
>DATCLF010000157.1:0-4502 GCA_036564055.1 Spirillospora sp.
ACCACCGGCAGGGAGACCCTGGAACGATGAACGCCCCAGCGCCGTACGAGCCTCGGGTTCCCTCCGACAGCATGCCCCCGGGCCGTGCGGCGCTCAGCGTCACGTGGGCGGCGCTGCCGTTCCTCACCCTCGGCTACGCCACGCCGTTCACGTTCGCGGTGGCCGCGCTGTGGCGGCGCAGCCTCCACCTGCTGGTGTCGACGGCCGTCTACCTCGGCGTCTTCGCGGTGATGCTGTACCTGCTGCCCGGCATCAAAGAGGACGACGGAACCGAGCGCGCGGTCGGCGTGCTGTTGTTCGTCCTCGCGGTGGTGGGCTGCGCGCACGCGTTCCTCATCCGCCGCCGCGTGTTCGACCCGCACGGGCTGTCGGCGGTGGACAACGACGCCGTCGTCGAACGCGTCAAACGGCAGCGGCTGCTGCGCGACAAGGCGCGGGAGCTGGCCGCGCAGGACCCGCGCCTCGCCAAGGAACTGCGGATCGGCCGTCCCGACCTGCCCCGCCAGTACAACGACGGCGGGCTCGTCGACGTCAACCACGCCCCGGTGGAGGCGCTGACACTGCTGCCCGGCATCACCCCGGAGCTGGCGCGCAGGATCGAGCGCGTGCGGGACGAGACGGGCGGGTTCGTGTCCGCCGAGGAGCTGTCCACGCTGGTGGGCCTGCCGCCGTCCCTCACCGACGACCTCGCCGACTACGCCGTCTTCATCCGCTGACCGCGGGTACCAACCGGGCGTGACCCCGAAGAAGCGGAACGGCGCCCCCGACCGGCTGACGGAGTACCGGAAGCGACGCGACGCCGGACGCACGCCCGAACCCGTCCCCGACGACAAGGATCTGCCCCAGGGGAACGACGACACGTTCGTCATCCAGGAGCACCACGCGAGGAGCCTGCACTGGGACCTGCGGCTCGAACGCGACGGGGCGCTGGTGTCGTGGGCGGTGCCCAAGGGCCTGCCCTGGACACCGGAGACCGACCATCTCGCCGTCCGCACCGAGGACCACCCGCTGGAGTACGCGTCGTTCGAGGGCGAGATCCCGCGCGGCGAGTACGGCGCCGGAAAGATGCTCATCTGGGACCGGGGGACGTACGAGACGGAGAAGTGGTCCGAGCGCGAGGTGAAGATCGTCGTCCACGGCTCGCGGGTGTCGGGCCGGTACGCGCTGTTCCGGACGCGGGGGAAGAACTGGATGATCCACCGGATGGACCCGCCGGAGGATCCCGACGCCGAGCCGCTGCCGGAGACGCTGCGGCCGATGCGCCCGGTCGCCGTGACGCGGATGCCCCGCGACCAGGAGGCGTGGGCGTTCGAGTTCGCGTGGGGCGGCCGGCGCCTGCCCGCCCACGTCGAGGGCGGCCGGGCGCGCTTCACCGACGACCGGGGACGGCCCGCCGACGCCCCCGCCGGGCTGGGCTCACGGCTCGGCGCCGCGCTCGGCGCCGCGCTCGGCGCCCGGCCCGCGCTGCTCGACGGGGAGCTCGCCGAGGTGGCCGGGCGCGAGACCTACCTGATCTACGACCTGCTGCACCTCGACGGCCGTCCGCTGCTGGACGTCCCGTACCGGGAGCGGCGGGAGAGGCTGGACGGCCTCGGCCTGTCGGGCCCGCGGTGGCAGACGGCCCCGTGGTTCCCCGGCGAGGGCGACGCGGTCCGCGAGGCCGCGGCCGAGCAGGGCCTGCCCGGCGTGGTCGCCAAGCGGCTGGACTCCCCGTACGAACCGGGCGCGGAGTCCGACGCGTGGCGTTTCCTCCCGTCGCGCCGGCGGGCCCGACCGGCCGGCCCGTCTCAGTAGGCGACCGAGATCCTCCTCCGGATGGCGGTGTTGTTCTCCAGCTCGTCCACCAGCGCGATCGCGTAGTCCTCGGCGCTGATGCGGCTGTTGCCGTCGGCGTCGGTGAGCAGGGCGTCGCCGCCCACCCGGAACGCGCCGGTGCGCTCACCGGGCTCGATGACGATCGCGGGCGAGATGTAGGTCCAGTCCAGGTCGCCCGCCTCGGCCCTGATGACCTCGAGCTGCTCCGCGGCCGCGGACGCCTCGGCCTTGTAGACCTCGGGGAACTCCGGCGTGTCCACGAGCCGGACGCCCGGCGAGACCTCCAGGCTGCCCGCGCCGCCCACGACGACCAGCCGGCGGACGTCCGCCCGGCGCGCCGCGTCAAGCACGCCCCGCGTGACGGCGAGCAGCGGGCCCCGCGTCTCCGAGCCGTCGCGCGGCGGCGGAACCGACACGACGACGGCGTCGTGGCCCTTGGCGAGCGCGGCGATCGCGTCCGCGTCGCTCGCCTCCGCCCTGGCCGTGCCCTCGGAACCGCTGCGGGTGACGCCGGTGACCTCGTGGCCGCGCCGGACGGCCTCGTCGCGAACACGCCGCCCGATCATGCCGGTCGCGCCGATCAGCAGGATCCTCATCTGTCCTCCAGGGACGTCTGACCTCCCGAAACGTTGTCGATCATGGAAGGTATCCATTGGATACCGGTTACTTCAACGTGCCATTGATACCCTTGGGAAACCATGAGAGGTGACGCGTTCGATCCCGACTGCCCGACCCGGCTCGTCCTGGACCGCATCGGCGACAAGTGGTCCGCGCTCGTCGTGCTCAGCCTGGAGGACGGCCCCCGCCGCTTCACCGAGCTCCGCGACAGGATCGGCGGCGTCACCCCGAAGGTGCTCACCCAGACCCTCCGCGCGATGGAGCGCGACGGCCTGGTCACCCGGACGATCTACGCCGAGGTCCCGCCGCGGGTCGAGTACGCGCTGACCCCGCTCGGCCGTTCCCTGCGGACCCCGATCGAGGCCATCGCCCGATGGGCGGAGGAGAACGTCGGCGCCGTCATCGCGGCCCGCGAGCGCCACGCCGCCGCGGGAACCCGGACCGCCACCCGCGCATCTGAACGGACGTAGGCCCCGATCCGGCGCGTCGCCGCCGAAAACGTTCAGTAGCGGACTAGAGTCCCGCTGACGCGGGGCTCCGGAACGCGCGGGAAGGCGGGGTGCACGGCACATGATGGGCAGGACGCACGCTCTCAGCGGGGCGCTGGCATGGCTGGCCGCCGTGCCGGTCCTGGCGCAGGAGCGACTGCTCGGCGACCACGCGGTCACCCTGTCCCCGGAACAGGTCGCGGCCGGCACCGTGGTCTGCGCCGGCGCCGCGATCCTGCCCGACATCGACCACCACAACGGGCGGATCGCCAACACCCTCGGACCCGTCACCCAGACGATGTGCAAGTGGGTCGGGAAACTGTCCGGCGGGCACCGCCAGGCGACCCACTCGATCGTCTTCGCGGTCGCGATGGGCCTCGCGATGGACGCCCTCGCCACCCACTACGTCTACGCCTGGTGGGCCTGCCTGTTCCTGATCGTCGGCCTCGGGCTGCGCGGCGTCGGCCTCGACTTCGAGGGCAGGGAACCGCAGTCGGCCCTGGCCGACTGCGCGCTCGCCCTCATCGCCGTCTGGCTCATGCACAAGATCGACATGAGCTTCGTCGGCTTCGCGGTCGCGCTCGGCTGCCTGGCGCACGTCGCCGGCGACTGCCTGACCCCGCGGGGCTGCCCGGTGTTCTGGCCCCTGCCGTGGCGGATCGACCTGCCGGTCATCCCGCAGACCGACGGCAAGGTGGAACGGTGGGTGGTGATGCCCGTGCTCTCCCTCGGAATCGCCGTCCTCGCCGTCCGGTCGGTCCTCGGGGACGTCACCACGCAGTGGCTCACCAGCGGCTGAGCGCCCGTCCGCGTCAGTAGCGCGTCACCAGGGCGATGCGGCCGTGGTCGACGAGGAAACCGTCCGAGACGAACGTGACCTCGCCGCCGTACTCCAGCACCGTCTCGATGACGTCGTCCACGGCGTCGTCGACGACGTCCACGACGTCCTCCGCGGAGCTCGCCGCGTCCTCGACCGAGTCCGGGGCCCCGGCCGTGCCGTCCACCGGGACGAGTTCGCCGCGCGTCCGCACGGCCGGCGCGTAGTAGCCGCGCTCGACGACCAGGTGCTCGCCGCGTCCCTCCTCGGCGAGCCGCGCGACCTCGGGCAGACCGCCCGCGTACCGCTGGATGCTGCGCGCCGCCTCCAGCTCGGACAGCACGGCGACCTCGCGGAGATCCTCGTAGGCGGCGAGGGCCGGGCGCGCCGCCTCGGCGAGCGTCGCGGGCGAGGCGCCCTCGAAACCGCCGTCGACGCGTCCCGCCACGGTGACGTTCGGGCCCGCCATCTCGTCGAACAGCGCCTGGTGACGGGTGACGCCCGCGACGATGAGGGGACGGCGGTCCCGCGCGAGGATCCGGTCGACGGCGGCCGCGGCCTCCCGGACGATCCGGCGGTGCCGTTCGTCGTCACCGCCCTGCGCGGGCCGGCGCGACCGGCGCCCGGACGCGGCCTCGTCGATCGGCTCGGGTTCCAGGGGGAAGCCGCCGCCGACGTGTTCGGTCAGGTGGCTTCCATGGCCGTCCCAGAGCCGGATCCGCTGGTCCGACAGGGACAGCAGCCAGTACCGCGGGGTGCGGATG
>DATCLF010000158.1:0-11727 GCA_036564055.1 Spirillospora sp.
CGTCTGCGCGCAGATCATGGTGGTCGGCCAGGCCCGCGCCCCGTTCACCAGCGCGCTGCTCACCAACGTCGAGTCGATCGTCGAGTGGCTGGACGCCTGGGGCGTGCCGCGCCGCTGGCCCGCCGGTCCCCCGCTGCCGTCGCCGCAGTCGTACCACGCGCACCGCGGCCGCAAGGAGTGGGCGCGCGGCGGGCACTACGGCGCCTCCCAGGTGCCGCTCGTCGACCGGCCGGACCCCGGCGCCATCGACGTCCGCCGCATCACCGGGCCCGACACGCCGGTCGCCCCCATCCCCCGGCCTCGCGCACCCGTCGGCGACGGCAGCGCCCAGTCCCGGCTCCGTTCCCGGCCTCCGCACCCGGCCGACCCGGTCAGGCAGTCCCAGAGCGACCCGCCGCCCACCGAACGTCCCGCCCCTTTGCCGCCCACCCCGGAACCCGTTCCGGTCGCCCAGTCCGCGATGTCCAACTGACGCCCGCGGCGCCCCGCCGGCGGCGGGCGCGCCGCACGCCGGTGCTCCCCCGGCGGTCACGTCACGAGCACCGGCCTCACCCCGCCGAGATCAGCTCCCGCACGACCTCGCAGCCCCGGCGCAGCTCCGCGAGCCCGGCGGCCGACCCGTACCCGATCACCAGCCCGGAGACCCGCCGGGCGCCGGCGTGGTAGCGGTCGAGCGCGTCCACGAGCACGCCCCTCCGCGACGCCTCCTCCACGACCCGGGTCGCCGTCTCCGCCGGGGCGTCCACCACGAGGTGCAGGCCGGCCGTGTCGCCGCGCAGCGGCAGCCCGTCCAGCGTGCGCACCACGACGTCGCGGCGCCGCGCGTACTCCGCCCGCATCCGGCGGACGTGACGTTCCAGATCACCGCGCTCCAGCAGGATGCGCAGCGCGTCCTGCGGCACGATCGCCGTCCGGTCGTTCAGCTCCTCGCGGCGCAGCGCGACCCGCTCCACGATGTCGGGACGGCCCACGAGCCAGCCGACCCCCATGTCCGCCGTGAGGATCTTGGCCGTCGTGCCGAGGTAGACCACCACGTCCGGGTCCAGGCCGTACAGGGCGGGCAGGGGTGCGACGTCGTAGCGGAACTCGCCGTCGTAGTCGTCCTCGGCCACGAGCGCCCCGTTCCGGCGCGCCCACGCCAGCAGGGCGCGCCGGCGCGGGACCGGCAGGACGCCGCCCATCGGGAACTGGTGGGACGGCGTCGTGTACACCAGGCGCAGATCGTCCGGGAGCCCGTCCACGACGAGGCCGTGCTCGTCGACCGGGCAGGGCACGAGCTCGGCGCCCCGGCCGGCGAGCACCGCGCGGGCCCGGCCGTAACCGGGCTCCTCCACCCCGACCCGGTCGCCGGGACGCAGCACCGCCGCGGCCAGCAGATCCAGCCCGTTCGTCGCGCCCCGCGTGACGAGGAGCCCGTCCACGGGGCACGTCACCCCGCGGCTGCGCCTGATGTAGTCGGCGAGCGTCGCGCGCAGCCCCGGCAGGCCGTACGGGTCCTGCCGCTGCTGGGGCGGCCTCCCGGCGGCGAGCCGCCACGCACGCCGCCAGCCGGGCGTGTCGAGCGCCCCGACCCAGGGGAGACCGGGCCTCAGGTCTGTCTCGCCCGGACGCGCCGCCCTCCTCACGGCCTTCGTCGCGACGGGCGGCGGCACCGGCGCGGGCGACGCCGCGACGCCCTCGGTCACGTACGTCCCCGACCCATGGCGGCCTTCCAGCCAGCCCTCCGCGTACAGCTGCTCGTACGCGTCGGTCACGACCGTGCGGCTCACCCCGAGCTGCGCCGCCAGCGCCCGGCTCGCGGGAAGCCTGTCGCCGGCCGCCAGCCGTCCCTCCCCCATCGCGGCGCGCAACTGGCCGACGAGCTGCGCGCTCAGCGGCTCGTCCGCGTTCCGGTCGACGCTGAGGGGCAGCTCGATCGCCAAAGTGGTCTCCTGATATCCGCTTCAAGTGGCCCTACCGACCAGGCCACTTCGTTTCTAGCGTTGGTCGCCATGACCGCACAATCCTCAACCCCACCATCCTCAACCCCACCGTCCTCAACCCCACTGTCTTCGACCGCACGGACCCGGCTCGGCAGGCGAGCCGACCGCTCCACCGACGACCGCTCCGTCCTGTACGAGATCCTCGACGCCGGTCTCTTCTGCCACCTCGGGCTCGTCGTGGACGGCTCGCCCCGCGTCCTGCCGACCGCCTACGGACGCCACGACGACACCCTCTACGTTCACGGCTCCACAGGGGCCAGCAGCCTGCGGGCCGGGCCGTCCCAGGACGTCTGCGTGACCGTCACCCACCTCGACGGCATCGTCATCGCCCGGTCGCTGTACCACCACTCCGTCAACTACCGCAGCGCCGTCATCTACGGGACACCGCGCGCCATCACCGACCCCGACGAGAAGCTGCACGGCCTGCGCGCCATCACCGAACGCCTGGCCCCGGGCCAATGGGACGTGGCGCGCCGCCCCACCCGCAAGGAACTCGCCGCCGTCGCCGTACTGGCCATCCCCCTGGAAGAGGCATCCGTGAAAATCCGCCAGGGACCACCGGCCGACGACGACGAAGACTACGAACTCGACGTGTGGGCGGGCGTCATCCCCGTCCGCCAGACGTTCGGGACGCCCACGCCCGACCCGGCCCTGCGCCCCGGCATCACCGTCCCCGACCACATCGCCCGCCGCGTGACCTCGTGATCCCATCGACCTCGATGGTGATCCCTCGTGCGGTACGGACGAACTAACCATGGTCTAACCTGGGCAAGCGGCCACGGGCCGTGCTGCGACGCGCGCTGCGGCTCTGCTGCGACGGGTTGCGAAACACTAGGAGACCGTGGACAGTCCAGACGGGCTGTTCCGGGCATAGGTGCAGGTGAGGGGCCATATGACCGGGGACGCGCTGGTCTGGATCGATTGCGAGATGACGGGGCTCGATCTGCGCAGGGACGCGCTCATCGAGATCGCCGCACTGGTCACCGACAGCGAGCTCAACATCCTCGACGAGGGCGTCGATGTGGTCATCAAGCCCCCGGAGGAGTCGCTCACGCAGATGTCACAGGTCGTCCGTGACATGCACACCACGTCGGGCCTGTTGGACGCCCTCCCCGAAGGCGTCCCCCTCGCCGAAGCCGAGGACATCGTCCTCAAGTACGTCAAGTCCCACGTCAAGGAGCCCAAGAAGGCCCCTCTGTGCGGCAACTCCATCGCCACGGACCGCTCGTTCCTCGCCCGGGACATGCCCGCCCTCGACGCCCACCTCCACTACCGCATGGTGGACGTCTCGTCCATCAAAGAGCTGGCCCGCCGCTGGTACCCCCGCGTCTATTTCGCCAGCCCCGAGAAGAAGGGCGGGCACCGCGCCCTCGCCGACATCACCGAGAGCATCCAGGAGCTGCGCTACTACCGGGCCGCCGTCTTCGTCCCGCAGCCGGGCCCGGACTCGGAGACGGCCCGCGCCGTCGCCGCCGAGATCGCCTCTGGCTGACCCACCCGCTGGGAGCCGCTACACTACTGGGAAGCCGGGCACGGCCCGGCCATGGTGGGTGTAGCTCAGCTGGCAGAGCACTTGGTTGTGGTCCAAGATGTCGGGGGTTCAAGTCCCCTCACTCACCCCAGACTTCAAGGGCCTGGTCGCCGACGGCGACCAGGCCCTTGGTCGTTCACCCGGCGGTCGTCACGTGGAGGTCGTCCCGGCGACGAGCCTCTTGAACACGGTGACGCAGCCGGCGGAGAAGACCAGGCACCCCGCGAAGGCCAGCAGCAGGGCGGTGAAGTCACCGGTCTGGCGCGCCACCACCGGGCCCAGGCTCGCCCCGACGAACAGGATGAAACCGGTCAGCGCCATCCCGCTGCCCCGGTCCGGCGCCGCCTCCCGGCCGAACAGAGTGATCATCGCCGGGACGGCCACGGCCACCCCCGTGACGAACACCAGGCTCGCCACGGTCACGCCGGCGAGGGACTGCCCGAGCAGCGCTTCGCCGGCGATTCCGGCGGCGGCGAGGGAGTACCCGGCACGGGCCGTGTTCTCGGTGCCCCAGCGCGCGATGAGACGTCCGGCGAGCAGGGCGGCGAACATGCCCGGCAGGCCGGCCAGACGCAGCCAGATGACGTCCGACTCCTCCAGGCCGAGAGCGCCGAGGTGCGGGCCGAGCGCCGTGTACATGCCGACGAACGACATCAGCATGGTCACGTGGGCGGCGCACAGCAGCAGCATCGTCGGCCGAGTGATCAGCCTGCCCGCCGCGAGGAAACGGTGCCCCAGGTGCCCGGGGGACGCCGGACGGGGAGCCTCGGCCACCGTGAGGGCGGCCGCGAGGAACGCGCCGGCGAGGACGGCCGCGGAGACGGCGAACATCCAGGGCCACCCGGCGTTCAGCGAGATCCAGGACGCGAACACCTGGCCGAAGATCCCGGCCACGAGGAACGCCGTCGATATCGCCCCGATCGCCCCGGCACGGCGGTGCGGGGGCACCGCCTCCGACAGGTAGGCCAGGGCGCTCGGCGCGAAGCTCGCCGCGGCGAGCCCCTGGACGCACCGCAACACCGCCAGCCACGTGGTCGACGGCGCGAAGCCGCACGCGAGCGTCGCCACCGACAGCACCAGGAGCCCGGCCGTCATGGCCTTCTTGCGTCCGTAGTGGTCCGCGACCGGCCCCCAGATCAGGAAGCCGATCGCGTAGCAGAGGCTGAAGCACGTCGCCAGGGCGAAGGTGACGTCTCCGCCCAGGTCGTCGCCGACGGGACCCAGGAGCGGGATCGCGGCGTACAGCTGGGTGAGCACGAACACCGCCGTCCCGACCAGCAGGCTGACGGTGCGGGTGCCGGCCGGGTGGGCGTCCGCGTGCGGAGCCTCCAGCGTCGTATGAGCGGATCGCAGCATGGAACCTCTCTTCCAACTCCAACGTTAGAGTTGGACAGAGACTGTAACGACCCCGGGCGCGGAAAGCAACGTTTGCGTTGGAGATGGCGCTCACGGCCCGCGCGGGGGGCGCGATAGCGGGCCGATCAGGGGCCGAACACTCGCCGTCGCCTGGCCGGATGCATCGACTCCGGAAGATCAGGCCGTTATGCTCCGACCCTATAAACGTCAACTACACGGTCAAGGGCAACGGATGAGCGTCGACGAGACGGCCCCCCTGCGCGTCCTCGTGGTGGACGAAGACCCACAGATCCGAGCGGACGTGTCGACCCTCCTCGACGCGAGCGACGAACTCCACGTCGTCGCCGACGCGGCCGACGCCGAGACGGCGCTCCCCCTGGCCGAACGCCTGCGGCCCGACATCGTCCTCCTCGGAGTCGCCTTCGCCGACCACACCAAGCCCCTCGGCCAGTCGTCCCGGGTGTTCATCCTCGGCGAGCCCGAGCACCCCGCCGTCCAGGAGGCCCTCCAGTCCGGCGCCTGCGGGTGCTTCGTCCCCGGCTCCTTCACCGCGTCCGACCTCATCCGCGGGGTCCGGCGGGCGTCCCGCGCCTCCCTCGGCCTGTCCGCCCGCGAGGCCGAGGTCATGGACCTCATCGCCACCGGACGCTCCAACGGCGAGATCGCCCGCCAGCTCTTCCTCAGCGAGAAGACCGTCAAGAACCACGTCAACCGGATCTACGCCAAGCTCGGCGTCAGCTCCCGCGCCACCGCCATCGCCCTGTGGCGGGGCATGATGAGCGTCCTGCCCGCACGCGACTAATCGATTCGCACAGGCCCATCGCTCCTGGTACTGTTCTTCCTGTCGCAAGGGCCCCGGCCGAGGGTCGGCCCCCCACATCGACAAGCGCCGTTAGCTCAATTGGCAGAGCAGCGGACTCTTAATCCGCGGGTTCGGGGTTCGAGTCCCTGACGGCGCACCCCGATCAGCTGGGCATCCGCCGAATTCGCTGCGGATGCCCAGCCGCATTTGTGCACCCCTCCGTTCACGTGGCAGCCGCTTCCTCTCCCTGCCGGCTTCATGGCTGCTCACCGTGGCGCCCGAGGGTCAGGGCGCGAGGCCGACCATGGACGCGCTCCGGCGCCAGAGGTCATCGCGGATCTCGTCGTCGCGAGCGAGCGGCGCGGGCTCGGGATAGGTGACCTCTCCTCTGACCAGGGACGCGTACAGGTGACCGTCCGGGGGCGTGATGTCGCCGGTCGCCAGCTGAGCGAGCACCTCGCCGGCGCGTTCGGGACGGCCCTTGACGTAGGCGGGCCTGACCAAGCCGATCACACGGAAGATCGGGAAGACGACCGCGTTCATGAGCCACCTCTCTGCGGGGCTCGGATTGCCGAGGTTGGTGCCGCCCGTGAGCCCGGGGTTGTAAGCGAGAACTGTGACGCCGCGTTTCCGCAGGTCAGGGGAATCCGCCAAAGAGCGGGCGGTGAGAATGTTGCAGAGTTTCGAGGCGGCATAGGCGCGCAGGCCGATCCTGAACCGCGACGTGGTCGAATGGGCCAGCTTCTCCGGCTCAAGCGTCCTGGGCGCAAGGGGGAAGATCGACGGGTCGTGGGTGTCGCTGGTCGTGAAGATCACCCGCGCGCCGTCGGCGAGCCGCGGCTCCAGGAGGCGGGCCAGCAGGTAGTGGGCGAGGTGGTTGACGCCGAAGGTCGTCTCGAAGCCGTCGGCGGTCCGTCCGGCCACCTTCCTGGACTGGGTGGCGGCATTGAGGACCAGCGCGTCGATGGGCGTCCCGTCGAGCCGGGCGGTCACCGCCGCGGCGAACTCGCGGACGCTGCCGAGGGACGCGAGATCCAGCGGAAGCGTCTCGACGCCGGCGGGCACGGTCCGTCCGGTGCCGCGGGCGCCCACGATGACCCGGAAACCGGGCCGGCGGGCGATCTCCTTCAGGGCGGCGGCTCCGATGCCTGACGTGGCGCCGGTCATCACGACGACGCGCGGGTGATCGGGGGCGAGGTTGTCGGTCATCCGGTGTCCTCTTGCTCGTCGGTCGGGGCGCGGACGAGGAGTTGGCCTCGAACGCCGTCGAGGTTCGACGACGATGCCACGGCGAAGCCGGACGTGGCTCGACCCGACGTCCGACTGACATTGTTCGGTACACGGCGAACCGGCACGCATGAACGTCAGAACAGCGCAGTGCGGGCCATAGGCGCAGCTTCTCGATGATCGTCATGGGCGGGCGGACGCCCCCGGTCGCCTCGGGGCTCGTTCGCCGCTGCGCGGACGGTTCCTTTTCTGTGCGCCCTTTCCGCGGAGCGGGGAACTGGGAACGGGGTCCTTGCCCCGGCTTAGGCGGCGGCGGACGTCCCGCACGGTCGAGGTGGAGATGCCGACGTGCGCGGCGACCTCCTGCAGCGAGGCGTTCGGATGCTCGGCGATGAACCGTCCCGCCCGCCGCCCGCCCTCGACGGCGTTCACGGGCCTCACCCGGCCGTCGCGTCCGACCCGGGTGTGCGACTGCGGGAGCTGAGCGGTCGCACGCCGCCGGAGCGCGGCCACGGTCGCGGCGGACAGGCCGGTCGCCCAGGCGATCGAACGGTCCGTCCACCGCGAGTACGACTGGAGGATCCGCAGCGCCGCCTGCTTGCGATCCGACAGCGACAGCGGCAGGCCGTGGGCGACGTTGCCTGCACCGCGAGGACGAACGCCTGCTGCTCTCCCCCCGTCGAAGAAGCTGACCTCGATCTCCCTGCGCCCCGGCGGCGCGCCGACTCCACGCGGTGCATGCCGGGTTCGGGAACTGCGCGATTTTCGGCGCGGAAAAACCACTACAGTGGACGATCTGTTCTTTCCGTCGATCAAAGTGACTCCACAGGAATACTCATCTCGGCTCGCACACTTGTCAACACCTTCGATCATCGGTTTCGACCCCGCATCATGACGCCGCCCATCACCGCATCGTTGACGCGGAATGAACCGCCCCCGGGCGTTACCATCGGGTTTCCATGGCCTGAACAGCAGCCGGGACGGGGCTCACTTCGCCGAGCACACGGGGCTTACTCTGCCGGAGGACACCGCTTCCGGCCGTCGGGTGGGCGTTCAGAACCAGGAGGTCTCAATGACGTGCGGGGAAGCAGCCAGAACACTCGCGAACAAGATCAACTGGCTGATCGAGAAATGGTGGCCGGCAGGTCTCCCGCCCGCGACGGGCAATGCCGACGTCGCCGCCGTCACGCAGGAGGTCACCCACGAATACATTTCGCGCTCCACCCTGTGGAAACTGCGGTCGGCCGGCAGCCCAACCGGACACTGCACACCCTGAAGACGCTCGCCACCTTCTTCCGGGTGCCCATCGGCCACTTCGACGACGGCGAGGAGGCGGAGCGGCTCGAGAAGCAGCTCGCGCTGATGCGCGGCGGAGGCGTCGACAACGCGACCCTGCGGACCCTCGCCTCGCTCTCCCCCGAAGGACGGCACATGATCAGCGAGATCATTGCCAGCGCCGCCCGCATGGAGAAACTCCGGACACTACGGGACGGTAAAGAGAAGGAGACCGCAATCGGCGCAACGGACCTCCGTAACACCGCAATGCGGAACATTCAGGATCATCGCGCTCTAGGATTCCCGCGATGATCACACCTGCCGCTCGCCGAGCCGGCCGGAGAAGGGATCCGCATGCGGTCTGAATCGCGCACCACCCCCGCCGACGCCTCCCGCGAAGTCACCGAGACGCTGGTCCGGGCGTTCCGCCGCGCCGCCCGCGAGGAACGGCGGGCCGTGGGCACCGAGCACGTGCTCCACGCGCTGCTCGACGGCGAGTCCGCGGCGCGGGACCTCGTCGCGTCCACGGTCCGCGACACCGGCGCCCTCATGGGGACGATCAACGCGAAGGGCGACGAGCACTGGACCGGCCGGGACGACGCCGGTGATGGGACGCCCGCAGGCCCCGCGGTCATGGCCGTCCTGCGCGAGGCGGCGTGGACGGCGGGGGGCGGCGCGCAGTCGCCGCGGCCGACCGGGGCGCTCACGGCCGCGCTCGCCCACGCGCTCCGGAGCGCCGGCGAGCACGGGGTCTCCCTGGCGAACCCGTCCCACCTGCTTGTCGGCCTGCTGCACGACCCGGGCAACCGGGCGTGCGAGGCACTGCTCGAACGGCGCATCGACCGCGGCGCCCTCGTCGCGGCGGTCACGGACCACCCGAGCGTCCGGCGGGACGGCGCACGGACCTCCCGCTGCGTCGACGGGCTGCGTCACATGGGCATGCTCACCCGGCGGGGGGCGTACTGGAGCCGCCTGGCCCGGGCCCTGTCCAGCGGCGGCTTCGGGTCACCGATCATGCTCACGGTGCGCCGGGAGGCCAAGCGCCAGGCGGTGCGCCTGGGGCATCCCGAGGTGACCGCACCGCACCTCCTGCTCGGCATGCTCGTCCTGGACGACGAGCTCGCCCACGCCGGGCTGGCCCTCCGCGACGAGTGGACCCGCGTCAACAAGGGCGCCGAGCTGCTGAGGGAACGAGGGGTCACCCTCGCCGACGTGGCGAACGCACCCGTCCTCGCGCCCGCCGAAGGGGACGTGCAGGATCCGTCCGGGCCGAGGATGCACGAGGAGGTCGAGGCGACCCTGAACCGTGCGCGCCTGCTCCGCAACGAGCGCAAGGACCCGTCCACGGGGACCACCCACCTGCTGGCCGCGCTCGTCGCGGAGCCCGACGGACCGTGCGACACGCTGCTCACGTCCCTCGGGGTGAAGACCGGGGAGCTGTGCGAGGCCCTCGGCCAGGCCGACACGAACTGAAGGCCGCACATACCGAGGAAGCCCCGTGGTGCGCGGCCGTTGATCATGCAAGACTGTCCCCCTGCCCCGACCCCCGGGCGCCGCGCGTCCCCCGACCAAGGACCGTCACCATGGCCGACGACCTGGACTCCCTGATCGAGATGCTGCGGATCTGGGTCACGGACGACTACGGGGGAGACAGCCCGCGCGACTCGGCCGTCGCCGCGCTGGCCGAGCGGAGCGACGAGGCGGTCCCGGCGCTCGTGCGGCGCCTCGACGAACTCCTCGACGCCTCGGCCCGGTACCGCGAACGTCTCGCCGAGCTGCTGCGGGTCTGGAACGCCTGGTACTCCGAGGGTTACCGGCTGCAGGCCGAGCACGGCGCCGGCGTCGACATCGAACCGTTCCGCACCGTGCGGACCGAGAGCCTTCCGCCCGCGTCCATACGCGACGAATACCAGGACCCCGTCCACCTCAAGAAGGGGATCATCGAGGCGCTCCACCGGATCGGCGACGCCCGGGCCGCCGACGTGCTCGTCTCCGCGCTGGAAGACCGCGCCTGCGCATCGACGGCCGCGTTGGCGTTGCGGGACATCCGCAGCGATCGGGCCGTGCCCGCCCTGCTGGACGCGGTCGCACGCACGGAGCCCCGAGACCGGACGTTCCGCGACATCCTCGGAACGCTGAACGAGTACGGCGTGTCCCCGGCCCAGGTACGGGAGCGGTTCGACGTCGAGACCTCACCCCTGGGACGGGTGAGCCTCTGGCACCTGCTCACCAGGCTGGACGAGGCACAGGCGCCCTCCAAGACCGAGATCAGGGACGCGCTGGTCTTCCTGGCGGTGGACATCAGGAAGCGGAGCCTGAGCCGGGAGGCCGTCACGATGCTCCGTGACATGGACGGTCTGCCCGCACCCGGATTCACTCCCGGCAATCCGTCCGACTCCCTGCCGTCCGACATCATCGAGGAAGGCCTCGCCCTGGCCGCCCAGGGCCGACCGCAGGGCCACGACCACGTGCTCCTCGGCAACCTCCGCCACGTGGGGCACACGCCCGCGGCCAAGCGGGCCGCCGAGGCCATCCTCACCCGGGCGTCCCGCGAGACGGACGTCCCGCTGTCCCCCGCTGTGGCGGCGGCTCCTGCGCCGGTGAGACCGGTCGCTGTCGTCCGAGCGGATCCGGCCTCACCACGGTGATCGGACGAGCGCCTGGACCGCCACGGTGAGCCCCGCCTGCGCGGCCAGCCACCTGCGCGCCGGGGGATCGTGCCGGGCCGAGGCGAGGACGACCCACGCCGCGTAGGGCACCCATATCCGTTCCACTTCTCCTCGCGTCACGCCGGACGCGTCGAGCGCGAAAAGCCCGATCAGGGCGGCGCCCACCAGCCAGGACAGGGGGCGGCGCCGTGCGAGGACCGCCGGGAGGGCGTAGGCGGTCGCCGGCCCGGTCAGCAGGCCGAGGACGGCGACGTTGGCGACCAGGAAGTAGGGGTAGGAGCGTTGCGCGGATCCGCGGCTGACGACGTAGGTCTCGTGGGTGGCGGCGACACCGTCCGGCCACCAGAAGCCGCCCGCCGTGAACGCCAGCGGGACGATCAACGCGCCGCCCACGAGCACGGCGATCAGACCGCGGCCGGGACGCCGTAGGACGACGACCGCGAGCGGCAGGGCGAACAGGGGCAGGAGTCCGTAGCTGAGGTAGGGCAGCGTGCCCAGCAGCAGACCCGCCGCCCCGGCGGCGCCGTATGCGGCGGGCCCTTCCCGCACGGCCGCGACGGCGGTGAGCGCGACGGCCCAGGCTCCGACGCCGAGGAACAGGGCGTCCATCGACGTGGCGATCCACAGCGTGAGCGGCGCCAGGACGAGGAACGGCACGGCACGGCGGGCGGGGGTCTCCCCCGCGACGTGGCGGACGGCGACCGCGATGGCCACGACCGCGGACGTCCCCAGCGCGACGATGAACGCCGAGGACCAGCCCGTCCCGCGCAGGCCGGTCTCCTCCAGCGCCCACAGCAGGAGGGTCGGAAGCGGCGGATGGCCGCGGACGTGCGTGGTGTAGCCGCCGAGCCTCTCGGTGAACGTGCGCAGCCACGGCCCCGGGCC
>DATCLF010000159.1:0-5633 GCA_036564055.1 Spirillospora sp.
GTGTGGCTCGGCGTCGTCAACGGGCCGCCGGGCACGGCCGGGGAGCCGGGCCCCGGGCGGCCGCCCGGACCGCCGCTGCCGACCGGCGGGCACGGCCTGGTCGGGATGCGGGAACGGGCCGCCTCCCTCGGCGGCGCGCTGACCGCCCGGCCCACACCCGAGGGAGGATTCTCCGTGACCGCCCACCTGCCGGAGAAGGCGGGGGAACGGACGTGACCGTCCGTGTCGTGATCGCCGACGATCAGGGCATGGTGCGCAGCGGGTTCGGGGTGCTGCTCGACGCGCAGCCCGACATCGAGGTCGTCGGCGAGGCCGTCAACGGCGAGGAGGCCGTGCGCCGCGTCGCCGAGCTGCGCCCCGACGTGGTGCTGATGGACGTCCGCATGCCCGTGATGGACGGGCTGGAGGCGACCCGACGGATCCTCGCCGACGCCGAGCCCGACGGGCCCAAGGTCCTCATGCTCACCACGTTCGACCTGGACGACTACGTCTACGAGGCGCTGCGGGCCGGGGCGAGCGGGTTCCTGCTGAAGGACGCCTCCGCGGCGGAGCTGGCCGACGCGGTCCGGATCGTCGCGGCGGGCGACGCGCTGCTGTCCCCGTCGATCACGCGGCGGCTCATCGCGGAGTTCACCCGGCTGGGCGGGCGCAGGCCGCCGTCCCGCACCCGCCTGGAGGAGCTGACCGAACGGGAGACCGAGGTGCTGAGGCTGGTCGCGCGGGGCCTGTCCAACAGCGAGATCGCCGAGGCGCTCGTCGTCGCCGAGCAGACCGTCAAGACGCACTTCGGGCGGATCCTGATGAAGCTCGGGCTGCGGGACCGGCCGCAGGCGATCGTCTACGCCTACGAGGTGGGCCTGGTCCGCCCCGGCGAGTGACGCGGGGCTCCGGCCTGATACCGGGGTCGCGTCCGTCCCCCCGCGGTGGGACGCCGCAAGTTCACACCGCCGTGTGATCTGCGGCGAGGCGTCCGGTTCATACGGTCCCGAACAGAGGCGTTTCCCGACCAGGAGGGACCCCCCGGATGCCCCGTCTTCGCACGATCATGGCCGCCGTCCTGCTCGCGGCGACGGTGGGCTCGACGAGCGCCGCCGCCGGCCACGCCGTGGAGTACGCGGCCCCGCGTGCGATGCCCGAGCTGTCGGCCGCGACGCTCGACGCCCGGTTCGAGGCCGCCCGGAGGGAGATCGCGCGGGCGCTGGCCACCGCGAGGCGGTTCCACGACGAGGACCGGGTGCGGGTCCTGTCGTCGTTCCTGCGGGGCGGGAGGCGGTTCCTGGCGTTCGACCCGCGCGGCGACGGCAAGGCCGTCGAGGTCATCGGCGACCTGAGGCGCGCCGACCGGGTCGCCGTCGTGGTGCCCGGCGCCGACAACGAGCTCACCACCTTCGACGAAGAGAAGTTCGCCGGGTCCGACGGCCGCGCGCTGTACCGGCAGGCCCGTGCCGCCGCACCGGGCACGCGGCTCGCCGTGGTCGCCTGGCTCGGGTACGACGCGCCGTCGCTGCTGAGCCCCGGCGCCCTGCGGACCGATGCCGCACGGACCGGCGCCCGCGCGCTGCACCGTTTCGTCACCGGCGTCCACCGCGTGAGCCCGCACGCCCGTTTCGCCCTCCTGTGCCACAGCTACGGCTCGGTGGTGTGCGTCAAGGCCGCCCGGCCTCTCGCGTCCTTGCCGGTGGACGACATCGCCCTGTACGGAAGCCCCGGCACCACCGCCGACGACGTCGCCGCCATCGGCACGCCCGCCCGCGTCTGGGCGGGCCGCTCGAAGGGCGACTGGGTGCGTCTCGTGCCGGACGTCCGCGTCGCGGGCGTGGGCTTCGGCCCGGACCCCGTCTCCCCCGATTTCGGCGCGATGCGGTTCGACGCCGGTTCGGGCTTCCACAGCGGCTACTTCAGCCCCGGCTCCCCGTCCCTGCGCAACCTTGCCCTGATCGCCACAGGCCACAGCACAAAGGTCACCCGCGCCTGACGCCGCCGCGGCCCGTTCCGACACGCCCGGGGAGCGCGCCGGCCTTCGCGGCGTTCCCCGGGGCTGAGATGGCGCCGCCGGGTGATCCGTCCGCTCCGGCCGCTGACGGGCCATCACCGGGGTGGTGGCACCCTAAGGTTGTGGACACCCTGAACGAGGCCGAGCTGCGCGCGCAAACCACGGAGCGCCTGGAGAAGGCGATGGGCACGTTCGGCACCGCCGCCCTCGCCAGCATGGAGGAGAACCTCCCCTGGTTCCGGCGCATGTCCCCCGACCAGCGCTCGTGGATCGGCTTGGTCGCCCAGGCGGGCATCGCCGCGTTCGTCGAATGGTTCAAGAACAACGAGCAGACGCGTCCGGCGATCGCCGCCGAGGTGTTCGGCACGGCGCCCCGGGAGCTGCTGCGCGCCGTCAAGCTCCACCACACGATCGACATGATCCGCGTGATCATCGATGTGGTGGAGACGCGGCTGAGCGAGCTGGCCGCGCCCGGCGGCGAGGCCCAGCTCCGCGAGGCGATCCTGCGGTACACCCGCGACGTCGCGTTCGGCGCCGCCCAGGTGTACGCGCGCGCCGCCGAGACCCGCGCCGCATGGGACGCGCGGCTCGAAGCCCTCATCGTCAACGCGGTGCTGCGCGGCGAGGTCGACGACGGCATGCACTCCTGGGCCGCCGCCCTCGGCTGGACGTCCAAGCCCGTCACGGTCATCGCGGGGTACACGCCCGAGGACGAGGAACCCGAGGTCACCATCGACCAGATGCAGCTCGCCGGCCGGCGGGCCCGCGCCGACGTGCTGGCCGGCGTCCAGGGGCGCCGCGTCATCGTCATCGTCGGCGGCGACACCGACCCGATGGAGGCCGCCCGCCGGATCGCCGCGAAGTGCGGTCCCGGCCCGGTCGTCGTCGGCCCCCGCGTCGACGACCTGTACGACTCCACCCGCTCGGCGCAGGCCGCCGTGGCGGGGCTGCGCGCCGCCGCCGGGTGGCCCGACGCGCCGCGTCCGGTGCACGCCACCGACCTGCTGCCCGAACGGGCCCTCGACGGCGACGAGGACGCCCGCCGGTACCTGGTGGAGAGCGTCTACAACCCCATGCTCGCCGCGGGCGCCCCGCTGCTCGACACTCTGACGACCTATCTCGAACAGGGCTCGTCGCTGGAGGCCACGGCGCGCATGCTGTTCGTCCACCCCAACACGGTGCGGTATCGCCTGCGCCGCGTCGCCGAGCTGACGGGCCTCGCCCCCACCGACGGACGCAACGCGTTCACGCTCCGCATCGCCCTCGTCCTCGGCCGCTTCCAGAACCGCTCATGATCGGAGCTTGTAGGGGTCTTACAAAGGCCCTCGACGAAACTTCGTGCCGTTCCGCATCGTGCGGGATGAGCGATACCGGCAGGCTGGTCGCGTGATTCTCCTCGCTTCGCCCGGCCAGGGCGCCCAGACCCCCGGCTTCCTGAAGCCATGGCTCGAGCATCCCGGCGTGGCCGACCGCCTGACCTGGTGGTCCGCCGTCACGGGGCTCGACCTCGTGCGCTACGGGACGGAGGCGGACGCCGAGGAGATCCGTGACACCGCGGTGGCGCAGCCGCTGCTGGTCGCCGCCGCGCTCGCCGCCCACGCGGCCCTGTACGAGGACGGGGACGGCGCCCCGGACGCCGTGGCCGGCCACAGCGTCGGGGAGCTCGCCGCCGCCGCGGTCGCCGGGGTCCTGACGCCCGAGGCGGCGCTGGTCCTCGTCCGCGAGCGGGGGCGGGCGATGGCCGAGGCGGCCGCCGTCACCGAGACCGGGATGACCGCGGTGCTCGGCGGCGACCCCGACGAGGTCCTCGCCGCGATCGACAAGCACGGCCTCACCCCCGCCAACGTCAACGGCGCCGGGCAGGTCGTCGCCGCCGGCGAGGTGGAGCGTCTCGCCGCGTTCGCCGACGAGCCGCCGGCCAAGGCGCGGCTCCGTCCGCTGTCGGTCGCCGGCGCGTTCCACACCGAGCACATGGCACCGGCCGTCGACGCGCTGCGCCGCCTCGCGCCGGGCGTGCCGGTCGCCGATCCGCGCACCCGGCTGCTGCAGAACCGCGACGGCGCCGTCGTCGAGTCCGGGGCCGAGTTCCTCGACCGGCTCGTCGACCAGGTCAGCGCCCCCGTCCGGTGGGACAAGTGCATGGCCGCCATGCGCGACCTCGGCGTCACCGCGATCATCGAGCTGCCCCCCGCCGGGACGCTGACCGGCCTCGCCCGCCGGGAGCTGAAGGGCGTCGAGCTGTGCGCCCTGAAGACCCCGGCGGACCTCGACAAGGCCCGCGAGCTGATCAAGGCGCACGCGTCATGACCGGGGCGCTGAGCATCCCCGACGCGGTGTCGGGCGCACGTGTCCTCGCGTTCGGCGACTACCGGCCGTCGCGGGTCGTCACCAACGACGAGCTCTCGAAGACGGTCGACACCAGCGACGAGTGGATCCGCAGCCGCGTCGGCATCGCCGAGCGCCGCATCGCGGGCGACGACGAGGGCATCGTCGAGCTCGGCGTGCACGCCGCCGGCAAGGCCCTGGCCGGCAGCGGGCTCGCCCCGTCCGACATCGACCTGGTCATCCTCGCGACCTGCTCGGCCGAGTCGCCGATGCCGGGCCACGCCGCGCAGGTCGCGCACCGGCTCGGGATCGAGGCGCCCGGCGCGTTCGACCTCAACGCCGCCTGCGCCGGGTTCTGCTACGCCCTCGCGACCGCGAGTTCGGCGGTCCGCGCCGGCAACGCCCGCAACGTCCTGGTGATCGGGTCGGAGAAGATGTCCCAGTGGGTCGACTGGACCGACCGCTCGACCTGCATCATCTTCGCCGACGGCGCGGGCGCCGCGGTCGTGACCGCCAGCGACTCCCCCGGCATCGGGCCGGTCGTGTGGGGCAGCGCGGGCGAGAAGTACGACAAGATCATCATCCCGGACCGGCACTCGTTCATCCGGCAGGAGGGGCAGGCGGTGTTCCGGTGGGCCACCACCGAGATCGCCCCCGTCGCGGCCGAGGCGTGCGAGCGCGCCGGGATCAGGCCCGAGGACCTCGCCGCGGTCGTCCCGCACCAGGCCAACCTGCGGATCATCGAGGCGATCGCACGGAAGCTGAAGGCCACCAACGCCGTGGTCGCCGACGACATCGTGCGGTCCGGCAACACGTCGGCGGCCTCGATTCCGCTGGCCCTGTCCCGCATGATCGAACGCGGCGACGTCCCGTCCGGCGCACCGGCCCTGCTGGTCGGCTTCGGCGCCGGGCTGGCCTACGCCGCGCAGGTCATCCGGATTCCGTGACGCCCGCGCCGCGAGGCGAGGACCGAGACCAGGGCACCTGGGACCCGACATAAGAAGGAGAACCCACGAAATGGCAGTCAGCGAGAAGGAGATCCTGGACGGTCTCGCCGAGATCATCGACGAGATCGTCGGCATCGACAAGGCCGAGGTGACCCCGGAGAAGAACTTCGTCGACGACCTCGACATCGACTCGCTGTCGATGGTGGAGATCGCCGTGGCCGCCCAGGACAAGTTCGGCGTGGAGATCCCCGACGACGAGCTGCGCAACCTGAAGACGGTCAAGGACGTCATCAACTTCGTCCAGAACCTGCAGCCGTAAGGCGACCGGAGCGGCGCGCCGTCGCGCCACCGCCCCCCGGGATCCGGGG
>DATCLF010000160.1:0-7252 GCA_036564055.1 Spirillospora sp.
CGCGCGGCAGGTGCGGGCCATCATCGACGACTACATCCGTGAGGACGACTTCACGACCGCACGCGTCGGCCTGGAACTCGACGACGACGAACGCCGCCGGCGGCATCTCCTCCAGTCGCTGCTGCAGGCGTCCGGGCTCGACCGGAACGCCTACCGCATGCGCTTCGGAAGCGACCCGCTCGACGACTTCCCCGACCAGCTCACGTCGTTCGGGGACCGCGGCTGGCTGGAGACGGCCGGCGACGTCCTGCGGCTGACCCCGGAAGGGCTCGCCCATTCCGACGTCGTCGGCCCCGCGCTGTTCTCGCCCCGCGTCCGGGCGCTGATGGACTCCTACGAGGCGCGCTGATGGACCACCTCACGATCCTCTACCGGGGGCCGCTCGCGAGCTGCGACTACGACTGCCCGTACTGCCCGTTCGCCAAGCGGCGCGACACGCCGGAGCAGCTCCGCGCCGACCGCGCCGCGCTGGAACGCTTCACCGACTGGGTCTCCCGCCAGGACCACCGTGTGTCCGTCCTGTTCACGCCGTGGGGCGAAGGTCTCGTCCGTTCCTGGTACAGACGCGCCCTCGTCGACCTCAGCCACGTCCCGCACGTGGAACGGGTCGCGATCCAGACGAACCTGAGCCACCGCGTGTCGTGGACGTCGGACGCCGACCTCACCCGTCTGGCGTTGTGGGCGACCTACCACCCCGGCCAGGTTCCCTACGACCGGTTCCTCGGCAAGTGCCTCGACCTGGTGGAGCGCGGGGTGCGGTTCAGCGTCGGGATCGTGGGGCTGCCCGAGCACCTCGACGCCGCACGGCGGTTGCGGGAGGATCTTCCGGCGGGCACGTACCTGTGGGTCAACGCCGCCGAAGGGCACGTCTACGACGACGCCGAGGCGGCCTCCTGGACCGAGATCGACCCGCTGTTCCCGGTGAGCCGGTACCCGCACCGCAGCCGCGGGCTCCCCTGCCGCACGGGTGAGACCGTCGTGTCCGTGGCCGGGGACGGCACGGTGCGCCGCTGCCACTTCGTCCCCGAAGTGCTCGGCAACCTCTACGACGGCTCGTTCAGGGACGCCCTCAGACCCCGCCCGTGCCCCCTCGACACGTGCGACTGCCACATCGGCTATGTCCATCTCGTGCCGCTCGGGCTCTACGACACCTTCGCGGGCGGCGTCCTCGAACGCATCCCCGTCCTGCTCGGCGGGGGGTGACCGCGGCCGGGCCCGCCGCCCCGCGTCAGGTCTGTTTCTCGGGGTGGTAGTCGGCCGGGTTCACGCCGAAGGTCCAGGCGACGCCCTCGCGGGCCGTGCGCGTGTTCGGCGGGACGCGCAGGAAGTAGGTGCGGTGCGTGCCGTCCGGCTCGGGCGTCGCGTTGACCACCTCGACCAGGAGCACGGGCTCGTCGCCGGGCAGGTCGATGCGCCACAGGACGCCGGTGTCGTCCCGGTGGACGGGATGTGCCCCGGTCTCCGCCAGGTAGCGTTCGTAACCGAACACCTCCAGCATCACCCGCCGGAGTTCGGCGTTGCTCTCGGCGGTGATGCGGTCGGCCGTCAGCCCGGTCAGCGACGCGACGAAGCCGGACGGCATCGGCGTGCCGCGCCAGGCGTGGAGCGCGAACCCGTCGGGGTAGGCGAGGGCGGGGCCGTCGCCGCTGTGAAGCCGACCCTGCTCGTCCCGGTGCAGCTCGCCGGGGCGCTCGGTGAGGATCACGAGCCGTTCGTAGGGCCACCACCATCCGGCGGAGCGGGCGACCTCCGCGACACCGGCCAGGGGACCCTCCAGCAGCCCGAGGCAGTCGAACAGCGCCAGCCACGGCGCCTCGTGCTGGCCGAGGACCGCGTCGAGCGCGGCGCGCCGCAGCATCGCCGCGACGTTCTCCTCTTCCCGGGTGGTGGGCCTTTCGTGGTCTTCCGCCGCGAGGTCGCCGATGGCGCGGCGCAGGCGTTCGGCGAGGTCGTGCACCCGGTTCCACAGCAGGCCGCCCGTCCGGGCCCAGATCTGCGGCCACCGCTCCGGCCCCAGGTCGGCGTAGGCCGCGGCGCGCGCCTCCTCCCAGGGGCGCGTCCTCAGCCGGTCCACCACGCAGGCGCCCGCGTCGCCGCGCCGCGCCAGCACCGCCGCGGCGACGGCGCCGCGCGGGGGCGAGGCCATCCACACGTACCGTTCGGGGGCGTCCAGCCCGGCGGCCGCGTAGGCGGCGGCGACACCGGCCTCCGCCCGGTCGCGGTCGGCGGGGCCGGTGGCGAACGCCACGTCACGCCAGTCGGCGGCCACGACGTCGGGGTCGCGCATCGTCGCGATGGTCATCTGGGGGGTCCTCTCAGTCGGCGACGACGCGGACGGCGCCGGGAACGTACTCGCGCTGGCGGACCACGCGGTACCAGCCCTTGGGGAGGGTGATCGGCGCGTGCTCCTCGTGGACCAGCCGGCCGCCCGAGGGCAGGTGCAGGTAGTCCGGGTCGAGCGGGGCGGGGGTGCGCAGCAGCGACCCGGGGGCGTGCACCGCGTGCGCGTGGCCGGTGGCCTCACCGTGCGCGAGGATCATGCGGCCCCGCCCGTCGCGCGGGGCCGGCGGCAGGGCGCGGACGGAGGCCGGCACCACGTCCTCGGGGATGGGAAGGAGCAGAATGTCTCCCTGTCGGTACATGCCGCGAACGTAGCAGCCGCCGCCGACAGAACGCGGGCGCCGGCGGGCGGGCCCGCGGGGGAGCCGCCGGCCCCCGGGAACGGGGTCGGATGCCGTGCCGCCGTCAGATGTCGTGCCGCCGTCAGATGTCGTGCCGGTCAGATACCGCGTGTGCGGCGGGCCGCCGGACGCGCCCAGCGGCCGGACGCGCTCAGCCCGACGTGCTGGAACGCCCTGACGAGCTCGCCGCCGAGGTTGACGCCGGCGCCGAGCGCGAGCGCCACCGACACCGCGCCGATGAGGCTGAGCACGCCCACGTCCGGTGAACCCACGTTGAGTTCGACCGTGCCCCTGTAGAGGGCCGTTCCGGGCAGGAGGGGCCCGATGGCGGGCACGACGAGCGGCATGATCGGCTGCCCGGTCCTGCGGGCGAGCCAGTTCGCGAGCACGCCGACGACCGTGGCCGCCAGTGCCGCCGCCAGGACGGGCGGAAGCCCCCAGCTCCGCGCCAGCACGGAGATCGCCCAGATCAGCGCGCCGCCCACGGCCGCGGCGACCAGCACGTCCCGCGGCGCGGCGAGCGACACCGCGAACGTCAGGGAGATCGCGGCGGCGGCGATGACCGCGACCGGCTCCAGTTTCGGCGCCGCCGTCGGCAGGTGGTGGACGTCGATCGGCGCTCCCAGGGTGACCGCGATGTAGACGGCCACGCCGAGTCCCGCGACCAGCGCGGCGAGGATGAAGAAGACCTCCATGACGCGGGCTCCCGCGCTGACCAGGTCGCCGGTGATGCCGTCCTGGACGCTCGCGACCAGGGGACGTCCCGGCAGGAGGGCCAGGATCGCGCCGGTGACGATCGCGGCCCCCTGCCCCGGATTGCCGAGGCTCACCACCAGCGCCGCGGCTCCAGCGCCGATCGCGGCGGCGACCGCGAGCTGGAAGAACTCGGCGATGCCGCGGCGCGCGAGGACGGCGCCGGTCCGTTCGCCGACGAGGGTGGCGCCGAACGCGGTGGCCGCCACGATCGGGCCGCCGCCCGCCAGCACGCTGCCGGACGCGCTGACGAGCCCCAGGGACGCCACGAGCAGCCAGGGCGGATAGGGGGCCCGGCCCCTTTTGATCTCCGCGAGCCTCGTGTGGGCGTCGTCCAGTTCCAGCAGTTCGAGGGACGCCTCCTGGACGAGCTGGTGCAGCGCGGTGAGACGCCAGTAGGCGGGGGTGCGGCGCCTGATGGCCCGCGTCGCCGTCATCGGCGGAGCGCCCTTCCCCGGATGGACCGACACCGAGATGCTGGTCAACGTGACCTGGACCTCGCAGCGGGGCAGTTCGTAGGCGACCGCCAGGCTGAGCATGGCCTCGTTCACGCGCTCGGTGGTCTCGCCGCTGGCCAGCAGGAGTTCGCCGACGCGCAGGACGAGGTCGACCGCCCGCGGGTCGACGGTATCGCCGGGCTCCTCTTCCGGAGGTTCGGGCGGGCTCGTGTCCATCAGGACCTGCCACGTCCGCCGCAGCCGCTTCGCCACGGCCGACTCCCGCAGGCGCTCGATCGCGTTCGGCCCCGGAGCGTGCGCCGCCTCCCCCATTGCCCGCCCGTGTCCTTCCACCGCAAGAATCGATCTTGACTGGCAGGCTACCCACGGGTCGGGCGTGCAAAATCCCCGGCGTTCTCGTCGTGGTCGTCCACAGACCGTCGTTCCGGTGCGCGGTCGTTCCGGGCCGCTGGTAGCAAGGACGCATGAACTCTTCAGACGGGCTCCGGGACGAGGCCGAGCGATGCCTGCGCGCCCTGGCGGGCGATCATGCGCGGCTTCGCGACGACCAGTGGACGGCGATCCGCGCCCTGGTCGTCGATCGCCGCCGTGCGCTGGTCGTGCAGCGCACGGGCTGGGGCAAGTCCGCCGTGTACTTCGTGGCGACCCGGCTGCTCCGCGACCGCGGCGCGGGGCCCACGGTGATCGTCTCGCCGCTGCTCGCGCTGATGCGCAACCAGATCGAGGCCGCGGTCCGCGCCGGGATCCACGCCCGCACGATCAACTCGTCCAACACCGACGAGTGGGACCAGATCTTCGCCGAGGTCGCGGCCGGTGAGGTCGACGTGCTGCTGGTGAGCCCCGAGCGGCTCAACAATCCCGACTTCCGCGATCTCGTGCTGCCGAAGCTCGCCGCCGGGGCGGGGCTGGTCGTCGTCGACGAGGCGCACTGCATCTCCGACTGGGGGCACGACTTCCGTCCCGACTACCGGAGGCTGCGCACGCTGCTCGCCGGGCTGCCGCCCGGTACTCCCGTCCTCGCCACGACCGCGACCGCCAACGCCCGGGTGACCCAGGACGTCGCCGAACAGCTCGCCGGCGACGACGCCCTGGTCCTGCGCGGCCCGCTCGAACGCGAGTCGCTGCGTCTCGCGGTCGTCACGGTCCCCACCGCCGAGCAGCGCGTCGCGTGGCTCGGCGAGCATCTCGCGGAGCTTCCGGGTTCGGGGATCATCTACACGCTCACCGTGGCCGCCGCCCACGAGATCGCCGGCTACCTGCGCGACCGGGGGTACGCGGTCGCCGCCTACTCCGGCCAGACCGAGCCGGCCGAGCGGCTCCAGGCCGAACAGGATCTTCTGGACAACAAGCTCAAGGCCCTCGTCGCCACCAGCGCCCTGGGGATGGGGTTCGACAAGCCCGACCTGGGGTTCATCGTCCATGTGGGTGCGCCGCAGTCCCCGGTCGCCTACTACCAGCAGATCGGACGTGCCGGGCGCGGCGTCGACCGCGCCGAGGTGATCCTCCTGCCCGGCCGGGAGGACCGCGAGATCTGGGCCTACTTCGCGAGCCTGGCGTTTCCGCCGGAGCCGGTGGTCCGCCAGACCCTCGCCGTCCTGGAGGAGGCGGGCCGTCCTCTGTCCACGGGCGCGCTCGAACCGATGGTCGACCTCGGCCGGACCCGCCTGGAGATGATGCTCAAGGTTCTCGACGTGGACGGTGCGGTCCGCCGCGTCAAGGGCGGCTGGACGTCCACGGGGCGGCCGTGGTCCTACGACCGTGAACGCTACGAGCGGGTGAGCGCCGAGCGTCGCCGTGAGCAGCAGGCGATGCTCGACTACATCGCGACCACGGCGTGCCGTGAGGAGTTCCTCCGCCGTCAGCTCGACGATCCGTCTGCCGCGCCCTGCGGCCGTTGCGACAACTGCACGGGCCGGTACTGGCCCGCGAAGGTCGGGGCGGAGAGCGCCGCTCAGGCCCGTGAGCGTCTTCACCGGCCCGGTGTGGATCTTCCTCCTCGGCGCATGTGGCCGACGGGTGTGAGGGACGACCTCGGTGTCTCCGGTCGTATCAAGGAGCAGGCGGAGACCGGCCGGGTCCTGGGGCGTCTCACCGACATCGGCTGGGGTGTGCGCCTGCGCGAGTTGTTCGCGGCGGAGGACGCCGAGATCCCCGGTGATCTGGTGGACGCCGTGGTCAGGGTGCTCGCCGCATGGGATTGGGAGGCGCGTCCCGCGGGGGTGGTGACGGTGGGGTCGCGTTCTCGGCCGCGTCTGGTCTCGTCGTTCGGCCGTCGTATCGCGGAGATCGGCCGGCTGCCGTATCTGGGGGAGCTCACTCCTGTCGGTGATCCGGTTCCGCGTCGTCACAACAGTGCGCAGCGTCTCCGGTCGGTCTGGCGTGCGTTGGCGGTTTCTCCGGAGCTGGAGGCGGCTGTGGCGGGGCTGCCCGGCCCGGTGTTGCTGGTGGACGATCGTGTGGAGACGGGGTGGACGATGACGGTGGCGACGCGGTTGTTGAAGGGGGCGGGCGCCGGTCAGGTGCTGCCTTTGGCCTTGGCGACGCCCGCGTAGCCCGTACCCCTGCCCACGGGCCACGGCGCCCACTGCCCATGGCGCGCATTGCCTCAGCGCCCGCTGCCTGAAGGCCCGCCGCCGAACCCACCGCCTGAGGGCCCGCTGCCTGCGACCCCACTGCCGGAGAGCCGGCCGCCCGTGCGGGTCGGCGGTGACGGGGTCGCGTCGTCGGGTGCGCGGGAGACGCCGGGGCAGGGTGCAGGATGGGCTGTTGACCTCGGCGGCCCCCGCGAATGCGCTGCCGTCCGGGGGTCGTCCGGCGCCCGCGCGCCCCCGTGGGCGCGGGCGGGACGACCGAGCCGGCTCGTGCGCGCGGCCCCGCGCACGGGCCGGCGTCCCGGACCCGGCGCCGCGGCGGAGAAGAACCGCGGCGAACGGGAGGGCGTTCCCGGTGGCCGGTGCCGCCGGGGTGAGCCCATGACCGTCGCCGCCCGGTGGGGGCGGCGAGCGGGGGCGAAGGTGTGGCCTCCTCGCAGACGAAAGTGTTCTAGAGGTCAGAAAATCCTGTCCAGTTGATTGCAAGAACATCTTGAGATAAGTTCAGCGGGAAATGTCATCATTTCCCGCTCAGATGGCCGATCGGTCATTTCTGGGCGACGACCGAACAGGTGGTCATGCCGCCCGAGTCACCGGCGCTCGACGCGCTCCTCGCATGCCCGTCCGGCCTGCTCGACATGACGTTCGACCAGATGCGGACGCTGCTGGTCGTCCATGAGACGGGATCGGCGTTGAAGGCCGCCCGCGCGCTCGGCCGTGAGCAGTCCAGCGTCCAGAAACAGCTCGACACGCTGAACCGGAACAGCCA
>DATCLF010000161.1:0-6185 GCA_036564055.1 Spirillospora sp.
GGCGCCGGCGGTGGCCGCCCTCCCGGGTCAGCGCGATCTCGCCCCGGTCGTCGGTGTCGAACGCCGCTCCGAGCTCGATGAGGTCGCGGACGGCGCCCGGCCCCTCGGTGACCAGGACGCGGACGGCGTCGACGTCGCACAGCCCGACACCCGCGGTGAGCGTGTCGGCGAGGTGCTCGTCGGGGGTGTCGTCGGGCGCGAGCGCCGCGGCGATCCCGCCCTGCGCCCAGCGGGTCGACCCCGCGTCCAGGAGCGCCTTGGTGACGAGCAGGACCCGTCCGTGGGGGCGGCAGCGGAGCGCGGCGACGAGTCCGGCGATGCCGGACCCGACGACGACGATGTCGGCGTCGTCGGTCCAGCCGGGGGCGGGGGCGGGCAGAGCCGAAGGGATCACGAGCCCTCCTCGGGTCAATTTTCGTCATTATGACCCTAATCCCGGGGAGCTCAGCCGCCCACCCCCGCCGCCGTGGCCGTCGTCACTCTCGAACCCCCGCCGGCATGCCGCCCGGCGGCGCGCCCCCGCCGCCGGGCCCGCCGGCCGCCGGGACGACGGCGCGAGGGGCGACGGCGCGCGGCACCACGGCACCGAACGCACCGGTGCCCCCGACCGCGGCACACTGCCCGAGACGACTCACCCGAGACGACTCACCCGAGACGACACCGCACCCGGGACGCGCTGCCCGAGACGTCGCTGTGCCCGTGACGACGCCGTGCCCGGGACGCTGCGTTCGAGGCCTCACCGCGTGCGGGGGTCACTCGGCCGGCATGCGGCGGGTTCGGACACCGTCCCGCCCGGCCCAGGCCCAGGAAGCGGGCCGGTCAGGGATGCACGAGGTCGCCCCGGGCGGTGTCGGTGCCGGGGACGGGGGCGGCGGGGTCGGAGTCCACAGAGATGATCTTGTTGGAGCGGTCGACGTGGACGACGCGGGGAACGAACGTGCGGGCCTCGGCGTCGGTGAGCTGCGCGTAGCTGATGATGATCACGAGGTCGCCGGGCTGGACCAGGCGGGCGGCGGCGCCGTTGACGCCGATCACGCCGGAACCCCGCTCGCCCGGGATGAGGTAGGTCTCCAGGCGGGCGCCGTTGTCGATGTCGACCACGGACACCTGCTCGCCCGGCAGCAGGTCCGCCGCGTCCATGAGGTCCTGGTCGACGGTCAGCGAGCCGACGTAGTGCAGGTCCGCCTGCGTCACGGTCGCGCGGTGGATCTTCGACTTGAACATCGTCCGCAGCATCAGTGCTCCTTGCCGAGCCGGAGGGAAACGTTGTCGATCAGGTGGGTGTCGCCGACCCGGCCCGCGACGGCGAGGACGGCCGGGCCCGTGTGAGAGCCGGAGACCTGGGTGAAGGTGGCGGGGTCGACGAGGACGAGGTAGTCGAGGACGAGCGGCGGCTCGGCGGCCGCGGCCTCGTCCAGAATCGCACCGGCGGCGGCGAGGACCGCGTCGGGCCCGCCGGCGGCGGCGTCCGCCCCGGCGCGCAGCGCGCGCGACAGGGCGAGGGCCGTGCGGCGCTCGTCCGGGGAGAGGTACCGATTGCGGCTGGACAGGGCGAGCCCGTCGGGTTCCCGGACCGTCGGCGCCCCGACGATCTCCACGGGCACGTTCAGGTCGGCGACCATGCGGCGGACGAGCGCGAGCTGCTGCGCATCCTTCTCACCGAAGATCGCAATGTCGGGGCGGACGAGGTTGAGCAGCTTGAGCACGACGGTGAGCATCCCGTCGAAGTGCCCGGGCCGCGCCGCGCCCTCGACGATCTCCCCCATCGGCCCCGACCGGATCGTGACCTGCGGTTCGCTCGGGTACATGACCTCGCGGTCCGGCGCGAACACGAGGTCGACGCCCTCGGCGGCGCAGGCGTCCAGGTCGGCGTCGAACGTCCGCGGGTAGCGGTCGAAGTCCTCGTTCGGCCCGAACTGGAGGGGGTTGACGAAGATGCTGACCGCGACGGCGTCGGCGGACCGGCGGGCCAGCCGGATGAGGGACAGGTGCCCCTCGTGCAGCGCGCCCATGGTCGGGACGAACGCCAGCCTGCCCGTGAGCTGGGAGCGGGCCTTGTCGAGTTCCTCGCGCGTCCGCGCCACGACCGGTGTCACGACACGCCCTTCCGTCGACGCGACATGCCCGGCGTGCCCGGCGCGTCCGGCGCGCACGACGGCGTGCTCGGCAGGGTCGGCGCGACGGGTGTGCTCGACGGGTGTCCTCCGCCCACGGGGGTGGACGACGGATGAACGAACCCCACGGTCTCCTCCCGGATCAGTCGGCGAGCGCTTCGAGGAGGCGTTCGGCGTCCTCGGGTCTGAGCATTCCGGCGGCGAGGGCCCGGTCGGCGGTGAGGCGGGCCAGCGCGACGTAGGCGCGGCGGCTCTCCGGCGACACCTTGGCCAGCTCGTCGACGTGGTCGGCCACCGTTCCGGCGTCGCCGCGGGCGACCGGCCCGGTGAGTCCGTCGATGCCGAGCCGCAGGCCGTTGTCGAGGGCGGCGCCGAGCAGCGGTCCGAGCATCCGGCCGGGGTCGCCGACACCGGCGGCGCGCAGCAGGTCCATCGCCTCGACGACCAGCGTGACCAGGTGGTTCGCTCCCCCGGCGAGCGCGGCGTGGTACAGCGGCCGCGCCGACTCGGCGATCCAGACGGGTTCGCCGCCCATCTCCAGGACGAGCGCCTCGGCGACCGGGCGCAGCGGCTCGGGCGAGGTGACGCCGAACGAGATGCCGGTGAGCCGGTTCACGTCGTCCGGACGCCCGGTGAACGTCATGACCGGGTGCAGGGCGAGCGGCAGGGCGCCGGCCCGGGTGAGCGGTTCGAGGACGGCGGTCCCGTACCGGCCGCTGGTGTGCATCATCAGCTTGCCGCCGACGTCGACGCCCGCGGAGACGAACCCGGACGCCAGCGCGGGCAGCTCGTCGTCCGGGACGGTCAGCAGCACCAGATCGGCGGCGGCGACGACCTCGGGCGGCGGCGCGATGTCCGTCCCGGGAAGGCGTTCCTCGACGCGTGCGCGCGACCGTTCGGACACGGCCGCCGCGGCGACGACGCGGTGACCCGCCCGCATCAGCGCGGCCCCGAGCGCCGTGCCGACGCGCCCGGCGCCGACGACGCCGACCGCGAGCCGCGCCGGCCTGTCCTCCGGGGTCTCCGGGCCGGGCCGGGGGGCGCGGGAGGCCGTCCCCCCGCCGGCGACCGGCCCGTTTCCGGGCGCGGCGGAGGCGGGCGTGCCGTCAGGATCCATCGGTTCCGTTCCAGTCCTCTGAGTAGGTACCGGACGTGCGCGGTCCAGAGTACCCGCGGAGGCCGCCGCGTTCGTCCGGTGGGTGACGGTCGCCACCCCGTCCCCATTGAAGTGCCGTAGTGAAGTGCCGTCTCCGGTGACGGTCCCCCACCCCCGAACGCCCTGAACCGGTCGGCCCGCCGTCATGGCGGTCGACCGGTTCAGGGCGTTCGGGGCGCGGGTCGCGTCCCGGGCTCAGTCGTGCGCGAGGGACTCCACGACGGACGCCTTGGCGGCGCGCCGGGCGGGCAGCACCGCGGCGACCATCCCGGCCGCGCCCGCCAGGAGGACGTAGCCGATCACCTGCAGGTAGGGCAGCGAGAAGACGGCGACCGGGGACATGGCGTTCGTCGCGGCCCAGCCGAACACGACTCCGAGGGCGACCCCGGTGAACGCGCCGATCACGGCCATGACGAGGGCCTCGACCGACAGCATCCGGCGGAGCTGGCGGCGGGTGAGCCCGAGGGCCCGCAGCAGCGCCGACTCACGGGTCCGTTCCACCACCGAGAGGGTGAGGGTGTTCGCGATGCCGAACAGCGCGATGATGATCGCGAGGGCGAGCAGGCCGGCGAAGATCATCAGGATCTGGTCGACCGCCTTGGTCATCGACTCCTTGTACTCGGCGGCGGAGACCAGCTTCACGTCGGGGTACGGCTTGGACGCCTCCTCGACCGCCGCGCGGGCCGCGGCCGCCGAGACGCCGTCCCTGGCCTTGATCGCGATCCTCGACGGCTCGACGGTGCCGAAGTACCGGGTGAAGTCGGCCTCGGGGATGATGAACCCGGCCATCTCCATGCCCGGGCTGTAGACGGCGACGATCTTCGCGGTGGCCGGGCCGTTCGGGGTCTGGAACCGGACGGACTGGCCGACGCGGTAGCCCTGCCGGTCCGCGGACGTCCCGTCCACCATGACCGTGCCCGGCCGGCGCAGGTCGTTCAGGCTGCCCGCCCTCAGGTCGGGCTTGACGATGGTGCCGAGCGCCGACGCGGTGTAGGTGGAGACCCGCACCTCGTCGTCGCCGGTCTTGGCGTCCACGAGGCGGTTCTCGACGACGGTTCCGATCTCGGGACGCTTGCGCAGCGCCTCCGCGAGCTCGTGCGGAACCGTCGACTCCCAGTCCTGCGCCTGGACCTGGAAGTCGGCGGGGAACTGGTGCTCGAGCTGCTGCTCGGCGGTCGCCTTGCCGCTCGCCGCGATCACCGCGAACAGGCTCATCAGCCCGACGCCGATGGTCAGCGCGATCGTGGTGGTGGCGGTGCGGCGCGGGGCGCGCTGGGCGTTGGCGACCGCCAGCCGCCCGGGGACGCCGCCGAGCCGGGCCGGGATCGCGCCCGCGAGCCGCCCGAGCGGCCGGACGAGCGCCGGCATCGCCGCGATCACCGCGAGGAAGCACACGCCCCCGGCGGCCGCGACCATGTACATCGCGGACGTGCCCTTCTCCATCCCGACCGAGCCGGACACGCCGATCGTCAGGCCGAGGCCGGCGAGCACCGCCGTGAGCGCCGTGCGCAGCTTGCCCAGGCGGAACCGTCCGCTGCCGGGCTCGAGGTCCGTCCGCAGCGCGGCGACGGGCGCGATCCGGGTCGCGGCGCGGGCGGGCAGCAGCGCCGACAGCACGGTCACGGTGACGCCGATCGTCAGGCCGGCCACGATCGTCCGCGGCGACAGGGACGGCGCGGCGAACGTCACCCGGGTGAGGTCCAGCCGTTCCAGCCCGACGAGCGCCGCGGCCCCGAGGCCGACGCCGGCGGCGATGCCGAGCAGCGAGCCGACCAGCCCGACCACCGCGGACTCGGTCAGCACCCCGCCGAACACCTGCCGGCGGGTCGCGCCGACGCAGCGCAGCAGGGCCATCTCCCGGATCCGCTGGGCGATGAGGATCGAGAAGGTGTTGTAGATGACCAGGGCGGACACCAGCATCGCCACGAGGCCGAAGAGCAGCAGGCCGGTCCGGATGATCTCGGTGTCGGCGCCGGCGCTCACGGCCAGCTCCCTGCCGAGCTCCTCACCGGTGTAGACCTTGTGGGACGAGCCCGCCGCGGCCTTGATCGCCTGCAGGTCCCCGCCCGCGATGTCGATCTCCCGGTAGGTCTTCTCGCCGGTCATCGCGAGGGTGGTGGGGGTGTCGAAGCCGACCGCTCCCCGGAAGCCCGCCTCCTGGTCGATGCCGAAGTCGAGCAGGCCGACGACGGTGAACTCGTGCGGCCGCTTGCCGGCGTCGAGGACCGTCACCGTGTCGCCGACGGTGAAGCCCTCCCGCTGGGCGAGCTTGACGTCCAGGACGGTCTCACCGCGGTCGGACGGAGCCCGTCCCTTGTCGACCTGGTACCGGAGCAGCTTGCCGGACGGCACCGAGATGCCCAGGGTGGGCAGGTCGCCGACCGCTTTGCCGTCCTTGCCGACGAGGGCGGCGTCGCCCCGCACGATGCCGTGCACGTCGGTCACGCCGGGCACCGCCCGGACCTTCTCGAGCGTCTGGGCGGAGATGCCGTCCTCGTCGCGGTCCTCCGCCACCACCGCGAAGTCGACCTTGTCGGCGGACTGCGCGAACGTCTCGGCGATGCTCTTCTCCATCGTGTCGGTCAGGACGAACGTCCCGCTGATGAACCCGACGCCGAGTGTGATCGCGATCGTCGTGAGCAGAAGCCGCAGCTTGTGGGCGCGAAGGCCCGCCAGTGTCGTCTTCAGCATCATGCCCCCAGGCTCTTGAGCCGGTCGAGGACCGTGTCGGGCGTCGGCTGGTAGATCTCGGACACGATCTGCCCGTCGCGCAGGAACACGACCCGGTCGGCGTAGGCCGCGGCGACGGGGTCGTGGGTGACCATCACGATGGTCTGGCCCATCTCGCGGACCGAGGAGCGCAGGAACCCGAGGACCTCGGCGCCCGCCCGGGAGTCGAGGTTGCCGGTCGGCTC
>DATCLF010000162.1:0-6418 GCA_036564055.1 Spirillospora sp.
CGGGTTCGCAGTGCCCGCCGAGCTGCAGCCACGACTTCACCTTCGCGTGCAGGGTGAGCAGCACCCGGGTACGGGACGCGTCGAGCACGGCGGTGCTGGCCGTGATGTGGCCCGCCGCGCACGCGCGCCACAGCCCGTCCGCCGCGTGCTCCTCCAGATGCCGCAGGAACACCGCGCGCGTCCGCTCCTGCTCCTCGTCGGGCGGCTCCCACGACGACAGGACGCGCACCGCGTCGGCGTACAGGGACTCGGTGTACGGGGACGGGGACTCGGCCGCCGGGCCCGTCCCGGGGGAACGGGCGTCCCGCGCCGCCTCCGTCACGTGCGGCCCACGCGCGGGTAACGGGAGTTGACCGGGTGGCGGCGCCGTCGCTCCTGGTCGACCGGCCGGTGCCAGCACAGGCTCGACCGGGCGATCCGGCGCCGGATCGCGTTCATGGACGACTCGGGGGAGTAGCGGCAGCCGTGCACGCGCGACTCACGCGGCCGGCTCATGCCCGCCCTCCGTCGCCGGGGGCACCGCCGGAACCGCCGCCCCCGCCGTCACCGGGCCCGTCGTCGGGCTCGTCGGGTTTCTCGTCCGGCTTCTCGGCGGCCTGGTCGCCGGGCTTCTCCTCGGACGTGCCGTCCTCGGGCCGCGTGAGCTTCGACAGGTCGAGGTCGGACAGGCCCTCGATCTCCTCGCGGCCGTGCACGAATCCGTCCGGGTTGTCGAGGTCGTCGGACGTGGGCAGCAGGTCCGGGTGGCTCCACACCTCGTCGCGGCCCTGGACGCCGCGCACCTCGGTGAGCGTCCGCCACAGCTTCGCCGCCTCCCGCAGCCGGCGCGGCCGCAGCTCCAGGCCGACGAGCGTCGCGAACGTCCGCTCCGCCGGGCCGCCCGTCGCGCGCCGCCGGCGCACCGCCTCGGCCAGCTTCACCGCACCGGGCAGCCGGCCCTGCGCGGCGTCGCTCACCACCGTGTCGACCCAGCCCTCGACCAGCGCGAGGGTGGTCTCCAGACGGGCCAGCGCCGCCTTCTGCTGCGGCGACTCCTCCGGCTGGAGCTGGATCTCGCCGCTCAGTGCCTCCTGGATCGCCGCCGGGTTGCTCAGGTCCAGGCCCTGCACGGCCTGCTCGATGCCCGACAGGTCGACGGTGATCCCGCGTGCGTACTCCTCGACCGCGCCCAGCAGATGCGAACGCAGCCACGGCACGTGCGCGAACAGCCGCTGGTGAGCGGCCTCGCGGAGCGCCAGGTACAGGCGGACCTCCTCGGCGGAGACCTCAAGGCCCGAGCCGAACGCCTCGACGCCCGCCGGCAGCAGCGCGCCCACACCGTCCGGTGCGAGCGGCAGGCCCACGTCGGTCGAGGACGTCACCTCGCGGGCCAGCGCGCCGAGCGCCTGCCCGGCCTGGCCGCCGACCATCGCGCCCGCCATCTGCTTGACCATCCCGATCAGGGGGCCGGCCACCGCCTGGACGTCCGCGGGGATCTCGCCGCCGCCCAGCACGCCGCCCATGGAATCGACCATGCGGGTCGCGATCGGGTCGCACACCTTCGCCCACACCGGGAGCGTCTGCTCGACCCATTCCGATCGGCTCCACGCCCGCGGTGTCCGGATGCCCGCCGGCAGCGTCGTCTTCTCGTCCAGCCACAGGTCGGCCAGGCGCAGCGCCTCCTCGACCTGGCGCCGCTCGTTGTCGACGACGGACGGGTCGCCCTGCTCGGCCACCTGGTGCCGCGCGATGTTCCTGGCCAGATCCCAGTTCAGCGGGCCGCCGCCCCCGCCGCTCGCGCCCTGTCCGCCGATCATGTCCGCGAAGCGGTGCAGCATGTCGGCGAACTGCGCCATGTCGCCGCCCATGCCCTTGAATGGATCCTGGGGCCGGTCGTCGTCTCCGTCACCTGGACGGTTGAAGCCGAAGGGAGTGTCACTCATCGGATCGCCCCTGGGATGCATGATGGGCTCATATCCGCAACGTTAGCCGGTCACGGCACGGTCGCGTACACAGGGAAGGGGGCACCTCCGTGGGAACGGGCAAGGTTCGCCCTCGGCGTAGCAGGAATCCGGTCGTCGCCGTCACCGGCGCGGCGGCCGGGACGGGGCGGCTGCTGGCCGCCCGGCTCGCCGAACGGGAAGACATCCGCAAGGTCGTCGCCATCGACGCCGTCCGCGGCGATGTGCCCGGGGTCACGTGGCGCGTGGTCGACATCCGCGACCCGCAGCTCCCGAGCCGGCTCACCGACGTCGACGTGATCGTCAACCTCGACGTCGAGTACTCGCCGGACGCCGACCCCCGCGAGCGGCGCACCCACAACGTGCGCGGCGTCCAGACGGTGGTGACCGCCGCCGCGGCCGCCCGCGTCCGCCGCGTCGTCCTCGTCACGTCCGCGATGGTGTACGGGGCCGCCCCCGACAACGAGCTTCCGCTTCCCGAGGACGCGCCGCTGCTCGCCGAGGCCGACGCCAGCATCGCCGGCGACTTCCTGGAGATGGAGGAGCTGGCCGCGACCGCGCCGTCCACCCATCCGGGCCTCGACATCACCGTCGTCCGGCCCGCCGCGCTCGCCGGGCCCGGCGTCGACACCGTCGTCACCCGGCACTTCGAGGCGCCGCGGCTGCTGACGGTCAAGGGCAGCACGCCCGGCTGGCAGTTCTGCCACATCGAGGACCTGGCGTCCGCACTGGAGGTCGTCGTCGCCGGCGACGTCACCGGACCGGTCGCGGTCGGCTGCGAGGGCTGGCTCGGTCCCGCCGAGGTCACCGAGATCACCGGCAAGCGGACCTTCGAGCTGCCCGCCGCCCTCACGTTCGGGACGGCGCAGCGCCTGCACCGGCTCGGCATGACTCCCGTGCCCGCCACCGAGCTGCACTACGCCGTCTACCCGTGGGCGGTGGACTGCGCCCGGCTGCGGGCCGCCGGGTGGAAACCGCTTCACGACAACGCCGCGGCGCTGCGGGCCGTGATGGAGGAGACCGCGGGACGCCACGCCGTCGTCGGACGCCGCGTCGGCGGAAAGGAGGCCACGGTCGCGACCGCCGCCGGGGCCACCGTCGCCGCGATCGGCGCCGCCGCCGCGATCCGCCGTGCGCGCAAACGCCGCCGCTGACCCTGCAGAGCCGCCGACCCTCCGGAGCCGGACGGCCCGTTCCCTCCGTCATGAGGAGAGGGCGGGCCGTCCGTCCTTCCGATCACAGGGCCGTCGGGCGGCCCCGGGTTCGCGGCGGGTCAGTCCTGCGGCGACGACCCCGACGGGCTCGCGGAGCCCGAGGGGCTCGGCGACGCCGTCGGGCTCGGCGACGCCGCGGGCCTGGCCCGCCCGGCCGCCGACAGCGCCGCCTGCGCCTCCTTGATCCGCTTCCAGGCGTCGCCCATCGCCGGGTAGTCGCCGTTCTTGCGCGCGTTCTCGTAGTCCGCCACGGCCTTCTGCAGATCGGCGATCGCCTTCTGCGCGGCCTCGCTGAGCTGCGGCGGCCGCTCACCGCCCTCCGGGGACGGCTCCGGCGGCGGCGTCGACGTCGAGCCGCCGAGGATCTGCTTCAACGCCTCGTCGAGAGTGTCGGCGGCGGCGATGCTGTCGCCGAACCGCACCAGGATCTTCCCGAGGATCGGATACGGCTGCTGCTCGGCGCCGCCCGCCGCCATCGTGTACATCGGCTCGACGTACAGCAGGCTCCCCCCGAACGGGATCGTCAGCAGGTTGCCGGGCACGGTCTTCGTACCGCCCTGCCTCAGCGCGAACAGGTCGGCCTTCACCTTCGTGTCCGTCTCGAACGAGTTCTGCACCTGCCCCGGGCCCGCCGGTTGCGCGTTGCGCGGCATCTGCAGGATCTGGATCTGCCCGTAGTCGCGTCCCGGTGTGGACCCCACCGCCATGAACGCGGCGAGCTGCGGGTTGTTGCGCGGGTTGAACACCGTCGTCAGCGAGAACGTCTCGGTGTCCTGGCCCGGCATCCGGATGCTCTGGTAGTACGGCGGCTGCCGCTTGCCCTTCGCGGACGGGTCCTGCGGCACCTCCCAGAAACCTTCGCCGTTGTAGAACGCCGACGGGTCCGTCACGTGGTACTTCGCGAGGATCTTCCGCTGCACCTTGAACAGGTCCTGCGGGTACCGGAAGTGCGCCTCCAGCTCGGACGGGATCGACGAACGCGGCTGGACGGTGCCCTTGAACACCTTCATCCACGTCTTGGCGACCGGGTCGTTCTCGTCCCACTGGTACAGGCGGACCGTGCCGTCGTAGGCGTCCACCGTCGCCTTGACCGAGTTCCGGATGTAGTTGATGCGGTCGTCGGCCTGCCGCGCCACCGCCGAGCGCGTGTCGGTGATGGTGTCGCGGGTCGCGTCCTCAAGGCTCGTCTCTTCCGAGTACGGGTAGCTGGACGACGTCGTGTAGCCATCCACGATCCACAGGATCCGGCCGTTCACCACCGCCGGGTACGGGTCGCCGTCCAGCGTCAGCCACGGCGCCGCCTTCTGCACCATCTGCCGGGGTGAGCGGTCGTACAACAGCTTCGCGCCGTCGTTGATCGCACCGGACAGCAGGATGTTCTTGTCCTGGAACTTCGTCGCGTACAGCAGCCTGCGGAAGAACGAGTCGATGGCGACGCCGCCCCGCCCGTCGTAGGTGTTGCTCTGCTGGCCCGACTCGCTGTTGTCCGGGTAGTTCAGCTCCTGCTGGCCGCGCCCGCCGACGATCGAGTACGTCGCCGTGCGCTCGCCGAAGTAGATCTCCGGCCGCTCCAGCCTGATTTTCTGCTCGGGGGAGACCGGCATGTTCTTGGTGATGAACTCCGGCACGTTCCCGTCGGCGAAGCGGTCGCCGAACGCGGACACGAACCCGTAGCCGTGGGTGTAGACCATGCGGTCCTTGACCCAGCTGCGCTCGCCCGCCGGCGCCCCGGACAGCTCCCGCAGCGCCACGATCGTGTCGACGGTCTTACCGTCGATCTGGTAGCGGTCGACGTCCAGCGTGTCGGGGAACCGGTAGAACGGCCGGATCCGCTGAAGCTGCTGGAACGTCTCGCCCACCACGTTCGGGTCGAGGACGCGGACGCCGTCGAGCTCGTCGGCCTCCTCCTGCAGCTTCTTCCGGTCCGTCACCGGCTGCTGGCCGTACTGGACGACCTTCGCGCCGTCCACCCCGTACGCCCTGCGGGTCGCCTCGATGTTGCGCGCGATGAACTGGCGCTCCTTCGCCAGCTCGTCCGGCTTGACCTGGAACTGCTGGATCAGCAGCGGGTACACCCCGCCCAGCAGGATCGCCGACAGCACCAGCAGCGTGAACCCGACGCCGGGAAGCATCATCCCGCGGCGCATCAGGTTCGAGAAGAACATCGCGGCGCACAGCACCGCGATGATCGCCAGGATCGTCTTGGCCGGCATCAGCGCATTGACGTCGGTGTACGAGGCGCCCGCCGTGACCCCGCGTTCGGAGTGCACCAGCCCGTACCGGTCGAACCAGTAGGCGACCGCCTTCAGCAGGACGAACACGCCGACCAGCACCGACAGGTGGGCCCGGGCCGGCGGGCTGGCCTTGTCGCCCGGCCCCTGCAACCGCAGGCCGCCGTACAGGTAGTGCACTATCACCGCGGCCACGATCGACAGGATCACCGTCGCGAAGATCACGCCGAGGAGCAGCCGCAGGAACGGATACGTGAAGACGTAGAACGAGACGTCCTTGTGGAACTGCGGATCCTTCACGCCGAACGACGTCCGGTTCAGGAACGCCAGCCACACCGGCCACTGCCCCGACACCGACGAACCGGTCAGCAGGCCGAGCAGACCCAGCAGCGACCACGCGATCACGCGCCGGCGGGGGTCGATGACCGCCCGGTAGCGCTCCAGGCCCTGCTGCTCCACCGACAGCGGCCGGTACGCCGGCCGCAGCCGGTACGCGATCAGCACGTTGGCGCCCACGATCAGCGCCATGAACAGCCCCGCCCCGAAGAACAGCACCACGCGCGCCTGGAGCTGCGTCGTGTACACGTTGGCGAAGCCGATGGAACGATGCCACAGCAGGTTGGTGTAGATCGACGTGAAGACCATGAACACGGTCATCACGACCGCCAGCCCCACCAGAATCGGCAGCATCAGCCGCGTCCGTCCGGTGCCGAGCCGGCGCCCGAACCCGGGACTCCGGAAGGTCAAGAGGCCCCTCCGATCGAGATCTCGCTCACCGGCGCCCGCCGGTCCTGTAGAAGCAACTTACCGACTCCCCCGGGGGTTCCCGCTCCTCCCCGGCAGGAATAAGGAGAAGATGGACCCGTGAGCCTTCTGGAAGACGTCGTCCTGGATCTTGAACGTCACTCGGCCCGCGAGGGGTGGGACAGCGCGCCGCGCCTGTACGCGCTCGTACGGAGCACCGAGCTGCGCCGCACCGAACCGGACCTCGCCGACCGGCTCGGCCTGCCTCCCGATGCCGACACTCTAACCG
>DATCLF010000163.1:0-9132 GCA_036564055.1 Spirillospora sp.
CTCCCCGGCTGGGACGACACCGCCCGCCGCATGGCCGTCGTCCTGTCCCGCCTGCGCAGGGAGGCCCGGTGAGCTTCGACCCGTCCTGGCTGGCGCTGCGGGAGGGCGCCGACGCCGCCGCCCGCGCCTCCGAGCTGCTGGACCCGCTGCGCGCGGCGCTCCCGCCGGACGAGCCGCTGGTGATCTGGGACCTCGGCTGCGGCACCGGCGCCCAGGGGCGGTGGCTGTCGGGGCGGCTGCGCGGCCCGCAGCACTGGATCCTGCACGACCGCGATCCCGCGCTCCTCGACCTCGCCCGCGACAACGCCTACGTCACCGCGGACGGGCTGCCCGCGACGATCGAGACCCGCAAGGGCGACATCGGGTCGCTGCGCGCGGCCGACCTCGTCGGCGCCTCGCTCGTCACCGCGTCCGCGCTGCTCGACGTGCTGACCGCGAGCGAGGTCGAGGCGATCGCCGCCGCGGTGGCGTGCCCGGCCCTGCTGACCCTGTCGGTCGTCGGACGGGTCCGGCTGACCCCGGCCGACCCGTTCGACGCCGAGATCGCCGCCGCGTTCGACGCCCACCAGCGCCGCGACGGGCTCCTCGGCCCCGACGCGGTCACCGTGGCGACGGAGGCGTTCGGGCGGCGCGGCGCGTCGGTCCGCACGCGCCCGAGCCCCTGGCGCCTCGGCCCCGCGCGGGCCGAGCTGACCGCCGCGTGGCTGCGCGGCTGGGTCGGCGCCGCCGTGGAGCAGCGCCCCGAGCTCGCCGCCGAGGCCGACGTCTACCTGCGCCGCCGGCTCGCCGAGTGCGCCGAAGGCGGGCTCACCGCAGAGATCCACCACCTCGACCTGCTCGCCCTCCCCGGGGGTTCCTCGTGACGAAGCTCGTGCCCTGGCTGCGCCCGCTCGCCGGGATGGGCATCCTCGCCGCCCTGCTGTGGTGGCACAGCACCGACGCGTTCGTGGACGCGTTCCGGGCCATCGACGCCCGCTCCATCGCCGTCGCGCTCGTCATCGGACTGGTGACGACGGTGCTCAGCGCGGCCCGCTGGCGCCTGGTCGCGCGGCGCATCGGCCTGCCCCTGACCTTGGCCGGAGCCGTGGTCGGCTATTACAAGGCCCAGTTCCTCAACGCTGTGCTGCCCGCGGGCGTCCTCGGCGACGTCCACCGCGCGGTGAGCCACGGCCACCGGTCCGGGGACGTCGCCCGCGGCGTGCGGGCGGTGGTCCTCGAACGGGTGACGGGCCAGGTGGTCCCGGTGGCCGTGGGCGTCGTCGTGCTGTTCACCCAGCCCGCCGTGCTGTCGGCGATGAAGCCGTTCGTCATGCCGATGCTGGTGGTGCTGACTGCCGCCCTGAGCCTGCTGGTCGTCCTGGTCCGCAGGCGTCACCGGGCGGTGGCGGCGGTGGTCGCCGACGCGCGCTCCGTCCTGGAGCTGTGGCCGGCGATCGTGGTGCTGTCGGTCACCGCGCTGGCGGGCCACCTCGCCCTGTTCGTGGTCGCCGCCCGCCTCGTCGGCGCGACGGCCCCGCTCACCACCCTGTTGCCGCTGCTGCTGCTGGCGCTGCTGGTCATGGTGCTGCCGGTGAACATCGGCGGCTGGGGGCCGCGCGAGGCCGTGCTCGCCGTCACGTTCGGCGCCGCGGGGCTCGGGTCAGCGCAGGGACTGACCGTCTCGGTCGTGTACGGGGTGCTCACGTTCGTCGCCTGCCTGCCCGGCGCCGCGACCCTGCTGGTGAAGCGCCGCGAGAGTGTCCCCGAAGGCGGCGACCAGGCTGCGCAGCGCGTCCCGGCCCTTGCGGGCGTCGGCCAGTGACGGCCGCCCGATGACGCCCGACCGGGTGTAGGCGGCCATCCCCGTGGTCAGCAGGCGGCGCCGGTCGTCGGCCAGGTGGTCGGCGGTCGCGTACCCGTCGCGGACGAGGTCGGGATGGGCGTGCAGCAGGATCGAGGTCTCCAGCTCGCCCGCGTGCATGTCGCGCTCGTTCGAGGTCTCGACGCCCGCGGCCGCCCGCGCCTCGGCCCACTCGTCCAGCCCGGGGAACAGCGCCATGTCGCCGCCCGCCTCCTGGACGACGTTGCCGAGCACGTAGTTGCCGCCGTGCCCGTTCACCAGGACGAGCTTCGGCACCCCGGAGGCGCGCAGTGACGCGGCGATGTCCCGGACCACCGCGTGCAGGGTCGCGGCGGAGATGCTCACCGTCCCCGGCCAGCCCGCGTGCTCGTGCGAGCAGGAGATCGTCACGGGCGGCAGCAGCCGGACCGGGTACGCCTCGGCGATCTCCCGCGCGAGGGTGCAGGCGATCAGCGTGTCGGTCGCGAGCGGCAGGAACGGGCCGTGCTGCTCGTGGCTCCCGATTGGCAGCACCGCGACCGGGACGTCCGGCTCCTCGGCGCTCGTGTGCGTCGGCACGATCCCCACGACCGTCATGTCCCAACTCTCGTCATGGTCCAACTCTGCCGCATGCGGCCGGTTCAACTCTGCCGCGTGCGGCCGGTTCAACTCTGCCGCATGCGGCCGGGCGGGACCTCAGGACGTCTGTGGTTGCGGACGTGGACGTGTCACGAGCCGCTCCGCGGACGCGACCGCGGTCATCGCGACCCCGAGCAGGCCGGCGGCGACGATGGCGTCCATCCAGTAGTGGTTCGCCGTGACGACCACCACGAGCACCGTGACCGGCGCGTGCAGGGCGATGACCCACCGCCACCGGCTCCGCGACACCCGCACCACCGCGACCGCGACGAGGATCGCCCACCCGACGTGCAGGGACGGCATCGCCGCGTACTGGTTGGCGAGCCCGTCCGCCGCGGGCGGCGGGTACGCCGACGGGCCGACCGTCGTCATCGTGTCGACGGCGCCGATGCCGGCCAGCCGCGGCGGCGCCAGCGGGAACAGGATGTGCACGACGAGCGCCGCCCCGGTCAGCGCCACCAGCTCGTTCCTCACCCTCGTGTACGACGACCGGTGCCGCACGTAAAGCCAGATCAGCAGCGCCGTCGTCCCGGGGAAATGCATGCCCACGTAGTAGAGGTTCGCCAGGAAGGCCGTGTGCTCCCACCCGAGCGCCCATTGCTGGAATTCCACCTCGCTCGGCAGCCATCCCCGCTGGAACTCCCACAGACGCGCCGCGTTCGCCATCGCCTCCGCGGGGCCGTGGTCGAGCAGCGCCCGGCCCCAGCGGTAAAGCGCGAACAGGACCGCCAGCAGCCCCGCCTCGGTGGCCAGTGGCCGCAACCGGCCACCGATTTCCCGAGGGAGGCAAATGCTCATTCCGCCGCTCGCCATCGGTGGTCATCCTCCCGTACCCGGTTGCCTTCCCCGGCCCATCACAACTCTGGCGTCCGACAGTTCCGGGGGCACTGGTCCCAGCCTCCCGATCGTGGAAGGGAAGGCTCCTGGACAGGGGTGGAGTAAACCCCACCCCTCCCGCAGATTCCAGCCATGATCGCCGGTGTAATGACTCAATCCGATCAAATTTGACGGACGTGCCTTCGCTTCATCGGCGTGTCGGCCCCGGCCGGCCTGCTCCCCTCGCCTGAGGCGCGCCCGGATCCTGCCGCCGGCCCGCTCCGCGCCCGGACTGCGTTCCGCTTGTACGCCTGACCTGCGCCCCGCCCCTGTACCTGAATGCTTACTCAGTAGTACGCTCACGTCCGCGGCGGGAGAAGAGAAGGAGTGGCGCGATGGCGGTCACACCGGTCGTGGAGGAACGCGCGGGCTGCGGCCGGGCCGCCCGGGTGGCGGCGGCGCTGTCGCGCCGGTTCGTGCGCCCGATCGTGTCGCGCCTGCCGTGGACGCCGTTCACGCTGCGCTTCGCCCCGCTGGTCGACCTCGGCGCGGCCCTCCTCGTGCCGCCGCGCGGCACCCGGGTCACCCGCGTGCGGGGGCTCGGCTGCGCCGCCGAGTGGGTCCGGGGCCGCGACGTGCCGAGGCACTCGCGCCGGGTGATCCTCTACTTCCACGGCGGCGGGTTCGTCGCCTGCGGCCTGCGCACCCATCGCCGCATGCTCGCGCGGATCTCCCAGGCGGCGGGCATGCCCGTGCTGTCGGTCGCCTACCGGATGCCGCCCCGCGTCACCGTCCGCACCTCCATCGGCGACTGCGTGGACGCCTACCGGTGGCTGCTCGCCCGGGGATACGACGCCGGGGACATCGTCATCGGCGGCGACTCGGCGGGCGGCTATCTCGCCTTCATGGCGCCGCTGTACGCGCTGCGCGACGGCCTGCCCCGCCCCGCCGGGATCGTCGCGCTGTCACCGTTCGCCGACCTGGACATCGCCGCCAAGATCGCCCATGCCAACGCGGCGCTCGACCCGTACATCCCCGCGCCGCGCATGTGGGACATGGTCCGCACCTGCTTCCCGGACGCCGACTACACCGACCCGTGGCTGAACCCCGTCCACGCGGACCTGACGGGACTGCCGCCCACCCTCATCCAGGTCGGCTCCATCGAGGTGATCCGCGCCGACGCCGAGCTGATGGCCGAACGTCTCGGTGCCGCGGACGTGCCCTGCACCCTGCAGATCTGGGAGGGGCAGATGCACGTCTTCCAGATCTTCGCCGACGTCTTCGCGGAGGGCCTGGTCGCCATCGAGGAGATCGGCGCCTTCGCCCGCCGCGTCACCGCGGCCCCCTCCCGCACCGGAGAAGAGACCCTGGCGGGATGACCTCCCTTCGGTGACGGTTCCCGTCCACAGCGCCCCCGAGACCTTCGCCCGCCACGCCCGCACCTGGCCCTGAGTACCGGTCCACCGCTGCGGCGGATCGATCACGCCCGTCACGGGAAGGCGTCCATTGCTCCGGTGGACGTGCGGTTCCGCGTGCTCCGCTGCCCCGTGCCGGCGGCTCGCCGACGATAGATTCCCCATCACAGAATCATCTTGTTCGCGATGCAGAATCGTCGCCATTCTGGGGGGCGTCTGAAACCGTCCACGAAAGGCTTCGCACCATGACCGTCACCGAAGGTTCACCGGTGACCATCACGGCGACCGACGCCGAGGACCAGCCGGTCCGCACCCCCGAGCTGGAGGCGCTGTACCGGGGCTTCGAGGCCGAGCTGCTCGTCCCGCTCTGGACCGAGATCGGCGACCTCATGCCACCGTCGCCCAGGTCGAAGGCGGTTCCGCACCGCTGGCGGTGGGACGCGCTGCTGCCGCTGGCCGAGCGGGCCGGGGAGCTGGTCCCGGTCGGACGCGGAGGCGAGCGCCGGGCGATCGCCCTCGCCAATCCCGGCCTCGGCGGCAGGCCCTTCGCCACCCCGACGCTGTGGGCCGCGATCCAGTACCTCAACCCGGGTGAGGACGCCCCCGTGCACAGGCACACCCAGAACGCCTTCCGGTTCGTCGTCGAGGGGGAGGGCGTGTGGACGGTGGTGAACGGCGACCCCGTCGCCATGCGCCGGGGCGACTTCCTCCCGCAGGCCGGCTGGCACTGGCACGGCCACCACAACGCCACCGACCGCCCCATGGCGTGGATCGACGGGCTGGACATCCCGTTCCAGCACTTCGCCGAATCCACGTTCTTCGAACCCGGTCCCGACGAGATCGGACCGTGCGAGACCCCGGAGCGGTCGCGGTCGGAGCGGCTGTGGGGCCATCCCGGCCTGCGGCCGCTCACGCACCTGCGGCCGGAACCGTCGACGCCGCTTCTGGCCTACCGGTGGGAGCACACCGACCGCGCGCTGGCGGACCAGCTCGCGCTGGAGGCGCAGGGGCACCGCGCCACGATCGAACCAGGACACGCCGCCGTCCGCTACACCAACCCCACGACGGGCGACGACGTCATGCCCACCCTGCGCGCCGAGTTCCACAGGCTCGCGCCCGGCACGCGGACCGCGGCGGCCCGGGAGGTCGGCTCCTCGGTCTTCCAGGTGTTCGACGGCACCGGAGAGGTCACCGTGGGGGAGCACGCCTGGACGGTCGGGCGCGGCGACCTGTTCGTCGTGCCGTCTTGGCAGCCGCTGACGCTCGCCACCGAGCACGGCCTCGACCTGTTCCGGTTCAGCGACGCTCCGATCTTCGAACGCCTGCACCAGCACCGCATTCGGCGCGACCGGACCGGGCATGACCCGGCAGAGGGGGGAACAGAGTGAGGCTCGCGACCGTCCGCACCGATGACGGAACCCGCGCCGCGCGGGTCGCCGCCGACGGGTGCGTCCTCCTCGACGCGCCGGACGTCGGCGCGTTGCTGGCGTCGGAGAACTGGGCGGACCTCGCCGCGTCCGCGACCGGGAGGCCGCACCCCCTGGACGAGGCCGCGTTCGCGCCGCTCGTGCCGCGCCCGGGAAAGGTCCTGTGCGTCGGTCTCAACTACCGCACCCACATTCGGGAGATGGGACGGGACCTGCCCGAGCACCCCACCCTGTTCGCGAAGTTCTCCGACGCCCTCATCGGCGCCCGGGACGTCATCCAGCTCGCCCCCGAGTCGTCGGCCGTCGACTGGGAGGCCGAGCTGGCCCTGGTGATCGGCCGTCCCGTGCGGCGGGCGAGCGAGGACGAGGCGGCCGCGGCGATCGCCGGGTTCACCGTCATGAACGACGTCTCCATGCGGGACTGGCAGTTCCGTACCAGGGAATGGCTGCAGGGCAAGACGTTCGAGGGTTCGACACCGCTCGGCCCCGTCCTCGTCACCCCCGACGAGCTGCCCGGCGGGGTCCGTCCCGCCCTGTCGCTCACCTGCCGCGTCGACGGGGAGGTGATGCAGAAGGCCGACACCTCCGACCTGGTGTTCGACCCGGTGGCGCTGGTGCGGTACGCGTCCGCGATCGTCACGCTGCGGCCGGGCGACGTCATCGCGACCGGCACGCCCGGCGGCGTCGGCCACGCCCGTAAGCCGCCGCGCTACCTGGCCGACGGCATGACCGTGGTGACCGAGATCGAGGGCATCGGCCGCCTGGAGAACACGGCGAGGACGCCGTGAGCCCCCGCACCTGGATGGACGAGGGCACCCGGCTGTTCCTCGGCGTCGTCGACCGGCTCACCGACGACGAGCTGTCGGCGCCCACCGCCCTGGAGGGCTGGACGCGCCGCCATGTCGTCGCCCATGTCCACGGCAACGCCGAGGCGCTGCGGCGTCTGCTGAGCTGGGCCGCCACCGGAGTCGAGAACCGGATGTACGCGAGCCGGCGGCAGCGCGCCGAGGAGATCGAGGCCACGGCCGCGCTGCCCGCCGGCGAGCTGCGCGCGCTCGTCCACGAGTCGGCGCGCCGCTTGGCGGAGGACGTCGACGCCCTGCCGGAGGAGGCGTGGCGCAGACCCGTGGTGACCGCCACGGGCCGGACGGTCCCCGCCGAGGAGATCCCGTGGATGCGGGCCAGGGAGGTGTTGGTGCACGCGGTCGACCTGCAGCACGGTCTGACGTTCGCCGACCTGCCCGAGGAGTTCAACGCGCGCCTGGCCGCGGAGGCCGCGGCCCGGCACGCGGCCGCCGGGCAGGGCGCCGCGCTGGCCGCGTGGCTGACCGGGCGCGCCCGCGAGGCCCCGAGCCTCGGCCCCTGGCTCTGAGGCGTCCGGGACCCGTCCCGACGGGGGCCGGGACGAGTCCCGGACACGGCCCCACGAACCCCGCCGCCCGCAGGTGAGGACGGGAAACCGCCCGTCGCCCGGCTGAGAACGGGCGACGGGCGGTCTCCCACGCCGCAGCGGGCCGGCGCGGCCGGCGCGTCAGGGGATGACGACGATGCGGCCGCGAGGGGTGAGCGCGTCGCGGGACTCCTGGAGCCGGTGCGCCCTGGCGGCCTCGGTGAGCGGCAGGCGGAGGGCGACGCGCGACCTGAGGGTTCCGCGGGCGAGCATGTGATTGATCGCCTTCGCCGCCTCGGCCAGGTCGCCGGGCGCGGCGTTGCTGATCACGAACCCGCGGAGGCTGGCGTCGCGCTTGTACAGCTCCCCGATCGGCAGGACGGGCGCCGCCGTGAGCCCGGCAAGAATGATCATCCGGCCTCCGCGGGCGAGCAGGGGCACCGTCTGCTCCAGATCGTGCCGCCCCGAGTTGTCCCAGAAGACGTCGACCCCGTCCGGCACCAGCTCGCCGATCTTCCGGTACACGTCCGGGTCGCGGTAGTCGACGACCTCGTCCGCGCCGCAGGAGCGGCACCACTCGGCGTCCTCCTCGCGGGCGGTCGCCACCACCCGGGCGCCGGCGGCCGAGGCGAGCTGGACGGCGGCGGTGCCGACGCCGCCGCCGGCACCGCACACCACGACCGTCTCCCCGGGCCGGATCCCGGCCTCGCGGAACAGGCCGATGTACGCGGTCGCGGCCGTGTGCAGGGACGCGACCGCGTCCACCGGGTCCACGCCGGCGGGCAGGTGGTACAGCCTGTCGGCGGGAACGACGGCGTACTCGGCGAACGAGCCCTGCCGGCCGTCATGGCCGAGGCTGTTGCACCAGACCCGGTCACCGGGGGCGAAACCGGGGCCGGGGGTCTCCACGGTGCCCACGAGGTCGCGCCCGATGATGAAGGGGAAGCTCAGGGCCGTCCGGTAGGCGCCGGATCGCACGAAGGTGTCCACGTGGTTGACGGCGAGCGCCTCCGTTCTCACCAGGATCTCCGAGGGTCCGGGCGACGGTACGGGCAGCCGCCCGATCCGGATCTCGTCGGCGGGGCCGAGTTCCGTGATGTAGGCGGCTGCCATCGTGCCGGGCGTACCGCTCATCCGTCGGCACCGAGGTCGGCGTTGTACCGCTCCGACCACGCCTTCACCAGGTCGGCCTCTTCGGCGTTGCCGAACGTGTAGGCGGGCGACAGGACGGGAAGGACGCGCTCCACGTGCACCAGGACGAGACGGTTGGCGGGATAGCCCGGGCCGTTCACGTCCACGAGCCAGTCGCGCAGCCACGTGTACACCGGGTCGCCGGGTTCGCGGAACTCGGCCGTCCCCTTGAACCTGTATCCCCGCCGCCGGAAGACGTCGATCGAGTTGATCTCGATCCGGGGGTCGTGCCGGAGGTTCTCGATCGTGTTCGGCGAGGCGATGTCCATGAAGGCCAGGTGCTCGTCGTCGTACACGCGGACGGAGCCCTTCGGCGAGAGGTTGGGCGATCCGTCGGGGCACACCGTGGCCACGAAGGACAGACGCGCGCTCTCCACGATCGAACGCATGTCGTCGTCTATGTGCGTCATCTCTTTCCCTTTCCGTGGGGTTCTC
>DATCLF010000164.1:0-6074 GCA_036564055.1 Spirillospora sp.
CGGTCACCTGCAGCGCGTCGACGGACTGGCGGGCCGACGCGGGGCTGCGCAGTCCCGGGGCGATCCGCGGGAGCAGGCGGGCCGCGTAGTCGAGGATCTGGGCGGGCACCCGGTACCCACGGTCCAGCTCGACGATCTCGCCGCCGGGCTTGCCGAGGTGGGACAGGAGGGTCTCCCAGTCACCGGGCGCCGCCGGGCTGGTCGCCTGGGCGAGGTCGCCGAGGACGGTGCAGGACCCGGCGGAACGGCGCGCGATGGCGCGGCACAGCATCGGGCTGAGGTCCTGCGCCTCGTCGACCACCACGTGGGCGAGGCCGCTCTGCCGGTCGAGCAGGTTGGACGCCTCGTCGATGAGCGCGAGGTCGGCCGGCGACCAGCGGGCCGACTTGACGCTGCGCGGCTTGCCGGGCAGCAGCACGGCCTCCTGCTCCTCGGGGTCGAGCAGGCCGTCGGCGGCGCGGGCGAGCCGCTCGCGATCGGTGAGCAGCCCGAGGACGAGCTTGGCCGCCTCGGCCCTCGGCCACATCTCGGCGACGGCCGTCTTGATCGCCGAGCTCCGCCGCACCGTGCCGCGCGTACGGCCGTCGCCGATCTTGCCCGACCGTTCCATCAGGCGGATGACGGCGGTCGCGATCCGCTGCGTGAGCAGCTCGCGGCCGGCGTTGTAGGAGACGTCGCTGTCCCGGCACTCGCGGAGGATCTCGGCGACCTCGTCCCGGTCCAGGCGCCAGCGTCGGCCGCCCACCTCGGCGACGAGGTCCTCCTCGGGCGGCCGGACGCGGGACCACAGGTCCCGCCGGATCACCTCGGCCATCCGGGCGTCGCCCTTGATCCGGGCGGCCTCCGGGTCGTCCTCGCGGCGGACCTCGACGCCGCCGGAATCGAGGAACTCCTCCACGGTCGTCTGCGTGACGCCGACCTCGCCCAGCGCCGGGAGGACGTTGCGGATGTAGGCGAGGAACGACCGGTTCGGCCCGATGATCACGGTTCCGCCCCGCTTCAGCCGCTCCCGGTCGGTGTAGAGCAGGTAGGCGAGCCGGTGCAGGCCGACCGCCGTCTTCCCGGTGCCGGGCGCGCCCTGGACGCACACGGTCCGGTCGAGCGGGGCGCGCACGATGTCGTCCTGCTCGGGCTGGATGGTGGCCACGATGTCGCGCATCGGACCGGAGCGGGGCCGTTCCAGCTCGGCGGTCAGCAGGGCGCTCGGCCCGCGGGGCCCGTCGGCGCGCGTCCCCTCGATGATCTCGTCCTCGTACGCCGTCAGCTCGCCGCCGGCGTCGAACCCGTAGCGGCGGCGCCTGCGCACACGCATGGGGTTCCTGGGGCCGGCCTGGTAGAAGGCCCTCCCGACCGGGGCGCGCCAGTCCACGACCAGCGGGGTGCCGCCGACGTCGCGGACGGCGCGGCGCCCGATGTACATGAGCGTGTCCCGGGGGCCCTCGTCGTCCCCGCGCCTGCCGGGCCCCGCCCCGTCGTAGCCGAGCTCCTCGAACTCGCCGGGCGGGTAGTCCAGCCGCCCGAAGAACAGCGGGACGTCGGGCAGGTCGAGGAGCTGCTCGGCGCGCTGGGCCCGGGCCTCCCGGATGATCGCGTTGTTGTACTTGTCGACGAAGGCGTCGCCCTGGACCGTCTCGGTGGTGAGGACGGCGTCGCGCATGGCCCGCAGGGCCTCCCGGCACATCCGCAGGTAGGCGCGCTCGGCGAGGATTTCGGGGTCGGCCGGGGCGGGGTCGTGCGTCATCCAGATCACCTCGCAAGGTCGGGGACGCCGGCGGCATGAGGCGGAAAACCTGACTCGGTTAAGATTCTGACCGAGTCAGCATCTTACCTCGGACGCGATGCCCGCCAGGTCGGCCGCGGGCCCCGCCGCCGGTGCGCCGATCCGCACGCCGATCCGGGCGGCGCGGGACGCCGGCGGCGACAAGATCGTCAGTAAGGTATGGGCAGGTACCTGCCGGAATGTCAGGAGAGGAGGAGGGGGAACGGTTCCCGCGTCGGCACCGCGCCCCTGTCCGCCGATGGCCGAGCCGGGGCTCAGGGAGCGCAAGAAGCAGCGCACGCGCGAGGCGATCCTGAAGGCCGCGTTCGCGATGTTCGCGGAGTCGGGCTTCGACCGGGTGCACGTCGCCGACATCGCCGCCGCGGCCGAGGTGTCCAAGCCGACCCTCTTCGCGTACTTCCCCACCAAGGAGGATCTGGTCCTGCACCGGTTCTCCGAACAGGAGAGCGAGCCCGCCGACATCGTGCGGGGCCGCGCGCCGGGAGAGTCGCCGATCGCCGCGCTCCGCCGGCACTTCCTGGACGGGCTCGCCCGCCGCGACATCCTCACCGGCCTCAACGACACGCCCGAGGCCCTCGTCTTCCACAACCTCCTGTACTCGACGCCGTCGCTGCTCGCCCGCCTGTCCGGCTACATGCTGCGGGCGGAGGCGGCGCTGGCCGAGGCGCTCGCCGAGACCGGAGTCGAGGAGGACGACGTCACCGTGCGCGTCGCCGCGGCCCACGTCTTCGGCACCCAGCGCGTCCTGGCCGACCGCAACGCCCAGGACATGCGCGCCGGGCTCCGCGCCGACGACGTCTACCCGGAGGCGGTCGCCCGCGCCGAGACGGCGTTCGACATGCTGGAACACGGCCTCGCGTCCAGGTTCGGCGCCTGACGCCCGGGCCGCGGGCGCCGCGACTCCGCCGGGGGACGCGGAGGCCCATCGCCTGTACGCGGGTGATGTCAGGCGGCCCCGCTGTCCTTCATCGCGAGCCACTCGGGATGGTCACGCGCCCATTCGATGGTCTTGGCCACTCCCTCGCGGAGCTTCGTCGCGCACTCCCATCCCAGGAGCGTCCGGGCCCGCGTCGTGTCCGGGACGCGGCGTTGCAGGTCCTCGTAGCCGGCCCCGAGCCGCTCGCCGGCGTCGACCACCGTGCACTCGCCGTCGAAACCCGTCATCCGCGCGACCAGGGCGACGGCCTCCGCGACCGTCGTCTCCTCCGTGCCGCCCAGGTTGAACGAACCCCCGCCCGGGTGCGCGGCGGCCCGCAGGGTTCCCTCCACCGCGTCGTCGACGTAGGTGAAGCAGCGGGTCTGGCCTCCCCCGTCGTAGACGACGGGGGGCTGCCCGTTCAACGCGCGGTGCACGGACCGGCTGATGACGTACGCCGGACGCTGCCGCGGCCCGTACACGTTGAAGTACCGGACGATGGTGGCGTCGAGCCCGTGCTGCCGGACGAACGCGTAGGTCAGGTGCTCGGCCAGGGCCTTGCTGGTGGAGTACGTCCAGCGGTCCGCGGAGGTCGCGCCGACGACCCGGTCGCCGTCCTCCGGCCACGGCACCGCCGGGTTCTTGCCGAACACCTCGCTCGTGCTCGCCATCAGCACCCGCGCCCCCGCCTTCAGCGCCGCCTCCAGCACGTTGCGGGCGCCGCCGACGTTGATGTCGATGACGTCGAGCGGCCGGCTCAGGTAACGGTCGACGCCCACCACGGACGCCAGGTGGAACACCGTGTCGACGCCCGGGATGATCGCCTTGGCGAGCCCGTCGGGATCGCGGACGTCGGCCTGGACGTACGCGGCGTGCCCGCGGACCTCGTCCGGCACCGCGGCCGGCGGGACGCTGTCGACGATCACCACCTCGTCGCCGCGCCGGACGAGCGCCTCGGCGAGGTGCGAGCCGACGAACCCGCACCCGCCGGTCACCACTACGCGCGGCATGCCGGACGTCCGATCGCGCGGTAGCGGAAGCCCTGCGCGCAGAGCGCGGAGATCCTCTCCTTCGGGAAGTAGGCGCGCCCGTCCACCAGCAGGCACGAGGGGGCGACCGGCAGGGCGCCGAGGTCGATGCCGTGGAACTCCCGGTGATAGGCGAGGATCGCGACGCAGTCGGCGTCCCGCACGGCGTCGCGCAGGCTCTCGGCCAGGGGCAGGCCGAACATCTGCCTCGCCGCCGCGGGGTCGACCAGCGGGTCGTGCAGGCGCAGGTCGGCGCCCGCCTTGGCGAGCGTCTCCACGACCTCGCGGGCCGGTGTCTCGCGCAGGTCACCGGTGTCGTTCTTGAACGCGAGGCCGAGCACCGCGATCCGGGCGGCGGCCGGGTCCTTGCCCACCGCGAGGAGCCCATCGACGATCATCCGCGCGGTGTGTCCCGGCATGGCCGCGTTCACGGCGCGTCCCGCCGCCGGGGTCGTGACGTCCAGGCCGCGCCGCGCCGCCTCCGCGTGCACCATCCACGGATCCTTGGTCAGGCAGGAGCCGCCGACGCCGACGCTCGCGAGCAGGATGTTCACGCGGCCGGATCCCTTGGGGATCGTGTTCGCGGCCGCGATGACGTCGAGGACGTCCACCTCGAACAGCGAGCAGAACCTCGCGAGCTCGTTGGCGAGGGCGATGTTCAGGTCGATCCACCAGTTGTCCGCCAGCTTCACGATCTCGGCGGCCTCCAGCGAGTCCATGACGATCGTCTCCACTCCGAACGTCCGCCGCCAGAAGGCCGCGGCCGCCCGCGCGCTGGCGGCGTCCACGCCGCCCACGACCGCGGGGAAGGTGCGCAGCTCGTGCAGCGCGGTCCCCTCGGCGAGCCGCTCGGGGACGAACGCCAGCCGCAGGTCCGCGCCGACGCGCAGGCCCGGACGCTCCACGAGCGGCAGCACGACGTCGCGCGTCGTGCCCGGCGGCACCGTGCTCTTGACCATCAGCAGCTGTCCGGGGCGGAGGTGGCCGGCGAGCGCCGAGCAGGCGGCCCGCAGCTGCCCGTCGGCCAGGGAGCCGCCGTCGCGGACCGGGGTGCCCACGGTGAGGAGCACGACGTCCGCGTCCGCCGCGGCGGCGTGGTCGGTCGTGGCGCGCAACCGCCCGGCGGCGACCGTCCCTGCGATCAGATCTGCCAGCCGGTCCTCCCTGAACCGGCAGCGGCCCTGGTTCAGTTCCTCGACGAGGCCGGCGTCGACGTCCACGCCGGTGACGCGCAGGCCGCGTTCGGCCAGCGCGGCGGCGATGCAGGATCCCACGTATCCCAGCCCGACGACGGCGACTGCCGGCACGTCGGACCCGGCGCGATCGGGGTCGGGCCGGGTGGTCGTTCCGCTCTCGGCCGATACGGTCACGTCGCCTCCGACGGTGCGGGCGCGTCGAGGTCGTCGCGGGTCACCACGCGCCGGGCCACGTACCAGTGCTCCCCGTCCGAGACGAGCTGGTCGCGCATGACGGTGCACGTGGTGATCCGGGTCTCGCCCGCGGTCGAGTCGACGACCAGCACGTAGGCCGTCACCTGGGCGCCGCCCTCGACGACGGCCACGAGGTTGAGGTTGGTCAGCGCGTGCCGCCGGACGGTGCCGGCCTCCGCCAGCCGCGCGACCGTGGCCTTCGTGCCCTCCAGCAGGGCGGACTGGCCCTTCACCTCCGGCGCGCCCCCCGGCGGGACGAAGACCCCGTCGTCGACGAAGGTGTCCACCCACCGTTCGGCGTCGCCTTCGTCCAGGAGCGCCATCTGCTCGGCGTAGAACTGTTCGATCTGGGACCGGACGACGTGCCGCCGCGCGATCCTCTCCGTGGTCGACGTGACCGGCATCGGTTCACCTCATGTTCTTTCCGCGCTCGTTCTCTTTGCGCCTGCTCCCCGACGCGCGGGGGCAGGAGCCCGGCGGCGAAGTCGCGCCGCTCCAGCAGAGTGAAGGCGACCGCGGCGAGTATCGCGGCACCCAGCAGCGGGAGCAGCAGCGGCCACCATCGGTCCTCGGTGTAGGGGAAGGTGCGCTGGGCCCAGCCGATCGGAGAGGCCCAGGACACCGTCCCGTCCCCGACGTCCCCGATGGCGCGCAGCACGAACGCGGCACCGAGCACCGCCGTGACGACCCCATAGGCGGTTCGGGCGCTCTCGAAGACCTGTACCGCGGCGGCCGTCAGCGCCGCGAAGAACATGCCGGACGCCGCCATGGCCGCGCCCACCAGCAGTGACCCGCCCGCCGGCAGCCCCGTGCCCGCACCGGCGCCGAACACCAGCACGCCCATGAGGACGTCGGCCGCCAGCGCCAGGGACAACGCGGCCGCCACCGGGGCGCGCCGCCCGATCCGCGCGGATCGGATC
>DATCLF010000165.1:0-23915 GCA_036564055.1 Spirillospora sp.
CGGCCGAACAGGCCGTTGGGCTTCACGTAGAGGACGGCGACGATCACGCCGAAGGCGATGACGGCGTTGAGCGTCTGCAGATTCGGCATGAGGTAGTTCGCGAAGTTGACGATCACGCCCACGAGCAGGCCGCCGACGACGCTGCCCAGCATGCTGTCGGTGCCCCCGAGCACGACCGCGGCGAAGGCGAACAGCAGCGGGGGCTGCAGCATGTTCGGCTCCAGCACCTGGACCGGCGCGACGAGGATGCCGGCCACCGCGCCGATCGAGGCCGCGATCCCCCACCCGACGACCTGGACCTTGAACACGGAGATGCCGAGGAGCCCGCTCTCGGTGGGCTGGAGCGCGGCGGCGCGCATGGCGAGGCCGAAGTTGGTGAGCCGGAAGAACGCCGCGCACAGCAGCACGAGGACGATGGCGATCGCGAGAATGGCGATCTGCCGCTGGGGGAGGTAGACGCCGAGGACGTCGACCGGGCGGTTGTCGAACGGCGAGGGGAAGCTCCTGGTCGAGTAGCCCCAGATCAACCCGCACACGCCGTTGATGAGGTAGAACAGCCCGACCGTGAGCAGGATGAGTTCGAGCCCGCCTCGTTTGACCACCGGGCGGACCAGGGTGCTGTGGAGCGCCGCGCCCAGCAGGAACGAGACGACGAGCGCGAAGACGAAGGCGAGCGGGTAGGGCCAGCCGGACCTGGTGATGACCGTCCAGGCGACGAACGCGCTCAAGGTCGCCATCTCGCCCTGGGCGAAGTTGATCGTCCCGGTCACGCGGTGCACGACCACGAGCGCGAGGCCGAGGATCGCGAAGATCGTCCCGTCGGCGAGGCCGATGACCAACTGCTGGATGAACTGCGTCATGGTGACCGCCCGGATTCCTAGGCGAGGTACTGGTTCACGAGGCTGACGTGGAGGTCATCGGTCGGGCCGGCGTCCTTGGCGTAGCCGGTCTGCAGCACGTAGGCGCGGTCGGCGACCTCCATCGCGTAGCCCACGTCCTGTTCGGCGAGGACGACGGTCATGTCGCGTTCCCGGATCGTCCGCTGGATGAGCTCGTAGACGTCCGCGGTGGTGCGCGGCGACAGACCGAGCGAGGGTTCGTCCAGCAGGAGGAGCCTCGGCTCCGACATGAGCGCCCGGCCGATCGCGAGCATCTGCTGCTCCCCGCCGCTGAGCGTCCCGGCCCGCTGGTCCTTGCGCTCGGCGAGGCGGGGCAGGGTGTCGAAGACGTCGTGCATCCGGCGGCGGATCTCCCTGCGGCCGGCGCCGTAGCCGCCCAGCACCAGGTTCTCCCGCACGGTCAGCTCGACCAGGGTGCCGCGGCCCTCGGGGACGTGCGCGACCCCGGCCCGGGCCACCTCGGCGGTGCTCATCCCGGTGAGGTCCCGGCCGTCGAGGGTGATGCGTCCGGACGTGCGGACCAGCCGTGAGATCGACCGGAGGGTCGTGGTCTTGCCGGCGCCGTTGGCTCCGAGCAGCGCGACGGTCTCGCCCCGCCCGACGGACAGGCTCACGTCGAACAGGGCCGGGATGGTGCCGTAGCGGGCCGAGACGTGGTCCAGCTCCAGGAAGCTCATCGGCGCGCCTTTCCCAGAAACGCCTCACGCACGATCGGGATCTCCCGGACCTCGGCGAGGGTGCCCTCGGCGACGACGTGGCCGTCGACGAGCACCGTCACCTTCTTCGCCAGCCGGTCGACGAACGTGAGGTTGTGCTCGATGACGAGGATCGTGATCCCCTGCTCCGTGTTGAGGCGCAGCAGGATGTCTCCGAACTTCTCGACGTCCTCGGTGGTCAGCCCGGCCGCGGGTTCGTCGAGGAGCAGCAGCTTGGGCCGGGCGATGAGGGCGCGTGCCAGTTCCACGCGTTTGAGGGCCGCGTAGGGAAGCCGGTCGGCCTGCTGCCGGGCGAACCGTTCGAGGTCGAGCGTCCTGAGGATCTCGTATCCCTCGTCGATGGCCGCCCGTTCCTCGCGGCGGGCCGCCGGCGAGCGCGTGAGCCACGGCAGCCAGCCCACCCGGGTCCGGCTGTGGTAGCCCAGGAGAACGTTCTCGACCACCGTGAGGCTGGGGCAGAACTGCGGGTGCTGGAAGGTCCGCATGATGCCGAGCCCGGGCAGCTTGGCGGGCGCGACGCGCAGCAGGCTCAGGTCCCGGTACCGGATCTCGCCGGACGACGGGCGCTGGGTGCGGGTGATGCAGTTGAACGCCGTGGTCTTGCCGGCCCCGTTCGGCCCGATCATGGCGTGGACGGTGCCCTCGGCGACGGCGAACGACAGGTCGCGCAGGGCGGTGACGCCGCCGAACTCGACGCCGACCCCATCGACCACGAGCAGGTCCGCGGGCTCCTCGGCCGGTGGCCCGGGGGACTCCGCTCGGGGATCCTCCAACGACTTGGACACGTGGCTCAACGTGGGTGCGCCTTTCGGGGGGTGGTGCCTTCAGACGGCGACGTTGCCGCCATCGGATGTCCATATATAGGACTTTTCGTTCCGCATATGTGTCACTGTGCCGTGTATCACTCGCGTCGTCAACCATCTGCATGCGGCACGTGGACCGCCGTTGACCTCCCGCGTCATCCCCAGGTGACCTGCCCGCCGGACACGTTGAGGTTCTGGCCGGTGATGTAGGAGGCGCCGTCGGAGAGCAGGAACCAGATGGCGGCCGCGCATTCGCGGGGCTCGCCCTCGCGGCCCAGGGGCACGCTCGTCGCCCGCGCGCCCCGGACCCGATCGGGGTCGTCCAGGCGGATGGCGGCGAGCTCCCGGGCGACCGTGTCGTTCATGAGCGTGTCGATGACGCCGGGGCAGACGGCGTTGACCCGCACCCCGCGCGGCGCGAGATACGTGGCGAAGCTGCGCGTGATGGACAGGACGGCCGCCTTCGAGGCCGCGTACACCGCGGCCTCGGCGACCGCGCCGGTCTTGGCGGCGGTCGAGGAGACGTTGACGATGGCCGCCCCGCTCTCCATGCGCTCGGCGAACCCCTGGCACAGGAAGAACAGCGCCTCGGCGTTCACGCGCATGACGCGGTCCCACTCCTCGACGGTGATGTCGGGGATCGGCACGACGGAGACCACCCCGGCCGCGTTGACCAGGTAGTCGACGCGATCCACCTCCGCGACGAGCTCGGGCCAGGTGCCGCGATCGCCGAGGTCGGCGACCCGAGGGGTGACGCCCGGCCGCTCGGCCGCCTTGGCGAGGCCGCGCTCGTCCCGGTCGACGGCCACCACCGACACGCCCTCGGCGACCAGCCGGTCCACGACGGCCAGGCCGATGCCGCCCCCCGCCCCGGTGACCACCGCCGTCTTCTCCCCGCTCATCGGCTCTCCCGTCTGTCCGATATCAGATGAACATGTACGTATAACGGTCATGCTCGGATCGGCCGGAACCGCTGTCAACGGCCTGCCGCCGGCATCCCGCGGGTCGGCCGACGCGCGGTCTCCTTGACGCCCGTCCATGACGACTGCACAATCCGGTTACATATTTGCGACAATTTGTCCGATAAAAGGACGCATGCAGAGGAGCCGTGGACGTGGAGACCGACGACTGGCAGGACACGACCGTGGTCGTGACGGGGGCGGCGCGCGGGCAGGGAGCCGCCGAGGCGGCGCTGTTCGCGCGGGTCGGCGCGAACGTCGTCGCGGCCGACGTCGACGCCGAGGCGGTGTCCGAGACCGCGGCGGGCGTCGACGGCCGGGTCAGGGGCGTGGGCCTGGACGTGACCAGGGACGAGGACTGGCGCCGCCTGGTCGACGACCTCGCCGACGACCCGCCCGTCCGCGTCCTCGTCAACAACGCGGGCGTTCACTGGTTCCGGCCCCTGCGCGACGAGTCCGCGGAGGACTTGGAACGGATGCTGAAGGTCAACCTCGTCGGTCCCCAGCTCGGCATGCGGCACCTGGCGCCGCTCATGCGCCGCGCGGGCGGAGGCTCGATCGTCAACATCTGCTCGGTGGTCGCGGACCGCGGGTCGTGGAACGCGTCCTCATACGTCACCTCCAAATGGGCGCTGCGCGGCCTGACCAAGGCCGCCGCCCTCGAACTCGGCCCCTGGGGGATCCGCGTCAACGCGATCCTGCCCGGGTACGTCGACACGCCCATGCTCAGCGAGATCGCCGAGGGCGGCCGGCCGGCGGACTACTACGACTTCCTGCCGCTCGGCCGGCCGTCCTCGCCCGGCGAGGTCGCCGAGGCCGTGCTGTTCCTGGCCTCCCGGCGCAGCTCCTACCTCACCGGGACGGACCTGGTGGTGGACGGCGGCCTCCTCGCCCTTCCGGGCATGCCGCCGCCCCCGCGCGACACGCTGCGCTGACTCAGCCTTCCGGCGCGCTGACTCAGCCTCCCGATCCGGCGTCGCGGGCCGCGGCCTCGCGTCCGGCCACCCGCCCGAAGGCCAGGCACTCGGCCAGGCTCGCCCCGCCGTTCGGGTACAGCAGGCCGTGCATGGAGCCGAGCTCCCCGGCCGAGTAGAGCCCGGGGATCGGGCCGCCCCGCACCGACAGCACCCGCGCCCGCGCGTCCCGGCGGGGCCCGCCCACGGTGTGCGAACCGCCCGGGTGGAGCGGCATCGCGTACAGGCGCCCACCCTTCAACGGCACGAGCGTCTCCGCGGGACGGCCGAACGGGTCGCGGCCGGTCGCGCACGCCTCGTTGTAGGCGTCGACGGTGCCGGAGAACACGGCCTCGTCGAACCCGCACGCGCGGGCGAGCGCCGCGACGCCGTCCCCGGACCGGATCCAGCCGCGTTCGAGCTCGGCCGTGTTGTCCTCGCTCCACGTGTAGTCCCCGACGGGACCGGCCGGACCGGCGCCGGTCGTGACCAGCGGTCCGGCCCGCATCCGCTCCTCGTCGAAGACCCACCACACGGGGATCCTCGGGAACCTGAGGTGCGCGGCGTCCATGGACAGCACCTCAAGGTTCGTCGCGTGCTGGACGCCGGGCTCACAGGTGAATCGGGCGCCCTCACCGTCGACGAGGATGACCCCGCCGTGCGGTTCGCTGCCCTCGGCCAGGGCGAAGCGTCCCGTGCCCCAGTAGTCCGGGTGGAAGCCGCCGGTGTAGTCGCAGTCCTCGAAGTGGGCGACCAGGTGGCCCGGCCAGCCGTTCATGTGCCACAGGTCGGCGCCGACCTCCATGGCCATCGTGATGCCGTCGCCGGTGTTGCGCTCGGTGCCGTAGAAGTAGGCGTGCGGCACGGGGAAGTACCGCTGTTTCAGCTCCTCGCTCGACTCGTAGCCTCCCGTGGTCAGGACGACGCCGCGCCTCGCGCCGATGCGCCGGACGACGCCGTCCCGCTCGACCTCCACGCCGATGACCGCCCCGCCGGCGTCGGTGAGCAGCCACCGCGCCCGGGTCGAGAACCGGCGTTCGATGCCCCGGCGGGACACCTCCGCGTCCAGGAAGCCGAACAGCGGGCATCCGGGAAGCGCGTCGCCCGCGTCCGGCGCGCCCAGCACGCGCCGGAAGCCGACGGTCTCCCATCCGGGGAGGGACCGGTGCTCGCCTCCCCGGCCGCCCTCGGCGTGGGCGCAGCCGAGCTCGTCGAGCCACCGCGGGTTCGCCGCGACCTCCTCGGCCCAGGTGCGGATCAGCTCGGCGTCGTGCCGCGCCGGGTCGTTGGTCACCTCGTAGAGCGCGGTCAGGTAGCCGATCGCCGCCTCCGGGTCGTCGAGCACCATCAGGAAGCCGCCGGAGTAGCGGCTGTTGGGCCGCCGGTCGTCGGCGGGCTGCTTGTCCAGCAGGACGACCTCCGCCCCCGCCTCCTGCGCCGTGAGGGCCGCGGTCGCCCCCGCGGTGCCGAAGCCGACCACGACGACGTCCGTGCTCTCGTCGAAGCCTCCCGAGAAGTACATGGCCTCGCTTCCGCTACGAGTGGGTGATGAGGTCGCCGATGAGCACGTAACGTCCGTCCTTGAACTCCGCCATTCCCTGCTGGTTGAGCGGCTGCCGGTCCTCGGCGGAGGTGGCCACGACCATCCCGTCCAGCAGGAAGGGGTTGTTGGCCTGGTTGAGCCTCTTGCTGGCCTCGAGGATGCTCTCGGACGTGATGTCGCCCTCGATGCTCTTCAGCATCTCGGCGAAGCTCCAGGCCGTGGCGATCCCCATCAGGTAGTACTGCGAGCTCACGTCACAGCCCTTGCAGTACCCGGCCATGATCTCCTTGTAGAGCTTGATGCCCTCGTCGGACGCCGCCTTGGGATCGTTCGGGTCCTTGAAGAAGGTGCCCGACCGCACGCCCTCCACGGCGTCGGGCGACCCGGCCTGCTTGGCGACGGAGTTGAGCACCGCCGCGTTGCTGCCCGACCCTGGGTCGATGTACTTCACCGGCGACCAGTTCTGGCTGTAGGCCGCCGCGAGGATCTTCGGGGTGAAGCCGGGGACGGCGAAGCTGACCAGGATGTCGGCCTTGCTCTGCTTGAGCGCCGAGATCTGCCCGGTCACGCTCGTGGCGGTCGGGTCGTACCCCTGCTTGGCGACGATCTTGACGCCGCTCTTCTCGGCCTCGTCCTCGAACCCGGACAGGTAGCTCTTGCCGGCGTCGTCGTCCTGGTAGATGACGGCGACCGTCTTGCCGGGGAAGTTGGTGGCGATGTCCTTGGCGTACAGCGCCCCCGAGATCGGGGCCGGCACGTCCCACGACATCGTGTACGGGTACTTCTTGTACTCGGCCGAGAACGGTGTGGCGGCCGAGGCGACGAAGAGCTGGGGGATCTTCTTCTGGTTGAAGTAGTCGCGGACGGCGAGCTGGGTCGCGGTGCCGATGGAGTCGGCGGTGGCGATCACGCGGTCCCGCTCGACGAGCTGGCGGCTGACCTGGATCGTCGTGGAGGGGTTGTAGGCGTCGTCGCGCAGGACGTACTCGACCTTGCGGCCTTTGATCCCGCCCTTGTCGTTGAGGTAGTCGAAGTAGGCCTTGAAAGCGGTGCACCGCTGCCCGGCCATGGCGGTGGGCCCGCTCAGCGGGCAGGTGCCGCCGATCTTGATCGCTCCGTCGGAGCCTCCGGAGCCGTTGACCGCGCCGCAGCCGGCGGCGGTCAGAGCCAGCGCGGCCGCACAGGCCAGTGCGCTCCATCCTGTGCGAAGTGAACGTCGGATGAGCATCGGGATGCCGTCCCTTCCAGTTAACGAGCCCCGGAGTCAGGACACGTTTCTCTCCATCCCATGTCCGATTTTCGGACCGTCCGTAACGAAATTGGGACAACCGGATTGTGTCCCGCGTCACAGCGGGCGTCAAGGTTAAGTCAGAGCCGAAAGGCCTCCTGCCAGGGCCGATGTCCAGCCACGCCCCCGCGGTGCGGCAGAACAGTGCGGCGGAACGCGGCTCAGCCCCGGGCGTCTCGGTACGGGTATTCGCCGGATTCCGGAAGGGGCGGAACCTCGAGGTCCGACACGGACGGCTCGTAGCCGAAGGCGATGTGCACGCGCCGGTCGTAGAAGTTCGTGACCCGCCGATGGATCCGCCATCCCTCGTCGGTGCGGCGGTAGGCGACGTCGTAGAACCCGACCGCCCGGGTCTGGACGGGACGGCCGTACTCGTCGATCGACTTGCCGCGGTGCTGGAGGTGGATGCGGGCGGTGGCCCGGTCCCCGTCGATCTCGAAGTGCGGCAGGTTCAGCATGTGCACGCAGCTCACCCGGTCGGTCTCGCAGAACTTGGCCAGGTTCGCGCGCCCCTGGATGAAGTTCGGCTCGCCCATGCCGGGCATCGCACGCCCCGAGTAGACCCCGTCCTCGGTGAACAGGTTCGCCCACGCCTGCCCGTCGCCGCTGTCGTAGTAGTACGCGTACGCGCCCTCCAGGCGGAGAAGCTCCAGCTGGTCCTCGGCTCGCTGGAGCCGCTGCTCCAGATCCTTGAGATCCGTCATCGTTCCTCGCTTCCGGTCCGGCGTCGCCCCTGCGCGCAGATCCGCCCCGGCGCACCCGGCCGCCGGCGCGCCTCGGCGGAGACACTGACGGCTTCGTTGCTGCAGTGCCGAGAACTTGTCCGATATTTGATCAGCGTGTCCTAAATATGATGTGACTATGACAACATGCGCCGACGCCGTCAAGGGGCGTCACGTGGGGAACAGCCGAGTCCGGCCAGGTGCGGACGCGAGGACGTGAATGTGAGACGCGGGTGTGAAGAGGGGGTGGACGCGCGTCCGGCTCAGCGCAGCTCGGTCGCGGTGAGAAGGCGGATCTGCGCGTCCACCCAGGCCCGGACCATCCGCTCGGCGTCACCGCCGTCCAGGGCCAGGACGAGATCGTTCAGCAGAGTCGCGGTGCCGGTGAGGCCGACCTCGTTCAGAAGTTTCGCGGCGCGGGCGATGCCGGCGCGGGTGCCGCGCGGGACGTGCCGCAGCCCGCGGTGCGCGGCGTCGGCGCAGGCCGCCAGCCCTTCGGCGAGGGCGTCGGTGAGAGGATCGCGCTCCCGCGCGGCGAGCGGATCGAGCGAGGCGGAGCCGTCGCCGGGGGCCAGATCGGGGACGGTGACGCCATCATCGGTCAGCACGGCGATGGGATCCACGATGAGGGTGCCGTGGGAGCGCCGGATCGATCCGCTGACGTAGCGGGGCCCGGCTTTCAGGGCAGCCGCGAGGCAGTCCAGCCCCCCGGGGCTGTACGGAGAGTATTCGCGGGAGATGACGGCGGACGCGCCCTCCGCGTCGCGGATCGTCGCCTGGAGCCGCTGGGCGCCCGGGTGATAGCCGATGTCGCCGACCTCGGCGACCTCCACGACCCGCACCGACTCGGCCTCCACGCGCGGCCGGACCAGACGCGGAGGTTCCGCCGGCTCGGCGGCCGGCGCCCGCAGGTCCCGGACCAGCAGCGCGGCGGGAAGGTCGCCCCAGGAGGCGCCGACCGGCATCACCGTCGTCTTCGACACCCGCCCGGCGGAGAGCTGCACCACGCGGCTCGGGCTGCGGGTCGCGTTGTCGGAGACGACGTTGGCCGTGGCGAGCGCCCCCAACGCGACACCGGCGATTCTCCGGGACGCCAGGTCGTGCCCGAACAGCGGCTTGTCCTCGGTCGCCTTCCATCGGCGCTTCAGCACCAGGACGACGCCCGCGGTGGGATGGGCGAGATAAACCTCGGCCGTGCGCTCGGAGTCCTTGCCGCGGATCCGGCAGCCCAGTGCCGTGAGACGCACGTGACGCAGCGGCGTCTCCGCGGTCTCGCCGGTGCCGAGCACCTGCGAGCGGGGGACGGCCCCGCGCCGGGCCGCGCGGTGCCGGGCACGCACCTCGGTGATCAGCGCGGCCACCCGTTCGGGTTCGTGGGCGGCGGCGCGCTCGCGGTAGGCGGCGAGCTGACCGGCCAGGTCGTCGAACGCGGCGGCGGGCCAGTGCAGGTTCCTCGCGGTCAGTTCGCGCGACGCCCGGCGCAGCGCGGCGCCGAGCATGGGACCGGCGTGCATCGCCCCGTCCAGCAGCACCTGGTCGACCAGGCCGAGCACCCGTTCCAGACCCGACGCGGCCGCCGGCCGCCCGTCCCCGCCCGTGTCGCCGTCCCCGCCCGTGTCCCCGCCGCCGACGTCCACGTGGACGTCGGTGCCGGTCAGGCCCCGCTCGTCGGCCTCCCGGAACGCCCAGACGGCCAGCGCGATGACCTCGCCGCGCATCGCCGGCACGGCGTCGGTGTGCACGTACCCGAACTCGCCCGGCACCAGGAACCGCACCGTGCAGGTCGACAGCTCCACGTACGCGACCGGGTCGGCGGCGTCCGGGCGGTGCACGCGCGCCGTGTATCCGGCGCGGTAGGTGCGGCGCGCGGCGGACAGCGCCCGTTCCCCGAGGGCGCGGACGAGCGCGTCGTCGTCGAACGCGCCGGGCGACCACTCCCGGACGGGCGGCGCGGTCTCCGGCTCACCGGCCGGGGAGGCGGGGTCGGAGGCGGGTTCGGACGCGGCCTGCCGCTGGTAGGCGAGGACGAGCCCGATCCGGTGGCGGCACATGCCCGTGGCCGCGCAGGTGCACGACGCGCCCTCCAGACCGCCGTCCGCGGGCAGCGTCACCTCGACGCCGTCGGGGAACGATCCGCGCACCGTGCCGTCGGCGTCGACGCTCACCTGCGGGGCCCTGCCCGCGTCGAGGTCCCGGGTGGCGCGCTTGACCAGACCCCGGTTGGCGAGCGCCGCCAGCGAGTCGGGGGTCAGGGCCAGCAGGTCGGCGCGGGTCATCGGCCGATCCGTTCCGCCACGAACCCTGCCAGCTCACCCGGCGTCAACGCGCCGACGTGGGCGCCCTCGTCCGCGAGCTTCTGGGCCACGCCACGGTCGTAGTCGGGGTTGGCCTCCTCGTCCAGCGCCGCGAGGCACAGCACGTGGGTGCCCTGCTCCACCAGGTCACCCACCAGGCGGACGAGGTGGTGGGGGTCGCCGCCCTCGTAGAAGTCGCTGATCACCGCGAGGATCGTCCGGCGCGGGTTCTCGATCAGCCCGGCGCCGTAGGCGACCGCATGCGCGATGTCCGTCCCCCCATGGAGCTGCACCTTCATCAGCACTTCCACGGGATCGGTGACGTGGGAGGTCAGGTCGACCACGTTGGTGTCGAAGGTGACCAGATGCGTCTTCAGGCCGGGCAGCCCCCACAGGCAGGCGGCCGTCACCGACGCGTGGATCACCGATCCGGCCATGGAGCCCGACTGGTCCACGAGCAGGATCAGCTGCCACCGGTCGAGCCGCCGCCGCGTCCGCGAGACGAAGTGGGGACGCTCGATGTAGAGGCGTTTCTCGTCCGGCCGGTAGTGCCCCAGATTGGCGCGGATGGTGGTGTGGAAGTCGAAGTCGCCGGCGCGCTTCCACGGGCTGGGCCGCCGCGACCGGGCGCCGTGGAACGCGTACCGCACCTCCGTGGCCAGCTTGTGCAGCAGATCCTGGACGACCTTTTCGACGATGCGCCGCGCCATCGCCAGGGTCTGCGGGTTCATCAGGTGCTTGGTGCGCAGGACGGCCCGCAGCAGGGTCGGGTTGGGCTCGACCCGCTCCAGGACGGCCGGGTCGGTGACCACGTCGTCGATCCCGTACCGTTCGATGGCGTCGCGTTGCAGCCGCTCGACGGTCTCCTTGGGGAACAGCCGGTGCACGTCGTCGAGCCAGTCCACGGTGGTCGGCCGGGACGGGTGGCTGCCGCCGGTCCGGTCCCTGGTCTGCTCCTCGGCCCGGTCGACGCCGCCGAGCCGCACCCCGCGCCGCCTCAGGTCGGGGTCGCGGCCGTAGAGCCAGGCCAGCGCCCGGTCCTGCTCAGCCGCCTCGTCGCCGAGGGCGCCGCAGAGCCGCTCGGCCGGTTCGCCCAGCACCAGGCGCCACCGTTCCAGGCCCGTGTCGCGCGGGCTCACGCCGTGTCCTCCTCCCGGTCCAAACCCTTCGCGGCCAGCAGCAGGTCCACCTTCTCCTCCAGCGCGCGGGCCTCGGACAGCATCACCGGGTCGCGGACGGGCCGCAGCAGGGACCGGGCCGACCCCCGGATGCCGCGGCGCTCCAGCAGCCGCCGGGCGATCGTCTCGCGCTCCCGGGGCGGGAAGTACCCGAACGCCAGCCGCAGCGCCGGCAGCGCGACGAGGAAGTCGTGCTCGGACATCCCGCTGATCATCTCGTCGAGCACCGCGACCAGGCCGCGTCCCGCCGCCCCGTCGGGGTCGTTCTCGGCGGCCAGCACCTCGTCGCGGGCCAGCGCGAACAGCCCGGCGAGCCAGTCGCCGACGACGGCCGGCCGCGCGACGCCCAGCACGGCGCGCACCGGGTCGGCGGCGGCGCCGAGCGACCAGCCGAGACCGAACGCCGCGCCGCGCAGGTCGGGGGGCGCGTCGGCGGCCGCGCCGACCCGCCCGGCGACCGCGATCGCCGCGTCGCGGTCGAGGCCGAGCGGACCGGCCGCGTGCAGCAGCGCGTCCCGGGTCGCGACGAGCGCGCGCAGCCGCGGCGGGTCGGCCGGCGCGGGACCGCCCCTGATGCCCTCCACCAGCCACAGCACCCGGGCGACACAGCTTTTGATCACGGTCGCGAACAGCGGGCTGCCCACCGTGCCGAGGACGCGGTCGTGCCGCCACAGCTCAAGGGTGGTGGCCAGGACCTCGCCGAGGCCGCCGAGGTCGCTCGTCCCGGTGACGGCGTCCGCGATGACGCCCGCGACCCGGCCGGACAGGTCGGTGCGGCCGCACAGCACGGCGTCGAGCAGCACGATGGCGAGGCGGCCGATGTCGTTTCCGGCTTCCGCGGCGCGTTCCTCCAGCACGGCCGCGGCGGCGTCCCGCAGCGTGGCCCCATGGGCGCCGGCCTGGATCAGCTTGGGCAGCCGATGGTCGCCGGGCGCCAGCGTCCACCGTTCCTCAAGCGTCGGCTCGTCTCCGGCGACCGTGTCGTGCAGGGCGGTACCGCCCGCGCCCAGCCCGGACCTGAGGACGAACCCGGGGATGCCGAGCACGCGCAGCCGGTGCAGGGTGCGGCTGCGCCGCAGGCCCCGGTCACTGGACAGCCTCAGGCGGACCTCGCCGGCGCCGTCGAGCCCGAGACTCTCCAGTTCGGCCTCCACGTCGCCCAGCAGCGGCGGCGCGGGGGTTCCGGGCGCCAGCCTGCCGACGCGGTCGCCGCTCAGCGCCGCCACCATCTCGGCCACCACCGGGTGCGCGCCCGGCGAAAGGGGCTCGCGGACGCTCCAGGGCAGCGGCTCGTCGAGGTCGTCGGTGACCAGCGCGGACACCAGACCGTCCAGCAGGTCCGTGCGGGACGGGTGGCGGTGCCCGCGCAGCCGCGCCAGACCCTCGGTGAGCGTCCGGGCCGCGATCAGGTCGGCGGTCGAGACGTGCTGGCGGCGTTCCCGCAGACGGTGCACCACGACCTCGATCAGCCGGGCCGCCGCGGCCCGCGGCCCGCTCTCCCACAGCACCTGGTAGTACTCCGGCGACGGCATCCCGGCCTCGTAACCGGTGAACGAGTCCAGGCCCCGGAAGGAATACGGGACCAGGTAGCTGCCCCCGGTCGCGTCGCCCGGCGGCGCCGGCACCCGCGGCCACTCGCCGTCGCCCGGACCCGCCCGCTCGACGAGACGGCGGATCGCCGCGCGGTGGAAACCGCCGGTGACCACGACGACCGGCCGGTCCCCCGCCCGGGCCTTCGCGGCCCGGACCCAGAGCGCCATGTACTCCTCGCGGGCGGTGTCGTCCGGCCCCGCCTCCACGGGCTCGACGGCGAGGGCCTCCGAAAGGTCGACGTCCGCCCCGGGAAGGGACGCGGGCTCGCCGCGAAGGAGGTCGAAGTACGCGCTGAGGCGTTCTTCGAGGTCGTCGGCCTCGTCGTCGACCTCGAACATGTGGTCCCAGAGGGCGTCGATGTTGTCGACCGCGAACGCCGCGCAGAGCCGTTCGGTCACCCGGGCGTGGCGTTCACTGGCGTCGCTGTACCGGTTGCGCCGGTCGAGGAACGCCGGATGCCAGGCGGGCAGGTCGATGAACCGGACGTCCGCGCCGCACGCGTGACCCTCGTTGATCGCCACCCACTCCGGGGAGTAGGCGCACAGCGGCGACCACGACACGTGCGTGCGCCGCCCGTCCCGGTAATGACTGAAGATCGCGATCGGCGGGTTGTGGCCGAGCAGCAGCTCCGGCATCCGTTCGCTGAAGTCGGACGGGCCCTCGATCAGCACGTACGCGGGCCGCAGCCGGCGGATGACGTCGCGGACCACCCGCGCGCAGGCGGGGCTGTGATGCCGTACCCCGACGTAGGCGATGGCGGGGTCGCGGGCGCCCATCAGCCCGGGAGCCGGTGACGCGCGGCGTACAGGGCCCGCCACTGCTCGCCCTTGCGGTGCGCCGCCTGCTGCTCCAGGTAGCGGCGGAGCCGGGTCAGGTCGTTCTCGTCGTCCTTGGCGGCCGCGCCGGCCAGGCACTCCACGATGTCCTCGGCGTTGCCCGGCTCGCCGCGCAGGAACCAGCCGCGGATCCCGACCGCGTGCGCCACCGACACCGCCTCCGCGGTGCTCATGACCGTCGACAGCCGGTCCATCGACCCGCCGCCGTCGGACGTGCCCGTGCGCAGCTCGCGGAAGGCGGTGACCAGCACCTCCAGCACGTCCCGCCGGGGCGGCACCCCGACGCCGGACTGCTCCAGCAGCCGCGTCGCCTCCGCCTCCACCAGGTCGAGCTCGGTGGCGAAGTCGGCGATCGGGAAGACGGTCTCGAAGTTGAACCGGCGCTTCAGCGCCGCGCTCATCTCGTTGACGCCCCGGTCCTTGGTGTTGGCGGTGGCGATGACGTTGAACCCTTCGCGGGCGAACACCATCGACTCCGGGCCGGTCAGCTCCGGGATCGCGAGCACCCGGTCCGACAGCGGGGACAGCAGCGAGTCCTGCACCTCCAGGGGGCAGCGGGTGATCTCCTCGAACCGCACCACCTTGCCCTCGGCCATCCCGCGCAGCAGCGGCGCCGGCACCAGCGACCGGGTGGACGGGCCCTCCGACACCAGCAGCGCGTAGTTCCACGAGTACTTGATCTGGTCCTCGGTGGTGGCGGCGCCGCCCTGGATGGTGAGGCCGGAGTCGCCGCTGACCGCCGCCGCGATCAGCTCCGACAGCAGCGACTTCGCCGTTCCGGGTTCGCCCACCAGCATCAGCCCGCGGTTGGTGGCCAGCGTGACCAGGGCCCGGTCGATCAGCGACGGGTCGCCGGCGAACTTGCGCTGCACGTCCCGTGTCGGGTCGCCCAGGATGAACCGGCGCGCCGCCTGCAGGCTCATGGTCCAGCCGGGCGGACGCGGGGCGTCGTCGTCCTCGCGCAGCCGCGCCAGCTCGTCGGCGAACCGCACCTCCGCGGGCGGACGCTGGAACCGCTCCCGGTCACGGGTGTCGTCGGCGGTCTGCGCCGTCATCGTCTCCTCCGCTCCCATGGCCCGGTCGTGTCAGGTCGCGGAACCGGCGAGCCAGGTCAGGTCCGCCAGCACCTCCGACGCCGAGATGCGGTCGAGGTCGCCGAAGGTGAAGCGGTACGTGCCGCGCCGCCGGTAGTCGCCGAGACGCTCGTCGAGCCAGATCTTGTCGAGGGTCTGGTCGCCGCTGTCCCACGCGTCGACGGCGAGGATGCCCATGTCCAGCTGGATCAGCACGCGCAGCCCGCCGGGCAGGGGCTTGGAGATCCACCGTTCGACGCCGGCGTCCTGCGGTTCGCCGCGTTCCCAGCCGCGCCTCACCAGGCCGAGCACGGAGGCCACCGGCACCGTGACGCCCTCGAACCGGGTCAGCCGGTGCGAGGCGCGCTCCTCGTCGGTCAGGGCGTGCGCCTCCCTGCCGAGCTGCGGGAACGGCTGCGTGATCTCGTAGTCGGCGAACACCTCCGCCCAGGCCGGCACGTCCTTCCCCAGGTCGATCGGGTGGGGGATGCGGACGGACGCGTCCTCGGGAAGCGTGACCGTCTCGTCCTCGACGTCGGCGAAGGTGCGGTCCTCGGCGAGACGGAACGCGACGGCGCGGCCGTCACCGGACTCGGCGAGCCACACCAGACGCCGGGCCAGGTGCCACATCAGCGGATGCTCGACGAACAGGCGGCGCAGCTCCGGCACGGTCCACCGCACCCCGCTCAGCATCGCCGACTCCAGCCGGCCGATGCGGTCGGACGCGACCGTCCGCACGTCCTTCTTCAGCGCCGAGAACCTCTTGTAGGCGGCCGGCGCGAGGTCGGGGTCGTCCTTGGCGCCCGGCTTGGGCAGGGCCTTGCGGCGCTTGCCGTCCTCGTCGGTCACGTACGGCTTGAGCTGCTCGTCGAAACCGACGACGAAACGACGCGGGCCGTAGTCGAGGACCATGCTGCCGTCGGCGTCCAGCCCGAAGTCCGGCACGAGCCGGTCGGCCAGCTGGTCCGGCCGCAGGCCGAGCTCCGAGGCCACCTCGGCGAGCTTCTCCCGGGCCTTGGTCTTCAGCGCCTTGAACTTCACCTTCTCGGCGATGCCGTGCAGGTGCAGCAGCGCCACCTCCGAGCCGATCTCGGCCAGGACGTCGACCCCCTCGGCCGCCTTCCGGTGCCCGCTCTGCAGCGGCCAGTTCCGGATCACGGGGGCGAGGCGACGCACCGTCTCGTCGTCGCCGAGCCAGGCGAGCTGGTGCAGCGCCCACCTCTCCTTGGACGGCGCTCCGTTGTTCTCCCACCGCTGGAACAACTCCCAGGAGAACTCGGCCAGCGACTCCAGATCGCACAGTTGCCGCACGACGTCCACCCCCGGGTACACGTCGCCGGGCTTGGACATCGCCAGCATCGTGATCAGGTGCCGGACGGCCGAAAGCGGCAGCGCACGCTCGTTCCCCCGCAGCCGCACCTGCGGCAGGAAACGCGGGTCGGCCCATTCCCCCACCTTCGGGATCCTGGAGGGGAACCGCTCCAGCCGGCCGGCCAGCAGCTCCGCGACCACGTCCGCGGCCCGGTCACCGAACTCGCGCGCCGTCTCCACGACCGCGTCGTCACCGGCGCGGGACGCGACCAGCAGCAACGCGCTCTCCGCCTCCCGGCGCGCCTTCCCGTGCTCGCCGACCGCGGCGGGAACCAGCAGCCGGGCCGCCGCCAGGCCGTGCCGCTCGAACCAGGACACGGCCGAGCTCCTCGCCGCCCGCGCCCCCTCCAGCAACCCGGCCATGAACGCCGCGACCTCCGCGTCCAGGAAGGGCATGAGCAGCTTGGAGCAGTAGTCGGGGGCGCTGCGCGCAGCATGCAACGCCGGCGGGAGCGCGTCCGCCTCGAAACGGGCGATGACGGCCCTCATCCAGGCGACATCGTCGGTCGTCCAGTACCGGTGGTTCTTCGTCACGGACCCCAGCGCCGGCCGGACCAGTTCTTCGGGGCCGTCGAGGCACAAGTTGACGACATCGTAGGTCGACAGGCGGCCGGCCCGGAACAACTCGACCACGGCCTCCCAGTCGGTGTCCGCCTTGTACAGCGGGCCGCTGATGAGAGATCCGGTCGGCGCGGTCCAGGTGTCGCGTTCGTCCTCGGCCCACACCAGTGCCGGCTCGGCGGAGACGTGAAGGCCCTCGATGACGACGGGCTTGGCCTTCTTGCGCGGACGCGTCCACGGCGGCTGCACCAGCAGGGGCGGCAGCGCGTCCGCGGGCGCCTCGGGCAGCCGCTCGGAACTTCCGGCCTCCGTCACCACCGCGCGGCTCTCCTCGGAGAGCGCCGGTTCGACGGCGGCCACGACGTCCGGGTGGTTCAGCAGATGACCCGCCAGCAGCTCGGTCACCGCGGCGGCCGCCTCGGCGTCGCCGCGGGCGCGCGCGGCGACGACCTCACCGGCCAGCAGCCGCAGCGCACGCGCGGGGAACCGGTCCATCGCCGCCAGCAGCGCGGGCCGGACGAGCTGCCGGCCCCTGCGGTCGAGGAGCGCCTGGAACGCCTCGTCCGACGGCAGCATGCCGACCGCCTCGAGCACCCGCTGACGCTCGGTCTTGTCGAAGGCATGGTCGTTCAGGAAGTGGACGAGCACGGGAAGCGCGTCCGCGCCGAGCCCGTCGAGCAGGGTCGCCACCACCTCGGCCGTGGACAGACCCGACAGGTCCAGGCGCGCCAGGGCCGTGGCATGGTCGGCGGTTCCGGCCGCCAGCAGGAGCTTCTCAAGGAGCAGATGGTCCCTGTACCGCTGACCTTGCTGCACCTCCGCGTGGCACTGGGCGGCCCAGTCATGCCGGGTCGGGACGAGGTACGACACCATGGCCCGGCGCCCGGGAGTGTCGCGAAATTCCGCCAGCCGCTCCACCGCCTCCTCGTACTCGGCGTCGCCGGCCACGGCGAGGAGCGTGCGCACCCTACGGGCACAGGAGTCGACGACGAAATGACGGGGGCGGGCGCTATCGGAACGCCGCAGCACCAGCGGCCACCTCGGGGAACCGTCGGGGATCACTCCGACGGTCATGGAGTCGGCCGCGACCATCGCGCAAGCCGCGAACGCGATCCCGTGTTCGATCGTCCACAGGTCGGCGAAGAAGCTCGGGACCTCGTTGTAGTGGCAACTGCGGCCCTTGGGCTCCGTCGCCAGCAGCGCGACGCCCGCCGCCCCCACCGGGTTCGCGTCGCCGTCCAGGTGCCGCCGCGTCCGCCGGGTCAGGCCCCGGTCTCCGCCCTCGTCCCTGAGCGCGTCGATGTTGACCTTGCCGTCCGCCAGGAACTTCCGGGCCTCCTCGGCCGCCCTCTCGTCCGGGCCCTTCACCGACGGCACGACCAGGCCGCCGCGCCGGGGATGCACCCACCGGTGCCATCCCTTCGGGATCGTCAGCGTGTTCTCGTCCGGAAGCGCCGCGCCGTCGTTCGCGCCAGCGGTCACGGAAGGCCCCCTCGGTCGTCGCGGTGGTCTCTGACGCGCCACACGTTAGAGAACCGCTACGACAATCCGCCGGAAGTTCGCGAACCTGCCGTACACCGCTGTTGTTCGCGGGTGACCCGCAACGCTCCGCGACGCGCCGGCGACCGGGCTCAGCGGCCCGCCAGGCCTCCGAGGATGGGAGACGTGAGGTGACCGACAAGGTCGGTGACGGGCTTGATCGGGTTGTGCGGACGCGGCTTCTGCTGCTCCGGCGACGGCTGGGGAGACTGCTGCGGAGGCGGCGACTGCGGACGCGAGGGCGACGTGCTCGGGGACGTGCTCGGAGTCTGGCGCTCCAGGGTGATCGACGGGTCGGCCGACCGGCTCGACGGCGCGGCCTTGCTCGACGGCGCGCCGGACCCGCCGCCGCCCGACAGGGTGGGGTCGTCCGTGACGGGGGCCCGCTCCTTGGTCGTCGGCGCGGGCGCCGGCGGTTTGGGCGCTTCGGAGTTCCGCCCGGTGTCCGGGGCGGTCGGGCTGCCCGGCGTCCCCGTGCCCTTCGACGGCACGGGCCCGGGACGGGTGCCCTCGTGCGGGCCGAGGGCGTTCAGCGTGCCGCTGTCGCCGGTGGGCCACGTCATCACCAGCCCGGCCGCGACCGTGGCGGCGACCCCGGTGACGCCGCCGACCCCCTTGAGGACGGCCTTGCGGCGCCGGGCACGCTCCCGTTCCGCGGCGGCCGCCGAGTTGATCACCACGAGCTGGTCGTCGGGGTTCGCGGCCCCGTTCGCCTCGTCGTCCTCGCGGTCGGCGTCGGCGAGCACCTGGTCGCGGAGCGGGGCGGGCGCCCAGGTCGCGGCGCGACGGGCCAGAAGGTTCGGAAGCCGTCCCTTCTCGAACGCCGCGATGACGTCCATGTTCTCGCCGGGATCGGCGTTGCCGCGGATGAGGACGTCCAGGACGAAGTTCTCCAGGGCGGTGCTCGCCTGGTGCAGGAGGTCGTTCACCCTGCTCTGCGAGATCTCGAGAACCTGGGCGATGTCGCGGACCTCCAGCCACTGACCCGCGGACAGCAGAAGAGCCTCACGGTGACCCGCGGACAGGTTCGCGACCGCGTCCAGCAGCGGGTCGGTGGCCGCCTGGGCGAACACAGGACGGACACGACGGTCGAACGCCCCGCGTTCGGCGCAGACCGCCCGCGCCAGACGGTGCAGCCACAGCACCGTCTCGCCGCGCGGCGTGGACCGCATCGCCCGGTTCAGCGTCTCCCGGAGAGCGCCGGCCGCGCCCTGGTCGCCCAGCAGCGACCAGCAGTGCGCGTACAGACGGTGCGCGTGGGCGTCGTAGAGGGCTCCCAGGTCCCCGTGCATATGACCTCCTCGGGAGGTAGCCGTGGGGGCAACGGTTACAGGTCGGACTGGGGGGGACCGCCCGAAACATCCCTTGAGCGCGGGACTCTACTGCAAGCGAGCGACGGATGAGAAGTGATCTGTTCCTGACAGAAGCGAAACTTCTCTGAGATACAGCCGTCACTCACCTGCGACTGCGCTCACGCAAGAGCGACTCCCGACGAACGTTGTGTGACCGATCTCATGAAGATCGCCCCGGACCGCGCGACACCCGCCGGGAAGCCGACCCGGTGACGGCGCCGACGGGCGCCGCCCGCCGCCGCTCTCAGCCCTGTCCGCGGCATGAGAGCCATGAGCCGACACCGGACACTCGGCCGGCGATGAGATGGGAGCAGCGAGCGCGCTCACCACGCTGAACCGACCCGGTGAACGCACGAGCCCCTGACTCAGGTTTGAAAGTCCTGTGCATCGTCAGGGCCGTCAACACCCTGCAACTCCACGAACCACGTCCACTGAAAAGCGTTCGAAGAAATAGCTCCCATGAATCCTCTGGCGGGACGAGACTCGCGCGAGATCGCCGCTCTACCAGGGGATATGCACATCCCAAATGATCCTCCGCCCGCGAGCGACTCCCGGCGACCAATCGCCGGAAAAGATCGAATTACGCCGGAGTCACATCCTTTGTTGGGGAATCCGGATAAGACCGCTGAAACCGGTATTGTCGGTGAGTCAGGCGGGGGTCGGCTGTGACCGCGGCGTCACGCGCTTCTCATCGGAGTCCCTGGGTGCGACGACGACCGTTTCAGCGACATCGACCGCGTGGTGCGCAGCGATGTGCAACGCATGGAGCACGCCCTCGCCCAATCCGACTACAAGGTGCGGACGTTCGGCCTCGGCGGCGGCAAGGACGAGCCGACGCTGAACCGGATGAAGCGTGAGATCAGGCAAGCGTGCCTGAAGGTCCCCCTGACGGCCTGCTGTTGGTGTACTTCTCCGGCCACGGCGTCACCCTCGACGGCAGGGACTTCCTCATCCCGAGCGAGCGGGACGCGCTCGCGCTGTGGCCGGTCCACCAGTGGCTCACGACCCGTCAGTCGATGTGGCGGGACTCGGCCGCCCGTGCCTGCTACCAGGACGGAGCACGGTTCCTGGAACGCGATGCCCGGGGCCTGGCGCACGGCGAGATCCTCAAGTTGATGGAGACGCTGTTGCGCGCGGTGGGCGCTCACCCCACCGACTCCATCGTCCTGGACGGCCTTTCCGCACCCTATGTGGACGACCGATGGAGGGCCCTGGCCTCACTGCTCTGGATCGGCGGCATCCTCGCCGCGGACCCGCGCCGCATGCCGCCGGTGCTCGCCGACCACGTCGAGACGCGGATGGACCTGCCGCTGTCCACCGTGAAGGACACCACCGTCGTCTCGGTGCGCCCGGTCGACAAGTGCCCCTGGCGGGCTTGCTCGGCCCCAAAGCGAAACCAGCGGCCCCCGGCTGACCGGGGAACCGCTGGTCGGAGTGGCGGAGGATCGGGGATTTGAACCCCGGAAGGGCGTGAGCCCTAACCGCATTAGCAGTGCGGCGCCATAGACCGGACTAGGCGAATCCTCCAGTAGCCACCAGGCTCAGACAGATTACCGGGTGGGCGCGCCCACCGGCAAAGTCCGGGCCCGTGGGTCTCAGCAGCATAGTCCGAGACCCGGCGCTACGCGAAGGCATTCCGCTCCCGGGGCCGCGGGAGCGGACCTGCCGTCGGTCAGCCCAGGCGGAACGCGGTGAACCCGCAGGCCTCCGCCAGGTCGTTGCCGTGCTGCCGGATGGACGAGAGGTCGGGCTGCTGGGCGCTGAAGTTGCCGGAGCTCATCTGCCGCAGCAGGTCCGCGGTCTTGTCGAGGTCCCCGGCGAACGCGGTCGCGGCGGTCTCGACGTCACCGCCGGCGCTCTGCCCCTCCGAACGGATCTTGGCCGCGGTGTCGGTGAACTTCTGGGCGGCCGCCTCGGGGTTGCCGACCGTCATCGACATGCCGCTCGAGGAGAAGCTGCGCAGCTCCGCCTCGATGTTCTCGCACGCGGCCTTCTTCTTGCCGCCGGTGACGGTCTCCAGCGCCCCACAGCCGGTGGACCCGACCAGCAGGCCACCGATGGCGAGGGCACCGACGATCTTCGTGGCGGACATGCGCATGGGGGGATCTCCTTCACGGGGGGTTGGATTCGATCGGAGACAAACCTCGCAGGTCGCTCGCGTCACGACATCCCTTTGTCGCAACTTGAGCATCGGAAGTTCCGTGACTCACGTCACAGCGTCCCCGAGGATCTTGCCCAATCGATTCGCAGTCCGGTCCGCCGACCCGGTACAGTAATGCCCGCAGGCACCCGTAGCTCAACGGATAGAGCATCTGACTACGGATCAGAAGGTTAGGGGTTCGAATCCCTTCGGGTGCGCCCACGTCAGAGGCCCCTTCCGATCATGGAAGGGGCCTCTTGCATGTGCCATGGGAGCCACGCTGGGAGCCACGGGGTTCTCAAGCCCCGAACAGAGCGCCGCTCATGGCCTCGGCCGCCGCCCGCTTGTCGTCGACGAGCAGATGCCCGTACACGTCCTTCGTGATCGAGATGGACGTGTGCCCAAGGATCTCGGAGACGACGTGCAGCGGCGTCCCTTGCGCCAGCATCAGCGACGCGCCCGAGTGCCGCAGCTCGTGCGGGTGCCAGTGACCGAGGCCCGCGCGCTTGGCGAGCTTGGAGAAGGTGTGCGAGAAGTTGTCCGGGTCCATCGGCGTCCCGACCTCGCTCGCGAAGACCAACCCATGATCCCTCCAGAGGCCACCGGCCGCGATCTTCGCCTCAGCCTGGCGGGCGCGGAGCGCCCGGAGCTTGGCCACGATCTGTGGCGTGAGGACCAGCGTCCGGCGTGACTTGGGCGTCTTGAGTTCACTGATCACGAGCCGGGTCTTCCGGTCGCTCGACTTGTCCCGGTTCTTGATCCGCTTCACGGCGTGCGTGAGCCGCACCGTGCCCGCCTCCCAGTCGACCGCCGACCAGTGAAGCCCGAGAACCTCGCCGCGCCGCAGCCCGTAGGCCAAGGCGATCATGATCGCTACCTCGAAGCGGTGACCGGCCACCGTGTCGAGCAGAGTTCTCGCCTGGTCGATCGTGAGCGTTCGCCCCTCCTTGGCGACCACGTGAGGAGCTGCCGAAAGAGCGGCCACGTTGCGAGCAACGATGCCCTCACGCTCAGCCTGGCCGAGTGCCTTACGGAGGACGGTGCGCATGATCCGAATGCTGTTCGCGCTGTACCCGGCCTCTCGCTTGGCCTGCCACAGCTTGTCGACGTCCAGGACGGTGAGCTTGGCCAGCCTCTTGCGACCGAGCGCCGGCACCAGGTGGAGCCGAACCGTGTCGTTGTAGTCGTCTTCCGTCGACTCGGCGACCGTGCCCGGAAGGTTGTGGGTCAGCCAGCGTTCCAAGAACGCCTTGACCGTGATCTTGTCGTCCGGCACCGTTCCGGCATCCACCAGCTTGCGGAGGCTCCGGAGCTTGTCCGCCACCTCAGCACGCGTCCGGCCGGAGACTTTCTTGCGGATGCGCCGCCCGTCTTCGCTGTAGCCCAGGGAGATAGCGCCGCGCCAGCGGTCGCCGTCCTTGTAGATCGAATCCTCGCCGTTGCCGCGTCGCTTGCTCATGCCGCGTCTTGTTCCTGCTCAAGCCGTGCAACGAAGTCGCGGAGCGCCGTTGCCGGAACTCTGCGACTGCCGCCGAAGCGCACCGAAGGGAGTGCGCCCGAGCGCATCAGTTCGTAGACCTTGGTTCGGCCGATGCTGAGTAGCATCGCCACGCGTTCTGGCTTCAGAAGAAGTGGCTCCAGATCGTCGCCCTTGGTCCCTGTGGTCACGCTGCCTCCCGAGTTGCCGAAAGTTCGGATGAGGTCGCTTGGTCGAGTTGCTTGCGTCGTTGGATGCGTTCGTTGATCAGCAGCAGTAGCCGTTGCTCCGCTGGCTTTACGTCGGGGTCACCAGGCCCGGCGCGCTCCCAGACGTAGGCGGCTTGGGGGTCGGCCGGGTTGTTCACGGGGATGCCTGCCTCAGCGAGGCGCGCCAGGACCCAGGCTTTGCGGTCGGCCTTGTGGTCGGCCAGGGTCTTGCCGGACCACTTGCGCGACACCAGGACGCGGCGGCCGCCGTAGCCGAGGTGTTCGCGGCGGTGCGCTTTGCCTTTGCAGAAGCCGGGGGTGAGGCCCTTGCGCGGGTTTTTGGGCTGGATGCCGTAGCGCAGCCAGTTCGCACACGTCGGGGAGCACGGCTCGTACCGCAGTGCCTCGG
>DATCLF010000166.1:0-2034 GCA_036564055.1 Spirillospora sp.
GCCGTAGTCTGGGCTCATGACGCGCACCCGCTTCACCAAGGGCCACGGGACCCGCAACGACTTCGTGCTCATCGCCGACACGAAGGGCGAGCTCGACCTCACGCCCGAGCTCGTGCGCGCGCTCGCCGACCGCCGCGGGGGCGTCGGGGGCGACGGCGTCGTCCGCCTCGTCCCGACGGCCCTCGTCCCCGAGTCGCGCGAGGTGCTCGCCGAGGACCCGCACGCCATCTGGTTCATGGACTACCGCAACGCCGACGGCTCGGTCGCCGAGATGTGCGGCAACGGCGTGCGCGTGTTCGCCCGCTACCTCGTCGACGCCGGTCTCGCCGCGCCCGGCGAGTGGGACGTGGCGACCCGCGCGGGACTGCGGCGCGTCAGGCTCGGCGCGTCCGGCGACGTCAGCGTCGACATGGGCCCGGCGGAGCTGCTCGGCCCCGCCGAGGCCACCGTGACGGGCCGGAACTTCCCGGGAGAACGGGTCAGCGTCGGCAACCCGCACCTGGTGTGCCCGGTGGACGAGCCCGTCACGGCGCTGGACCTGTCGCAGGCGCCCGGTTTCGACCCCGCCGTCTTCCCCGACGGCGTGAACGTCGAGTTCTTCCGCACCGTGGGGGAGCGGCACCTGGAGATGCGGGTGTACGAGCGCGGCTCCGGGGAGACCCGCTCGTGCGGGACCGGGACGGTCGCGGTCGCCGCCGTCGCCGCAGCCCGTGACGGTGCCGCAATCAGCGACGAGGACGGCGCCTCCGGTGGGACCGTGCCCTCCGAGTGGACCGTGGACGTCCCCGGAGGCCGCGTCACCGTCGCGTTCGACGGCACGACCAGCCGCCTGACCGGCCCCGCGGTGCTCGTCGCCGAGGGCGAGACCCGCCCCGGCTGGCTCTGACGCGCCCGGCCGCGTCCCCCGCGCGGCCGGTGCCCCCCTGCCGACCAGGGCTCCGGCCGCATCCGCCTTCGTCCCGGCCCGATCGGGACAGGTGTCCCTCACCACCGGGACCCCGCGCCGCATAAGTTCGTACATGCACACCCTCTGGTGAATGGCCCGTATGGACCGAGATGGGAGCCTCGGTGCCATACGGGGCCCGAGGGCCGGTGGCGACCTTCTTGGCGGGGGGCGGTCACCGGCCCTCCCACCGGGGGGAGATACCGCGACGACCGCGACGACCGGCCGATCGGACGGCGGGCGGACGGCGGGCGGACGAAGACGGGCAGAGGTCAGAGGCCGCGGGGGAGAGGGTCGCGAAGGCGTCGCGTCAGCCGCCGATGCCGTTCACCGGCAGCCTCGCCCGCACCACGGTCCCCCCGTCCGGCCCCGGGCCCACCGTGCACGACCCCCCGAGCTCCGCCGCCCGCTCCCGCATCGACGCCATCCCGATACCCGAACGCACCCGCGGCGGCAACCCCACACCGTCATCGCCCACGGTGACGTGCAGATCACCGTTGAGATGCAGCCGCACCACCGCCGACCCCGCCTTCGCGTGCCGGTGCACGTTCGTCAGCGCCTCCTGCACGATCCGGTACGCCGCCACCTCCGCCGCCGCCGGCAGCCCCTTCAGATCGCCCTCCACCTGGACGTCCACCTTCGGGCCGTCCCCCGTCGCCACGACCCCGCCGAGCGCCTGGATGGCGCCCTCCAACCCCAGATCGTCCAGCGCGGGCGGACGCAGCCCGTACACCAGCTCCCGGATGTCGCCGATCGTGCTGCCCATCGTCTGACGCAGCTTCTCCAGCAGCGCGTCCGCCGCCTCCGGATCCTTCTTCAGCGTGATCCGCGCCGCGTCCACCGTCATCGCCAGGCTCGCCAGCGTCGGGCCGAGACCATCGTGCAGGTCGCGCCGCAGCCGCCGCCGCTCCTCCTCACGCGTCCGCAGGATCCGCTCCCGCGACCGCTGCACGTCCGCCGCGAGGCGCACCGCGTTCGCCACCTCCGCGAGATTGCGGGCCAGCACGCCCGACAACCGCGCGTCCGGCGACCGCGTGACACCGATCAGCAGCCGCCCCACCGGCTCCCCGTGCCACACCAGCGGAATCAGC
>DATCLF010000167.1:0-18426 GCA_036564055.1 Spirillospora sp.
GGCCCGGGCCGAGCCCGGCGCCGATGTAGCAGCCGGTCGCGAACCCGCCGACGAGCACGGCCGCGATGAGGTACGCCCACCGCAGGGCGAGGGCCTCCGGATCGGGCAGCAGCCAGAGGAACAGGTCCGCGAAGACGCCGATGAGGAGCGCGTTGCTGATCGTTCCGATGCCGGGGCGCTGGCGCAGCGGAATCCACGCGAACATCACGAGCACGCCGGTGATGATGATCCAGGTCCCGATGGACAGGCCGAAACGCCGCGACAGACCCTGGTGGAAAACGTCCCAGGGATCGTTCCCGAGACCCGACGACACCTGGAGGGCGATGCCGAGCCCGTAGCAGGCCAATCCGCCGTAGAGCTGTATCAGACGCCGTGCCATCAAGGCCATTCATCCACTCCTCGCCACGAAAGCGGCCTTTCCGCGCTCAACTGTGACGGAAGTGGACTGGCCAGACCAGGTCCAATATGTCAAAGTGGCCTGGTGAGCACGCCGAGCACACGAACACAGGGCACACGAACACAGGGCACACGAACACAGGGCGCGCGAACACAGGGCGCGCGAAAACAGGGCACACGGTATGTGAGCGGACACTACCTGGCGCGGCTGGTGGGCGACGTCTCGGCCCAGCGCCCCGTCTACCTGGCGCTGGCCCGGTCGGTGCGCGCCCTCGTCCAGGACGGGCGGCTCGCCCTGCGCACCCGTCTGCCCGCCGAACGGGACCTGGCGGCCGCGCTCGGCGTGAGCCGCACCACCGTGACGGCCGCCTACGACCGCCTCCGCGACGAGGGGTACATCGAGAGCCGCCAGGGCGCGGGAAGCTGGACGGTGCTGCCGCCGGCGCGCAGGCCGGACATCGACCCGCGGCGGGTGCCGCCCGGCGCGCGCTTCGGCATGGCGCACCCCGTGCCCGACGACGCCGGATTCATCGACCTCGGCTGCGCCACCCCCGGCGCACCCGCGATCTTCGACGAGGCCGTCGCCGCCGCCGTCGCCGAGCTGCCCCGCCACAGCGCCGGCTCCGGCTACGAACCCGCCGGGCTCGCGAGCCTGCGCGAGGTCATCGCCGAGCGGTACACGGCGCGGGGCGTGCCCACCGGACCCGACCAGATCGTCGTCACCACCGGCGCGCAGCACGCGTTCACGCTGCTCTCGCACACCCTCGTCGAGGCCGGGGACGCCGTCATGGTCGAGCGTCCCACCTACCCGCACGCCCTCGGGACGCTGCGGCGCCGCGGCGTCCGGCTCGTCCCGGTCGGCGTCAACGAGGGCTGGGACATCGAGCTCGTCGCCGGTGCCATGCGGCAGGGCGCGGTCCGGATGGCCTACACCGTCCCGGACTTCCACAACCCGACCGGTCACCTGATGCCGGCCGGCGACCGGGCCGCGCTCGTGGACGCCGCCCGCCGCGCCGACGCGTTCGTCGTCGTCGACGAGACCTTCGCCGACCTCGCCCTCGACCTCGACGCGCCCCGCGAGCCGCCCGTGGCCGCGTTCGACCAGGGCGGACGGGTCGTCACCGTGGGCTCGGCGTCCAAGCTGATGTGGGGCGGCCTGCGGATCGGCTGGATCCGCGCCACCGCGCCTTTGGCCCGCCGCCTGGTGCTGGCCCGCGAACCGTTCGACATGGCGAGCCCGGTCCTGGAGCAGCTGATCGTCCGGGAACTGCTGCTCCGGGTGGAGGAGGTCCGCGCCGAACGCGCCGAGAACCTGCTCCGCAACCGTGACGCACTCGCCGGAGCCCTGCGCGAGCTGCTGCCCGAGTGGGAGTTCCGGCTGCCGGAGGGCGGCATGACGCTCTGGGTGCGAATCGGCGCGCCGGTCGCCACGCGGCTCGCCGAGTCCGCCGAACGGCTCGGGCTGCGGGTCGTGGCCGGACCGGTCTTCGGCGTGGACGGCGTGCTGGAGGACTACGTCCGGCTGCCGTACGTCCTGCCTCCCGAGACGCTGCGCACGGCCGTCGAACGCCTGGCCCTGGCGTACGGGGAGGCCCGGGCCGCCCCCGTGACCCGCAGCCTTCCCGCCTACGTGTAGGGTTCGGACGTTTCCCGGGGAGAACCCCGGGCGGTGTCACGGCGCCCGCTGGATGTAGTCGACCAGGTAGCCGCGTTCGCTTTCGAGCTCGTCGATGGCGCTCTTGACCACGTCGCCGATGCTGACGATCCCGACGAGCCGTCCGTCCTCGACGACGGGCACGTGGCGGAACCGGTGCTCGGTCATGGTGCGGCGCAGGTCGTCCACCATGTCGGACGGGCCGCAGCTGCGGACCTCCGCGGTCATGATGTCCGAGACGGGACGGTCGAGCAGACCCGCGCCGCGCTCGTGCAGCGCGCGCACCACGTCGCGCTCGGAGGCGATGCCGGCGATCGACACGCCGTCCGGGGAGACCACCGCCGCCCCGATGTTGTGCTCGGCCAGGACGGCGAGCAGCTGTCGTACGGTGGCCTCGGGCGGGACCGTCGCCACCGCGTTGCCCTTCCTCCGCAGGATGTCGCGAATCCGCATTCCTCACGCTCCGCTGACGGTTCGGAAAGCCCGCGGGTCGGCGGACCGCCGGGGGCGGGGCCGGTCGCCGGGCTTTCTGTCAAGGTCGCACGTTCCGGCGTCCGGGAAAACCCCGCGGCGGTAAACCTCCGGGGCGGTCCGGGCGGCAGGAGACGCGGCGAGAGCGCTGTTCGTCCCCGCGGCGGGCCAACGGCCTGCGGCACCCGGCGGTGTCCGGCGTTCAGCGCACGCGGGCCAGGAGACGCGCCAGAGGCGGTGACACGAGGGCGAGGAGGCGGCGCAGACGCGTGCCGTGCGCGACCGTCACGACGGCCTTGTCGCCCTGCACCGCGGCGACGATCCGCTCGGCGACGGTGTCGGGGCCGGGGACACGGCCGGTGAGGCCCCGGAACCCGGCCGCCGGCGGGCAGACGGCGCTGACGCCGATGCCCTTGCTCTTCAGCTCGGCGCGCAGGCAGGCCGTCAGCGCCAGCGCGGCCGCCTGGCCCGCGGAGCGGGCGGACCGCGAGCGCGACGGCGTGAACGCCGCGGCGGAGGCGGTGTTGACGATGTGGCCTCCCCGCCCCTCGTCCGCCATCTGGGCGGCGAAGAGCCGTGAGGCGTGGACCACCGCCCAGAGTCCCGAATCCAGGGCCGCCCGCCAGTCGTCCGGGGAGTGGTCGAGGAACGACGTGGCTTTGCCGTCCTCGGCGGCACCCTTGGTCGCGTTGACCACGACGTCCGGTACCCCGTGCTCGTGCATCACCGACTTGGCGAACGCCTCCATCGCGGCGGGGTCGCACACGTCCACCGCGTAGGCGTGTCCGGCCGGGCCGACGATCCCGGCGAGCCGGGCGGTGCGGTGCGCGGCGTCCGCGTCGAGGTCGGCGGCGACGACCTCGGCGCCCCGTTCGGCGAAGGCCAGTGCGGTCGCGCGTCCGATCGCGCCGCCCGCGCCCGTGACGACGACGAGGGAGCCGTCGAACGGCCGCCGGCCCGCGACCGCCCTGGCCCCGCGCAGGGCGCGCGTCTCGGCGGCGGTGAGCGGTTCCCCGGTGACGGCGGCGATGTGCTCGGCGACCCAGCGGGCGACGAGGCCGGGACGGCTGCGCGGCACCCAGTGCCCGGCTGCCACCGGCCGGATCAGCAGGTTCGGCGCGCGTCCGGCGAGCCCGCCGACGAGGTGCGGGGAGACGAAGAGGTCACGGGTGGGGACGATGACCTGCGTCGGCACGTCGGTCCGCCGGTCGAGGGGCCGGCGCAGCCGCCGGGTCATGTTCGCCCGGTACAAGGCGACCCCGCAGGCGCCGTCACGGGCGAGGGTGCTCGCCGGATGCCCCGGACGCGCGGGGAGACCCTCGGTGCGTTCCAGGGCGCTGCTGAACAGCCGGGGCAGCAGCCCCGACCGCCACAGCAGGCCCGGGAGCAGCGGCGTCCGGAACAGGCCGATGTACCACGACCGCGCGTACTGCCCCGCCACCGTGCGCAGGTTCGACGGCGTCGGGCGGGCGAGGCGGCGGCGCGCCCACCGGCCCGCGTGGTCCAGGCACGGCCCGGAGATCGAGGTGAACGAGGCGAAGCGGTCCGGCATGGTGCAGACCGCCTCCCAGCCCTGGATCGAGCCCCAGTCGTGCCCGACCAGGTGCACCTTGCGTTCGGGGGCGGTGGCGTCCAGCACGGCCTGAATGTCGGCCATGAGATACGTGAACGCGTAGCGGCCGCGTCCGGACGGCCTGGACGACGCCCCCGCGCCGCGCACGTCGTAGCGGACGACATGGAAGTGCCGCTCTAACCGCGCGGCGACCTCGTCCCAGACCGCATGGGTGTCGGGGTAGCCGTGAACGAGCAGGACGGTAGGACGCGACCGGTCGCCCTGCTCGTAGACGGCCAGGTCGACGCCGTCGCCGCGGACGCGCCGCCGGGTGACGGGTGGTGCCGGGGGTGTCATCTCGTCGTCTTTCGTCGTGCCTACCATGCCCGTGGGGGAGAAACTGAGCCTAGTAGGGCGGACCTCAGTAGGGGTCGTAGCCGGCGGCCCGGGCGGCGGGGGAGCGTTTCAGATAGTCGAGCGCCTGCTGCGTCGAGCACACCTTGGACGGGTGGTGGCCCGGCCTGAGGTAGACGGGCGCCTCACCGAGCAGCAGCTTGAAGATGCCGGGAACGTGGCCCAGCCGGACGGACCGCCGGTAGGCCCGGTACACCCGCCACAGCGTGACCTTCCCCCGGATGGACGGGTCCTGCCTGAGCAGGTACAGGGACCCGCCGATCAGCGCCCAGTACAGGAAGAACAGCGACACCGCCCAGGCGGCGACGCGGGTGAGGTAACCGCCGCCGAACGCCTTGTACACGTCGAACACCACCGACCGGTGCTCGACCTCCTCGGCGCCGTGCCAGCGCAGCAGGTCGAGCATGGTGGGGTCGACCCCGGCCCGGTCCAGGCGGTCGTTGTCCATGATCCACTGCCCGAGGACGGCGGTGTAGTGCTCGATGGAGGCGACCGCGGCGAGCTCGAACCGGAGGCGCCGCCGCCACGCCCGCGGGTTCCGGTCCTTCAGCGCCGCCATCCGGGCCGGCCGCTCGGCGTTGCCGCGCGCCGCCGCCTCCGTGATCTTGGAGACGTCGATCCCGTTGGCCCGGAGGATCTCGTCGAGGACGCCCTGGTGGGAGCGGGCGTGCACCATCTCCTGCCCGATGAAGCCCTTGATCTCCTTCTGGAGCCGCTCGTCACGGATGTAGGGGCGGGCGTCCTTGACGCACTGGATGAACCACTTCTCGCCCTCGGGCAGGACGATGTGGAACGCGTTGATGATGTGGGTGGCGACGGGGTCGCCCGGAACCCAGTGCAGCGGTGTCCGTGACCAGTCGAAGGACACGCGCCGCGGCCTGATCGGGGGATGACGCTCGTCGAGACCGGACCCCGGTCCGCCGCCTGCCGTCTGGATCCTTCCCACTGTCCGTCCCTCGCTCTCGCGTGGCGTCGCGCGCGGCGCGCGCACCGTGAGGGACGAGTCAACTCCGGTGGCACGGGGGTTTTCTTGGCGGCGACCCCACAAGTCGCCGCCCTGTTTTCGGCGCCGGGTGACAATTTCCCCGCGGCGGGCGGCGGGCGGCGTCGCTCGGAGCCGGGGCCCGTCAGAGGACGAGGCGTTCGGCTCCGGTGTAGACGTTCATGGTCTCGCCGCGCAGGAACCCGACGAGGGTCATCCCGGCGTCCTCGGCGAGGTCCACCGCAAGCGACGACGGGGCCGACACCGCCGCCAGCACCGGCACGCCCGCGGTCATCGCCTTCTGCGTCAGCTCGAACGACGCGCGGCCGCTCACCATCAGCACCGTCCCGGAGAGCGGGAGCCGTCCCCGGCGCAGCGCCCACCCGATGACCTTGTCGACGGCGTTGTGGCGGCCGACGTCCTCGCGCAGCGCGAGCAGGTCGCCGCCGGCGTCGAACAGCCCGGCCGCGTGCAGCCCGCCGGTCCGGTCGAAGATCCGCTGGGCGCGGCGGAGACGGCCGGGGAGGGACGCCAGCGTCTCGGGGGCGAGCCGCACGGGGTCCTCGTTCACCGCGTAGGGCCGGTCGGCGCGCAGCGCCTCGACGCTCGCCTTGCCGCAGACCCCGCACGCGCTCGTCGTGGTGAAGGCCCGGACCATGGAGTCGTCCGGCGGGGGCACGCCCGGGGCGAGCGCGACGTCGAGGGTGTTCTGCTCCTCGGTGTCGGCGCAGTAGCGCATCGCCGTCAGGTCGTCCGCCGTGGTGATGACGCCCTCGGCCACGAGGAAGCCCGCGACGAGGTCGAAGTCGTCGCCGGGCGTGCGCATCGTGATCGTGAGCGGCTTACCCGCGACCCGGATCTCCAGCGGCTCCTCCACCGCCAGCGTGTCGGGTCTGCGGCCGCGCGGCCCGGAGGTGCTGAGGCGCAGAACGGGCCTGCGTACGGTGATCCGGCCCATGAGTGAGACGGTACCCCGGATACCGGCCGGTAACGGAGGGGGTTTCCACCACCGGGGAAGGCGGCCTCGGCGCGCGTGACGGGCGGCCGGGGCGAGGGCCCCGGCCGCCCCTCCCGGCCGCGGAGGCGTACGGGAATCGAACCCGCCGTCCCGAGATCCTCGGGACCATCGGCTTTGAAGGCCGGGGAGGCCACCAGGCACTCGGACGCCTCCGCCGGCGATCCTAGCCGCGGTACAGGTCGTCGATGACGGCGGCGTACTTGGCGTGGACGACGCGTCGCCTGAGCTTGAGGGTGGGCGTCAGCTCCTCGCTCTCGGCGGTCCACTCGGCGGGCAGCAGCCGCCACTTCTTGACCTGCTGGACGCGGGCGAGCCGGGCGTTGGCGTCCTCGACGGCCCTGGCGACCTCCTCCAGGACGAGGGGATGGTCGGCCAGCTCGGCGAGGCCGGTGTCGGTGATGCCGTGGGCGGAGGCCCAGACGGGGGCGACCTCGCCGTCCAGGGTGATGAGCGCGACGACGTAGGGTTTGCGGTCGCCGTAGGCGAGGGCCTGCCCGATGAGCGGGTGTTCCTTGAGGTGGTTCTCGATCAGCGACGGCGCGATGTTCTCGCCGCCGGCGGTGATGATGAGCTCCTTCTTGCGGTCGACGACGGTGAGGAAGCCGTCGTCGTCGATGCGGCCGACGTCGCCGGTGTGGACCCAGCCGTCGTCGTCGATGAGTTCGGCGGTCGCGTCGGGACGGCCCAGGTAGCCGGGGGTGCAGGTGGCGCCGCGGATCAGGATCTCGCCGTCGTCGGCGAGCCGCAGCTCCACGCCCGCGAGGGGCCGGCCGACCGTGCCGAGCTTGAAGCAGTCGGCGAGGTTGGCGGTGACGGCCCCGGTCGTCTCCGTCATCCCGTAGGCGTCGAAGATCTTCATCCCGAGTCCGGCGAAGAAGCGGGCGACCTCGACGGGCAGCGGCGCGGCGGCGCTGCTGGCCTGGACGACGCGGTCCAGCCCGAGCCTCGCGCGCATCGGCGTGAGGACCGCCGCGTCGGCCTTCTCGAACGCGGCGGTGATCTCCGGGGTGAGGGTGTTGCCGAACTCCTGGGCCCGCACGTAGGCCCGGCCCGCGTCGAGGGCCGAGGCGACGGCGCGCTTCCGGTCCGGGTCCTGCTCGGCGGACAGGACGGCCTGGATGCCCGCCATGATCTTCTCCCAGACGCGGGGGACGCCGAAGAACGAGTGCGGACGGACCTCCGGCAGCATCGTGACCAGCTGGGCGGGGTCGGGGCAGAAGTGGATGTGCGAGGCGATGCGGACCGGCAGGTAGTAGCTGAGGAGGCGGTCGGCGATGTGCGCGAACGGCAGGTAGGAGATGCCGGCGGGGTGGTCGGGGAGCACCGAGCTGCGCCTCACCATCGCGGCCTCGTGCAGGACCATCGAGTGGGTGATGAGGACGCCCTTGGGGTCGCCCGTCGTCCCGGACGTGTAGAGGAGGGTGACGATGTCCTCGGGTTTGACGGCGCGCCAGCGGCGTTCGACGGCGGCCGGGTCCTCGGCGAGCCTGGCGCGCCCGAGCTCGGTCAGCGCGTCCCAGGTGAGGTAGCGGTCGCCGGAGGGACAGTCGTCCGCCTCCACCACGATGATCGTGCGGAGGTCGGGAAGGCGGTCCAGGACCGGGCGCCAGCGTTCGAGCTGGGCCCGGCCGTCGAGGACGGCGTACTTGGCGGAGCAGTCGCCGGCGACGAAGGCGATCTGGTCGGGGGCGAGGGTGGGGTACAGCGTGGTCGGGACGCCGCCGGCGTGGACGGTGCCGAGGTCGGCCAGGACGTGCTCGGACCGGTTCGGCATCATCAGCGCGACGACGTCGCCCGGTGCGAGGCCGAGGGCCATGAGCCCGGCGGCGGTCTCCAGCGCCCTGCGCCGGGTGTCGGCCCAGGTGAGGGTCCTCCATTCGCCGTCGACGCGGTCGGAGTAGGCCGGCAGGTCGCCGTGCCGTTCGGCGGTCTCGGCGAGGCTGGTGCAGATCGTGAGTCCCGCGAGGGCCTTGTCCAGTTCGGCCCGCTCTTCCAGGATCCCCATGTGGCCCCTTGTCGTCTGGATGGCTCGTGGTGGACTGCTCGCGTGGTCCGGAGCGGCAGTAAGTAAAGACTTGCAGCTCGCATCGCACCACGCGGGGCGCCGTTCCGACAAGGGGGTTCGGGGCGCCGGCCTCCTGGCGGCCGGGTGGCCGGGCCCTCGGTGATCGCACTCGTACTGTCCGTTTCTTGATCGTTTGTGGTGGTTGTGCGTTAAATCGTTGGGTGACCCGACTCGCCCCTGCCGCCCGCCTGACGCAGTACGCGCACGGCGGCGGCTGCGCGTCCAAGATCCCCCCTGCGGATTTGGAGCGGATGACGGCGGGCCTCACCGGGGATGGCGACCCGCTGCTGCTGGGCGGCCCGGACGGCGACGACGCGGCCGTGGTCCGGGTCGAGGGCGGGCGGGCCGTGGTCTCCACCGCCGACTTCTCCACCCCCGTGGTCGACGACGCCTACGACTGGGGCCGCATCGCCGCCGCCAACGCGCTGTCGGACGTCTACGCCGTCGGCGGCGAGCCGGTGATGGCCGTCAACCTGCTCGGCTGGCCGAACGACGCGCTGCCCGCCGAGCTCGCCCGCGAGGTCCTGCGCGGCGGCCGGGACCAGGCCGCGCTCGCCGGCTGCACCATCGCCGGCGGGCACAGCATCGACGACCCCGAGCCCAAGTACGGGCTGGCCGTGACCGGCGTCGCCGACCCCGCCCGGCTGCTGCGCCTGGACGCCGGGCGGCCCGGCCTCCCGCTGTCGCTGACCAAGCCCCTCGGCATCGGCGTCCTCAACGCCCGTCACCGGACGACGGGGGAGGTGTTCCCGCACGCGGTCGAGACGATGACGACGCTGAACGCGGAGGCCGGCCTCGCCGCCCTGGAGCGCGGCGTCACCTGCGCGACGGACGTCACCGGATTCGGGCTGCTCGGCCACCTGTACAAGCTGGCCCGCGCGAGCGGCGTCACCGCGGTCGTGAACGCCTCGGCCGTCCCCTACCTGGACGGGGCGCGGGCCGCGGTGCGGGACGGCTTCGTCCCCGGCGGAACACGGCGCAACCTCAGCTGGGTGACCCCGCACACCGACTTCCGCCGCATCGGCGAGGAGGAACGGCTGCTGCTCGCCGACGCGCAGATCTCCGGGGGACTGCTCATCGCCGGTGAGATCCCCGGCGCGCCGATCATCGGCGAGCTGGTCCCTCCCGGACGCCACACCCTCGTCGTGCGCTGACGCCCGTCCGGGGCGTCCGCCGGACGGCCCTCGTCCGCGTTCGCTCCTCGGTGCTTCCTCGTCTGTGTCATTGTCATCCGCCCCGTGTCGCCGTCCGGGACCTGGGTAGGGGCGCAGATGCCGGGCCTTGGACGAGCCTTGGCACGGGAAGACCGGTGGGGAGAAGGTCGGAGGGAAGGGAGCGCCATGACCATCGGCGGGCTCGCCGCGGCCGTCGTCCTCGGGGCGGTCATCGGGGTGCTGGGACGGCTCATCACACCCGGCCGGGAGAGCATGCCGATCTGGCTGACCATCGTGGTCGGCATCGTCGCCGCGTTCGCCGGGACGGGCCTCGCGCAGGTGACCGGCGTCCAGCGCGACGGCTGGAACGTGTGGGAGACGGTCTTCCAGATCGCCCTGGCGGCGCTCGGCGTCTTCCTGGTCGCGGCGCTGTGGCCCCAGCGGCACCACCGACCCCGCAGATAGAAGACCAAGCAGCAAACCGTCTGGGCGCGCCTGCGAGGCGCGCCCGCGCTGTGCTCCGCTGTGCTACGGACCCTTTCGCAGGACGGGCCTCAGGGCGTCCAGAACGCTCGGATCCTCGATCGCGGAGGGGACGGGGACCTCGTCGCCGTCGGCGATGCCCCGCAGCACGCCCCGCGGGATCGTGCCCGAGCGGGTCTTCGGCAGCGCCGGGACGACGGCGATCTCCTCAAGGGACGCCCCGGGACCGACCTGTTCGCGCACCATCGCGGCCAGCTCCGCCGACAGCTCGTCCGGCTCGGCGAGCACGTCGCTCCTGAGCACGACCAGACCGCGCGGGACCCGCCCGTCGACGCCGTCCCCGACGCCGATGACCGCGCATTCGGCGACCGCCGGATGGGAGGCGATGACCTCCTCCAGGGTCCCCGCCGGCAGCCGGTGCCCGTCGACGTCGACGGCGTCGTCGGTCCGGCCCGCCACCCACACGTAGCCGTCCTCGTCGATGCGCCCGGCGTCGCCGGTCAGGTAGTACCCGGGGAACCGGGTGAGGTAGGACTCGACGAAACGCTCGTCGTCCCGCCAGAGCGTGGACAGCGACCCGGGCGGCAGCGGCAGCCGGATCGCGAGCTCGCCGTCGGCGCCCGGCGGCGCCTGCTCGCCGTCCGGCCCGAGGACCCGCACGTCGTAGCCGGGGACCGGCACCGACGGCGACCCGGGCTTGACGGGCATCGGCTCCAGGCCGCGCAGGTTCGCCACCGCCGGCCAGCCGGTCTCCGTCTGCCACCAGTGGTCGATGACCGGGCGGTCCAGCGCCCGCGACGCCCACCGGTGGGTGTCGGGGTCGAGCCGCTCCCCGGTGAGGAACAGCGCGTCCAGCGCCGACAGGTCGTGCCCGGCCGGCAGCGCGGCCGCGGGGTCCTCGTTCCTGATCGCACGGATCGCGGCCGGCGTGGTGACCAGCGTCTTCACCCGGTGCCGGGCCGCCACCCGCCAGAACGCCCCCGCGTCCGGCGTCCCGACCGGCGCGCCCTCGTACAGGACGGTCGTGTAGCCGGTCAGCAGTGGCCCGTACACGAGGCAGGAGTGGCCCGCGACACCGCCGATGTCGGACGCGGCCCAGAACACGTCCCCGGGCCCCGCCCCGAACACGTTCCCCATCGACCAGCGCAGTGCGACCGCGTGACCGCCGTTGTCGCGCACGACGCCCTTCGGGCGCCCGGACGTCCCGGGAGTGCCCAGGATGTAGAGGGGGTCGGTGGAGGCGACGGGCACGCACTCGGCGGGCTCGGCGGACGCGACGGCCTCGTTCCACTCCACGTCCCGCGGGCGGACGAGGTCGGCGTGCAGCTGCTCGCGCTGCCGGATGACGCACCGCTCGACCTTGTGCCGTGCCAGCTCGAGCGCCTGGTCCAGCAGCGGCTTGTACGGGACGATCCTGTCGCCCTCGATGCCGCACGACGCCGACACCACGGCCTTGGGCCGGGTGTCGTCGATCCGGGCGGCGAGCTCCCGCGCCGGGAACCCGCCGTAGACGACCGAGTGCACCGCGCCGATCCGCGCGCACGCCAGCATCGCCACGACCGCGTCGGGCACCGTCGGCAGGTAGACGACCACGCGGTCGCCGCGGTCGACGCCCTGGGCCCGCAGCGCTCCGGCGAACCGGGCGACCAGGCCGGTCAGCTCCCGGTAGGAGTAGGTCCGCACGGTCCCGGTGACCGGGCTGTCGTGGATCAGCGCGGGCTGCTCGCCGCGTCCCTCCTCGACGTGCCGGTCCAGGGCGTTGTCGCAGGTGTTGAGCTCACCGCCGGTGAACCACCGGTAGAAGGGGGGCGCCCCGTCGTCCAGCACCCGGTCGGGCGGGACCAGCCAGCGCACGTCCCGCGCCGCCAGGCCCCAGAAGCGAGTCGGGTCGGCGATGCTGCGTTCGTACGCCGCCGCGTAGGCGCCCATGTCGTCCTCCCGGTCGCGGGTCCGCGCCCGCCTGAGCTCCGGCCCGGACTGCTCCTCGGGCCCAATCCCTATAGGGCACGGCCCGGGTGCCGTTCGTCAAGGCCCCTCGCCGGGGCCCGGGTACGGGGGACCGGGACGCCCCCGGCTCACCGGGGATGGCGGACGCCGTGAACGACGGCGACGACGGCGGCCAGGGCCGCGCCCGCGGCGACGACCCAGAAGCACAGCTCGTACGCGGCGAGGGTGGGGATGTCGGTGCCGGCGATGACGTGCCCGGCGAGGATGGAGGCGGTGACGGCCCCGGCGATGCTGCCGCCCGTGGTGCGCACCAGCGCGTTGATGCCGCTCGCGATGCCGCTCTGGTCCATCGGGACGTGCTGGACGGCGAGCGTGCCGAGCGCCGCGTAGGAGATGCCGAACCCGATCCCCTGGAGGGAGCTGAACGCGAGCATGTCGTAGGGGTGCGAGTTCGACACGGCCAGCCATGCGTAGCACAGGCTCGCGAACGCCGAGCCGACGGCGAGCGTGAAGGCGGGGCCGATCCTGGCCGCGATCCGCCCGGCCAGCGAGGAGAACACGAGCATCGTGACCGTGCTCGGCAGCATGTAGAGGCCGACGTCCAGGACCGAGCCGTCCAGGCCGTACCCGACCGCGTCCCGGCGCGCCTGGATGAACCCGGCGATCAGCGTGAACGCGGCGAACATCGAGAAGCCGAGGAGGGCCGAGACCACGTTGGCGGACAGCGACCGCGGGCCGACGAGCAGGGCGATCCGGACCAGCGGGGCGCGGACGCGCAGCTCGATGAGGACCCAGACGACGCACAGCACCGCCGCGGCGCCGAACAGGCCGAAGACGCCCCGGGACGTCCAGCCCCACGCGTTGCCCTCGCTGATGCCGAGCAGCAGGCAGACCAGCCAGACGGCGAGGACGACCAGGCCCGGGTAGTCGGGCCGTCCCCCCGCGCGGACGCCGACGTCGCGGGCGGCCGCGGCGACCAGCGCCAGCCCGGCGGCGGCCAGCGCGGCGGCGACCCAGAACACCGGGCGGTGGCTGTCGGTGCGGGCGGCGATCAGACCGGTCACGATCATCCCGGCGCTGCTGCCGGCGCCCATGGTGGCGCTGACGATGCCGATCGCCGTGGTCACCCGCTCGCGCGGGAAGGTGTCGCGGATCATGCCGATGCCGAGCGGGATCAGCGACGCCGACACGCCCTGCAGCGCCCGCCCGACGATCAGCACGGGCAGCGAGCCGGACAGCGCGCACAGCACCGAGCCCGCCAGCAGCAGGCCGAGGGCGAGCAGGATCATCCGCTTCTTGCCGTACATGTCGCCGAACCGGGTCAGCAGCGGGGTGGCGACCGCACCGGCCAGCAGGGAGGCGGTGAAGACCCACGTCACGTCGGTGATCGGGGCGTCGAAGCTCTCCATGAGCCGGGGCAGCAGCGGGAGCACGAGGGTCTGCTGCACCGCCACCGACATGCCGGCGAACGCCAGCGCGAGCAGCGTGCGGCCGGTGCGCACCGTGCCGCCGGTCTGCGGGGACGGTGACCCGGCCGTCTCGCGGGCCGCGGTCGGGGCGCCGGTCATGGGAAACCTCCGTCGAACGTCCGGCCGGTCACCGGCGTGAGCCGGAACCGGCCGGACGGGTATCTTGTTACTTAATTTAAGTAATTGTAGGGCGATGGGGTGAGCGGCATGTCATCTCGGGTGCCTTCGGACATCGTGGAGATCGAGCGGGCGCTCAGCCGGGTCGCGCACATGCTGACCCGGTTCCGGCAGCACGACCGCACCGTCGTCGCCGCCGGCGTCCCGGTCGACCGCGCTGCGGTCCCGCTCCTGCGCGCCCTCGCCGAGAACGGGGAGCCCATGCGGCCCGGGGAGCTCGCCGCCAGGCTGGCCGTGGAGGCGCCGCACGTCACCCGCCTGGTGCAGCGGCTGGAGCGGGCCGGCTACGTCGAGCAGGTCCCCGACCCCGACGACCGGCGGTGCCGCAGGGTCGGGCTCAGCCCGCCCGGCGCCGAGGCCGTCGAGGTGATCCGGGCGTCCGGGCGGCGCTGGATGGACGAGGCGCTCGCCGCGTGGTCGGCCGCCGACCGGGAGCGTCTCGCCGGGCTGGTCCACCGGACGGTCGACGACTTCGAGGCCCACTTCGCCGCCACGTCCGCCGCGTCCGCTGGCACCGCGTCCGCTGGCACCGCGTCCGCCGCGTCCGCCCCGGCCCCCGCCGGGTCCGCCGCGGACCCCGCCCGGTGACCCGATCCCGGCCCCGTTGTGCGTGATCTTCGTGACATGCGCGGTGTTCGCACATCTTCTCCGGCGGGGCGCGGAGCGTCGGTTTTACGCCGGGACCCGGCCTTCGTAGGGTTGCCTTCCGTGGGCTCTCGTCTGCACCACCCCCACGATCACCCTCCTCGCGCGGCGTGCCGTCGCGCGCCCGTGCGCGTCCCGCCTCGGGAGCACCGCTGATGCAGGTCATCGCCACCGCCGGCCACGAGGGGCACGGCAAGTCGTCGCTCGTGCGCGCCCTCACCGGCAGGAAGCCCGGCGAGCCCGAGGAGCCCGGGGCGTGGACGCGGCTGCCGTCCGGGCGGCACGTGACGTTCGTCGACGTCCCCGGCGGTGAGCGCTCGGTCCCGTCCGTGCTCGCGGGCGCCGCCACCGCGTCCGCGGTCCTGCTCGTCGTCGCCGCCGACGAGGGCTGGATGCCGCGGACCCAGGAGCATCTGGAGGCGCTCGGCGCGCTCGGCGTCCGGTTCGGGGTCCTCGCGGTCACCAAGGCGGACGCGGCCGACCCGCGGCTCGCGCTGCGGCAGGCCGGCGAACGGCTCGCCGGGACGGCGCTGCGCGGCATCGAGGCCGTCGCCGTCAGCGCCACCGCCGGCACCGGCCTGGACGAGCTGGCGGCCGCCCTCGACCGGCTCGCCGGCCGCCTGCCCGTGCCCGACCCCGCCGCCCCGGTGCGGCTGTGGATCGACACCGCCTTCACCGCCGGCCGCCAGACCGTCGTGACCGGCACCCTCGCCGCCGGAACGATCACCGTCGGGGACGAGCTGCTGCTCATGCCCGCCGGCAGACGGGTCCGCGTCCGGACGATCGGCCGCACCGGCGAACCGTGCGCGTCGGTCGGCGGCGTCTCACGGGTCGTGCTGACGCTCCGCGACGCGGGCCGCGTCGACGCCGGCATGGCCCTCGTCACGCCCGACGCCTGGACCCACACCACCTGCGTGGACGTCCGCACCCGCTTCGGCGCGGCGTCCGGGCGTCTCGCGCGGCGGATGACGCTGCACCTCGGGTCGGCCGCCGTCCCCGTCCGGCTGCGGCCCCTCGGCCCCGACACCGCCCGCCTCACCCTCAACGTGCGGCTCGCGCTGCACCTCGGCGACACCGGCGTGCTGCGCGACCCGGAGAGGGGCTCGATCGCCGGGGTGAGCGTCCTGGACGTGCGTCCGCCGGCGCTGGTGCGGCGCGACGCCGGGGCGGCCCGTGCGCGTGAGCTGGCGTCCTGGCCCGACCGGCCGGACGGCGCGGTCGTCCTGCGCCGGCACGGCGTGCTCCGCAGATCCGAGCTGGCGCTGATGGGGTGCACGGCGCCGCGGGACGCCGTCGCGCTGAACGGGGAGTGGGTCGCCGACCCCGCGCACTGGGACGCGCTGTTCGAGCGGCTCACCGAGGAGACCGCCCGGCACGCCGCCGAGAGCCCGGGCGCGCCGGGACTGCCGCTGGAGACCGTCCGGCTGCGGCTCGGGCTCGCCTCCCGGCAGCTGGTCGCCGCGCTCGTCCGCCCGCCGCTGCGTGTCGAGGCGGGACGCGTCTACGGCCCCGCCCCCGCCCCTCGACCCGAGCCGCCACCGCCGCCCTGGGCGGAGGCCGTCGAACGCCTCCGGGCCGACCTCGCGGACGCGCCCTTCGCGGCCCCCGGCCCGGACCGGCTCGCCGAGCTCGGCCTCACCGGCCCGGTCCTGGACGCCGCCGTCGACGCGGGCGCCGTCCTGCGGATCACCGCCGGCGACTCCGGCGACGACGGCGGGGGCGACATCGTCCTGCTGCCGGGCGCCGACCGGGAGGCGCTGCGCATCCTGTCGGCCCTGCCGCAGCCGTTCACCCCGAAGCAGGCCGCCGAGGCGCTGTCGACGAGCCGCCGCGTGGCCGTCGCGCTCCTGCGCCACCTCGACGCGCTGGGTCTGACCGAGCGTCGCCGCTCCTGAAACGAAAACCGGTTGCCCTCTTCGCGTCGTTCTGGCGTGATTGATCGCGGTCACGGTCCGCGTCGACGAAGGAGAGACATGCCGTACCAGACGCTCAAGGGCGGGCGCGTCCCCATCCGGATGTGGACCGACCCGGCCACCGTCGAGGACCTTGCCCTCGACCAGCTCCGCAACGTCTCCTCCCTGCCGTGGGTGGAGGGCCTCGCGGTGATGCCCGACGTCCACTACGGCAAGGGCGCCACCGTCGGATCGGTCATCGCGATGAAGGACGCGGTGTCCCCGGCCGCGGTGGGCGTCGACATCGGCTGCGGCATGACCGCCGCGAAGTCGACGCTCACCGTCGAGGACATGCCGGACGACCTGTCCGGCCTGCGCTCCGGGCTGGAGAAGGCGATTCCCGTGGGACGCGGCTCGCACCGCGAGCCGGTGGACCCGTCCGCCCTCCCGAACCTGAAGGAGCGCGGCTGGTACGACTTCTGGAAGGCGTTCGACGACCTGCACCCCGCGGTGCGGAACCGTCTCGGCCGGGCCCGCGCCCAGATGGGCACGCTCGGCGGCGGCAACCACTTCCTGGAGCTGTGCGCGGACGACGAGGGCGCGATCTGGCTCGTCCTGCACTCGGGGTCCCGCAACATCGGCAACGAGCTCGCCGAGCGGCACATCGAGGCCGCCCGCAAGCTGCCGCACAACCAGGACCTGCCCGACCCCGACCTCGCCGTGTTCCTCGCCGGCACCGTGAAGATGGAGGCCTACCGTCACGACCTGTTCTGGGCGCAGGAGTACGCGCGCCGCAACCGCGCCGTCCTGATGGCGCTGGCGCAGAACGTCGTGACCGCGTGGTTCGGCGAGAAACGCTGCCGCTGGCGGGAGACGATCTCCTGCCACCACAACTACGTGGCGGAGGAGGAGTACGGCGGCGAGGAGTACCTCGTCACCCGCAAGGGCGCCATCCGCGCGGGCGCCGGCGACCTCGGCATCATTCCGGGCTCGATGGCGACCGGCACCTACATCGTCCGGGGTCTCGGCAACCCGGCGTCCTTCAACTCGGCCTCGCACGGCGCGGGACGCAGGATGAGCCGCAACCAGGCCCGCAAGCGCTTCACCGTGGAGGACCTCGTCGAGCAGACGCGCGGCGTCGAGTGCCGCAAGGACAGCGGCGTCATCGACGAGATCCCCGGCGCCTACAAGGACCTGGAGTCGGTGATCGAGGCGCAGTCCGACCTGGTCGAGGTCGTGGCCCACCTCCGCCAGCTCATCTGCGTGAAGGGCTGACCTCCCGGGCGGGAACCGACCGGACGGCGCACCGGACGCCCGGCACCGGGAACGAAAAAACGGGGTGGGAGGTGAACTCCCACCCCGTCTCGGTCGGGTCCAGCCGCGGCTCACCGCCCCTCGTGCGGGGTCTCCCGCAGGTGCTCTGGCCGGATTTCGTGCCGCGGCTGGTCGGCCGCGTGAACGGGGCCGGTCGGGGTGGAGAGGGGCCTGGTCAGGCGAGGACGCGGTCGATGAAGGTGGTGACGTCGGTGAGGACTTCGTCGCGGTTGGTCTCGTTGAAGACCTCGTGCCGTGCGCCGGGGTAGATCCGTTCGGTGAAGTCGTCGCCGCGGATCGCCTCGATCCCGACGCGGGTGTCCTCCAGCGGGACGAGGCGGTCGTCCTCCCCGTGCACGTACAAGACCGGCAGCGCGCCGAGGGAGCCGTGCTCGTTCACGCGGCGCAGGGCGGCGTCGAGGGCGCGCACGGTGGTCTTCTTGAACGGGCCGTGCCAGACGAGCGGGTCCTCGGCGTAGGCCTTGCCGACCGCCGGGTCGCGCGAGAGCGTCGACGGGTCCAGCGGCTCGTCCGGGATCTCGTCGAGCGGCAGCAGCCGCTCGACGACGTACCACCGTCCGAGGACGGGACCCGACAGGACCAGCGCGGTGAGCCCGTCGCCGTGCAGCTGGGCGTACCGGGTCGCGATCAGCCCGCCCATGGAATGGCCGATCATGACGATCGGCAGCCCGGGGTGGTCGCCGCGCGCGGACTCCACGACCGTGTGCAGGTCGGCCACCACGTCCTCGTAGTCCTCGATCAGCACGCGCTCGCCCGCCGACCTGCCGTGGCC
>DATCLF010000168.1:0-9447 GCA_036564055.1 Spirillospora sp.
ACCCGAGGCCACGGGGGCGGCCCAGCCAAAAAACAGCCGAACCACTCACAAGGCACTGGCTTTTGACACGCTGTTGAGTTCTCAAGAAACGGACACCCACCGCACCGAACCCGCACACACAGGCCCGATCCCGGGGCAACCTCTCAAGGATATCCGATCCGTCCCGTTCGTCCAACTCCGGGCGGATCGTCCCACGTCGTCCCTTTCGAGGTGGAGACATGTCTCCACCTGCCAAGGTTCCTTCGCGGGTTCCCCTCGGGCCGGCCGCCTCGTCGGCGTCCCGCTCCCCCTTGGGGCGTGTAGAACATTAGATCCGGCCGACTGGGGCGTCAAATCGGCCTCGGCGGCCGCGAAACCCCAGGTCAGCCCAGCTTTTCAAGACCTGAAGGATGCCCTGGGACGGCCCCTTGTAACCGCACTGTGACGTGTGTTTGCCGAAGTTTGTCCTCGTCATGGCGGCCGCCCACCCGTTCGCGCAGGTGAGCGGCCGGCGACGCCGGTTCAGGAGGAGGTCACCTCGACCCCGCCCACGGTGCGCTTGCCGCGTCGTAGCACGAGGAAGCGGCCGTGGAGGAGGTCTGTGGCGGCGGGTACGGCGTCCTCAGACTCGACCTTCGCGTTGTTGAGGTAGGCACCGCCCTGGGCGATGGCACGACGGGCCTCGGACTTGCTCTTGCACAGCCCCGACGCCGTCATCAGGTCCACCACGGTCGGCAGTTCGCCCCGCGGCACCGTCGTTCGCGGTACCTCGGCGAGCGCGGCCTGCAACGTCTTCTCATCGAGTTCCTGCAGAGCACCCTGCCCGAACAGGGCGCGTGACGCCGCCACGACGCGGGCGGTCTCGTCGGCGCCGTGGACGAGCGTGGTCATCTCCTCTGCCAGGGCCCGCTGGGGCACACGTGCGGCCGGACGGTCCGCGCCCTGCTTGACCAGGTCCTCGATCTCCTCGCGGGAACGGAAGCTGAAGACCTTGAGGAAGCTCTCCACGTCCCGGTCGTCCGCGTTGATCCAGAACTGGTAGAACGCGTACGGCGAGGTCAGCTCGGGGTCGAGCCAGTAGGTCTCGCCGCCCGCGGTCTTGCCGAACTTGGACCCGTCCGCCTTCGTGAGCAGCGGGGTGGTCAGCGCGTGCGCGGTGCCGCCCTCGACACGGCGGATCAGGTCGACGCCGGCGGTGAGGTTGCCCCACTGGTCGCTGCCGCCCGTTTGGAGCCTGCACCCGTACCGCCGGTACAGCTCCAGGAAGTCCATCGCCTGCAGGAGGACGTAGCTGAACTCGGTGTAGCTCATGCCGGTGGTCTCGAGACGCGTCTTGACGGTCTCGCGGGCGAGCATCCGGTTGACCGGGAAGTGCTTGCCGATGTCGCGCAGGAACTCGATGGCGCTCATCGGGCCGGTCCAGTCGAGGTTGCTGACCATCCGGGCGCCCGTCGGCCCGTCGTCGAAGTCGAGGAACTTCGACACCTGGGCGCGGATCCGCTCGACCCATCCCGCGACGGTCTCCTCGGAGTTCAGGGCGCGCTCGGCGCTCTTGCCGCTCGGGTCGCCGATCAGGCCGGTGGCCCCGCCGACGAGCCCGAGGGGCCGGTGCCCGGCCTTCTGGAAGCGCCGCAGCACGAGGATCTGGATCAGGTTGCCGAGGTGCAGCGACGGCGCCGTCGGGTCGAACCCGCAATAGAGGGTGACCGGTCCCGCGGCGAGCAGCGCCCGCAGTTCGTCCAGGTCGGTGGACTGCGCGATCAGGCCGCGCCACGCGAGATCGTCCAGGATGTCGGTCACGGTCTCCCTCGTCTCCGGCTCGTCTCCTCCGCCCACCGGCCGTCCCGGTGGACCAGTGTCACGCCAACGATATTCAACGTCCGCCCACGTAGAAGCGTGCGGGAACGAACAGCTCGTGTCCCGAGGTGAACACCACCCGTACGCCGGCGCGGTCCCAGCCGACGCTCCTCGGGATGAGCCGCGTCTCGTCGGAGCCCAGACCCACTCGGACGAAGTGTCCGTACCTGACCTCCGGGTCGCGACCCGTGTAGAGCGCGTAGCCGCCGTGCCGGCCGAGCGCCAGGCTGCGTCTGCGGATCACGCCGACGTAGTGCGTGTTGTCATCCTCGTAGGTCACCGTCGCCGGTTGCCGTTCCAACGCGCCGACCTTCTCGGTCCGCTGGAGCGTCGCGTCGAAAACGACGGCCGGCGCCACGGCAACCGCGACCAGCACGACGATCGCGCGTCCCGGTGTCCTTAGGCGCCGAGTCCCGGCGAGAGTGTCCGAGTCGTGTCCCCGGAGCGGCTCGGACACGTCGTGTTCAGCCATCGGCGGGGACTTTCCTGCGTTTCCTCGGAACGTGCGGACGATACGGGGACACGGTCGGGTCGCCGTCGATCCAGAACCGCCACGGGACCTCCTTGGCCCCGTTCACACCGACCCGCGGCCCCGTCCTGATCACCGCGGGGTCGACGGGCCGGCCGGCGTGGACCGTGAGGGATCCGCCCGGTGAGCAGACGTCCAGCCCGTTCTGCTCGCGGGCGATGGCGAGCGCCTGGCAGAGCCGGGCGGGGCCGCGGGCCAGGTCGCGGACGGTGGAGCGGGGACGACGCGCGCGCGCCGTCTCCTCGCCCTCGATGATCTCGCCGGCGCGGAGCAGCACCGCCATCGACGTGCCCTCCGGCCCGCACACCAGGTTCACGCAGAAATGCATGCCGTAGGTGAAGTAGACGTAGGCGTGACCCGGCGGCCCGAACATCACGGCGTTGCGAGCCGTCTTCCCCCGGTAGGCGTGGGACGCGGGGTCGCGCCGCCCTGCGTACGCCTCCACCTCGGTGAGCCGGACCGCGACCACGCCCTCGGGTGTGCGGTGTCTGAGCACCCGCCCGAGCAGCGACGGCGCGACGTCCTCGACGGGACGGTCGAAGAAGTCCCGCGGCAGCAGTTCCCCGCTCATCGCACCACCTCAGGCGGGAACGGTCAGGCGTCGGAGTCGGAGTCCGCGGCCCAGGCGGCGTGCTCGTCGACCAGGGCGCGCAGCTCGCCGAGCTGCTCGCGGACGCGGTCGGGGGCCGTGCCCCCGTACGCCTTGCGCGACGCCAGCGCGCCCTCGACGCTGAGGACCTCCCGGACGTCCGGGGTCAGGTGCGGCGACACCTTGGCGAGCTCCTCGTCGGTGAGGTCACCGAAGTCCTTGTCGTGGACCTGGCACCAGACGACGAGGTGCCCGACGACCTCGTGGGCCTCACGGAACGGCACGCCGCGGCGGACGAGCAGCTCGGCGAGATCGGTGGCGAGGGCGAACCCGTCCGGGGCGGAGGCCTCCAGCCGCTCGGTGTTGACCCGCATCGTCGCGATGAGCCCGGACATGGCGGGCAGAACGAGCAGGAGCGTGTCGACGGCGTCGAACGCGCCCTCCTTGTCCTCCTGGAGGTCGCGGTTGTAGGTGAGCGGAAGGCCCTTGAGCGTGGTGAGCAGCCCGACGAGATGCCCGATGAGACGCCCGGCCTTGCCGCGGGCGAGCTCGGCGACGTCGGGGTTCTTCTTTTGCGGCATGATGGACGACCCCGTGGCGTAGGTGTCGTCCATCTCGATCCACCGGAACTCCTGCGACGCCCAAAGGCAGATCTCCTCACCGAGCCGCGACAGGTGCACGCCGATCATGGCGGCGGCGAACAGGAACTCGGCGACGAAGTCGCGGTCGGCGACGGCGTCCATCGAGTTGGCCGCCGCCGCGTCGAAACCGAGCTCGGCGGCGGTGGCCTGCGGGTCCAGCGGCAGGGACGAGCCGGCGAGGGCGCCGGAGCCGAGCGGCGACACCGCTGCGCGCCTGTCCCAGTCGCGCAGGCGCTCGACGTCGCGGGCGAGCGGCTGGACGTGCGCGAGGAGCTGGTGGGAGAACAGCACCGGCTGGGCGTGCTGCAGGTGGGTCATGCCGGGCGCGGCGACACCGAGGTTCTTCTCGGCCTGCGAGATCAGCGCCGTCTCCAGCTCGACGAGCCGCGACACGATCTGGCGGGCGTGGTCGCGCAGGTAGAGGCGCAGGTCGGTGGCGACCTGGTCGTTGCGGCTGCGGCCGGCGCGCAGCTTGCCGCCGAGGGCGCCGAGCCGCTCCAGCAGGCCCCGCTCCAGCGCGGTGTGGACGTCCTCGTCGGCGACGGTCGGCCGGAACTCGCCGGACCGGCAGGCCCGCTCCAGATCGTCCAGCGCACCGATCATCCGGTCGAGTTCGTCGTCGGTGAGCAGCCCCGCCCGGTGCAGGACGCGGGCGTGCGCGCGCGAGCCCATCAGGTCGTAGGGGGCGAGCCGCCAGTCGAACTGGACGCTCACCGAGAGCCGCGCGAGCGCGTCGGACGGGCCGCCCTCGAACCGGCCGCCCCACAGCCGCGTCGGTGCCTTGGTCACGTGATTCCTCGTCTTCCCACCGTCGAACTCGGTCCTCATCTCACCACGCCGGGTGCACACAGCGCCCACTGTGCACACAGTGCCCACCTCGTGGGGACGCCGCGCGCGGCGTCCCCACGAGGTGTGAAACGGCGTCCGCCACAGGGTACGGCGAAATCGCCCTCCGGCTCGCACGCGCCGCCGAAGGAGCGGCGGAGCCCCTCGCCCGGTCCCGCGGCCGGGGCGTGTCAGGCCTCGCGGTCCCGCTGCGCCGCGATCTTGCTGGGCAGGCTCCACAGCTCGACGAAGCCCTTGGCGAGGCTCTGGTCGAAGGTGTCCCCGGTGTCGTAGGTGGCGAGGTCGTAGCTGTAGAGGGACGCGTCGCTGCGCCGCCCGGTGACGACGGCGCGTCCGCCGTGCAGGGTGACCCGGACGTCGCCCGAGACGTGCTTCTGCGCGTCGTCGATGAACGCGTCCAGCGCGTTCTTCAGCGGCGAGAACCACAGGCCGTCGTAGACGAGCTCGCCCCACCGCTGGTCGACCGACCGCTTGAAGCGGGCGAGGTCGCGTTCGACGGTGACGTTCTCCAGCTCCATGTGCGCGGTGATGAGCGTGATGGCCGCGGGCGCCTCGTACACCTCCCGGCTCTTGATGCCGACGAGCCGGTCCTCGACCATGTCGATGCGTCCGACGCCCTGGGCGCCGGCGCGCCGGTTCAGCTCGGTGATGATCTGGTACGGGGTGAGCCGGCGCCCGTCGAGCGCGACGGGAACGCCGGACTCGAAGGTGATGACGACCTCGTCCGGCTCCCGCGGCCGGGCGGGGTCGGCGGTGTACTCGTAGACGTCCTCGATGGGCCCGTTCCAGATGTCCTCCAGGAACCCGGTCTCGACGGCCCGGCCCCACAGGTTCTGGTCGATGGAGTAGGGCGACTTGGCCGACACGTCGATCGGCAGGCCCTTGTCCTCGGCGAACGCGATCGCCTTGTCCCGCGTCCAGGCGAAGTCGCGGGCGGGGGCGATGACCTTCAGGTCGGGGTCGAGGGCGGACAGGCCGGCCTCGAAGCGGACCTGGTCGTTGCCCTTGCCGGTGCACCCGTGCGACACGGTCGTGCCGCCGAACTCCTGGGCCGCCTTCACCAGGTGCCTGACGATCAGCGGCCGGGACAGCGCGGACACCAGCGGGTAGCGGTCCATGTAGAGGGCGTTGGCGCGCAGCGCGGGGACGCAGAAGTCGGAGGCGAACTCCTCCCTGGCGTCCACGACGACGGCCTCGACCGCGCCGCAGGCGAGGGCCCGCTTGCGGATGGTGTCGAGGTCCTCGCCGCCCTGGCCGACGTCGACGGCCACCGCGATGACCTCCCCGCCGGTCTGCTCGGCGAGGTACGGGATGGCGACCGAGGTGTCCAGGCCCCCGGAGTAGGCGAGTACGACGCGCTCGCTCATGATCGTTATCTCCTGTGCAAGTCTGCGTGATCGTCTGCGGTGTGCGTGGATGTCTTCCTGCGGGCTGGGGTCGGGCCGTTGCGGCCCTAGCTTCGTCGTTCGCGTCCGTTGGTCAGCCGCAGGAGCGCCTGCGCGACCTCCTCGCCGCCGTTCGGGTCCCGGGCGATGACGAGGATGGAGTCGTCGCCCGCGACGGTGCCGAGGATGGACGGCCACTCGGCGTGGTCGATCGCCGAGGCCAGGTACTGGGCGGCCCCGGGCGGGGTCCGCACCATGACCAGGTTGGCCGACGCCTCGGCCGACACGAGCAGTTCCGCGGCGAGCCGGGAGAGCCGTCCGGTGAACGTCTCGGTGGAGCCGGTGCGGGCCCGCCGGATCCGCTCGCCGCCCTCTCCGGGGACGGCGTAGACCAGGCTGCCGTCGTCGGCGCGCAGCCGTACCGCGCCGATCTCGACCAGGTCGCGCGAGAGCGTCGCCTGGGTGACGTCGACGCCCTCGTCCGCGAGGAGTTTTGCGAGTTCTCCCTGCGAGTGTACGGGGTGCTTGGTCAGCAGCTCGATCACCCGGGCCTGCCGGGCGGCCTTGGTCATGGGGGTCGTCACCGTGAACGCTCCAGGAGCCAGACGAGCAGTGCCTTCTGGGCGTGCAGGCGGTTCTCGGCCTCGTCCCACACCCGGCTCCGCGGGCCGTCGAGGACGGACGCGGCGATCTCCTTGCCGCGGTAGGCGGGAAGGCAGTGCAGGACGATGGCGTCCGAGGAGGCGTGGGCGACCAGGTCCTCGGTCACGGCGTACGGCTCGAACAGCGAGGTGTCCTTGCCGTCCTGGCCCATCGACACCCAGGTGTCGGTGGCGAGGACGTCGGCGCCCTTCGCGGCCTGCACCGGGTCGCTCGTCACGGTCACCGACCCGCCGGTCGCGGCGGCGATCTCGGTTGCGCGTGCGGCCACCGCGGGGTCGGGGGGCAGCGACGCGGGCGTGGCGACCCGCACGTGCAGCCCGGCGGTCGCGCCGCCGAGCAGGTAGGAGTGGGCCATGTTGTTGGCGCCGTCGCCGAAGTAGGCGAGGACGGCGCCCGCGAGGCCGCCCTTCGCCTCGCGGATGGTCTGCAGGTCGGCGAGGACCTGGCAGGGGTGGAACTCGTCGGTGAGGGCGTTGACGACCGGGACGGCGGTACCGGCGGCCATCTCCTCGATGCGCGCCTGCCCGGACGTCCGCCACACGATCGCGCTGACCTGGCGTTCCAGGACACGGGCGGTGTCGGCGATGGTCTCGCCGCGGCCGAGCTGGCTGGTGCCGGCGTCCATGACCAGGGGGTTGCCGCCGAGTTCGGCGATTCCGACGGTGAAGGAGATCCGGGTCCGGGTGGAGGGCTTGTCGAACAGCACCGCGACGGACCGGGGGCCCTCCAACGGCCGGAACCCGAACCGGTCCTTCTTCACCCGGGCGGCCAGGTCGAGCACCTCGGCCTGCTCGGCGGGCGTGAGGTCGTCGTCGCGGAGGAAATGCCTGGTCATCGTCAGCTCTCCTGCTCCCCGGCGGCGTCGAGGATCGCCGGGAACGCGTCGGTGAACGACCGCGCCTGCTCGGCGGTGAGCGTGAGCGGCGGCGCGAGACGCACCGCGTCCGGCTGCACCGCGTTGATCAGGAAGCCGGCGTCGCGGGCCGCGGACTCGACGGCGGACCCGTGCGGCCCGGTGAGGACGGCCGCGCGCCACAGCCCGCGTCCCCGCACGCCCGCGAGCAGCGGATGATCGACGGCGGTGATCCCGTCGGCGAGGATCTCCCCGACCTCGGCGGCGTTGGCGAGCAGGTCGTCCTTCTCGATCGTGGTGAGGACGGCGAGGGCCGCGGCGGCGCAGACGGGGTTGCCTCCGAACGTGCTGCCGTGGTCGCCCTTGGCGAACAGGTCGCCGTACGGTCCGAAGGCCACGCACGCGCCGATCGGCAGGCCTCCGCCGAGCCCCTTGGCGAGGGTGACGATGTCGGGCCGGGCGGGCTCCGTCCCGTTCCGGGGCCCGTTCTGGGCGTCGCCGTCGCGGGCGGGCCGGCCGAGCTCGTGTTCGAAGGCGAACCAGGCCCCGGTCCTGCCGATCGCGGACTGGACCTCGTCGGCGACGAAAAGCGCGCCCGTCGCGTCGCAGATCTCGCGGACGGCGGCGAAGTAGCCCTCCGGGGGCGGGACGACCCCGGCCTCCCCCTGCGTCGGCTCCAGGAACACCGCGGCGCAGCCGTCGTCGACCGCGTCCTTCAGCGCGGCCGCGTCCCCATAGGGGACGAACCGGACGTCGATGCCGAACGGGCCGAACGGCTCGCGGATCGACGCCTTCCCGGTCAGCGCCAGCGCCCCCATGGTCCGGCCGTGGAATCCGTTCTCCGCCGCGACGACGTACGACCTGCCGTTCTGCCCGCCGTACTTGACGGCGAGCTTGAGCGCGCACTCGTTGGCCTCGGCGCCGCTGTTGGCGAGGAACACCTTCCCGCCGCCGCCCAGCAGGTCCAGCAGCCGCTCGGCGAGCATCACCTCCGGCTCGTGCAGGAACAGGTTGGACGTGTGCGCGAGCGTCGCGACCTGCGCCGACACCGCCTCGACGACGGCGGGATGGGCGTGTCCGAGCGAGCTGACCGCGATCCCGGCGATGAGGTCGAGGTACTCGCGGCCTCCGTCGTCCCACACCCGGCAGCCCTCACCGCGCGCCAGGGCCACCGGCGGCACGCCGTAGTTGGGCATGAACGCGGCCTCGAACCGCTCCCTGAGGCCGGTCATGCGGACCCGCCCCCAGGGGCACCGGGCAGCACCATCGTTCCGATCCCTTCGTCGGTGAAGATCTCAAGCAGCAGCGAGTGCGGCACGCGCCCGTCCAGGACGTGGGCCCGCGGGACGCCCCCGCGCACGGCCGCCAGGCACGCCTCCATCTTGGGCACCATGCCCGCCGACAGCTGCGGCAACAGCTCCGCCAGCTCGTCGGCGGTGAGACTGTCGATCACGTCGTCGCCGGCCGGCCAGTCCGCGTACAGGCCCTCCACGTCGGTCAGGACGACGAGCTTGGCGGCGTCCAGCGCGACGGCGAGGGCCGCGGCCGCCGTGTCGGCGTTGACGTTGTAGATCTCGCCGTCGTCGCCGCGCGCCACGGACGAGACCACCGGGATGCGGCCGTCGTCCAGCAGGCTGCGCACGGCGCCGACCTGGACCTCGACGATCTCGCCGACCTGACCGATGTCGACCGGTTCGCCGTCGACGACGGCGTGCTTGCGCTCGGCGGTGAACAGGTTGGCGTCCTCGCCGCTCATCCCGACCGCGAACGGGCCGTGCCGGTTGATCAGGCCCACCACGTCCCGGTTGACCTGGCCGACCAGCACCATCCGGACGACCTCCATGGCCTCGGGGGTGGTGACCCGCAGCCCGGCGGTGAAGCGCGACTCGATGCCGTGCTTCTCCAGGGCGGCGTTGATCTGCGGGCCGCCGCCGTGCACGATCACCGGTCTGAGCCCGGCGTAGCGCAGGAACACGACGTCCTCGGCGAAGGAGCGCCGCAGCGACTCCTCGATCATCGCGTGCCCGCCGTACTTGATGACGACGGTCTCACCGTGGAAGCGCTCCAGCCAGGGCAGCGCCTCGATCAGCGTGGCGGCCTTGGCG
>DATCLF010000169.1:0-4330 GCA_036564055.1 Spirillospora sp.
CTGCGGCGCCGAGCTGCGGGAGGCCCTCGCCAAGGAGACGGGGACGCGGGACCGGCTCATCGCCGTGCTCGGGGTGAGCGCCGCGCTCGGCGACCACCTGGCCCGCCACCCGGACCAGTGGCGCGTCCTGCGCGACGGCGACGGGGCTCCCGCCGGCCCGCCCCGCGACGAGCTGCTGGTCTCCGTCGGCGCCGACCCGGCCGCCGCCGAGCCGGTGGCGTCCGGGTCCGGTCCCGAGATCCTGGCCGCGCTGCGCGTCGCCTACCGCAGGAGGCTGCTCGCCCTGGCGGGACGCGACCTCGTCGGCGCGGTGGACGTCGCCGAGGTCGCCGCGGAGCTGGCCGACCTCGCCGCCGCCGCGCTGGAGGCGGGCCTCGCGATCGCCCGCGCGCAGGTCCCCGGACACCGGTCGTGCCGGCTCGCCGTCATCGGCATGGGCAAGGTCGGGGGACGCGAGCTGAACTACGTCAGCGACGTCGACGTGATCTTCGTCGCCGAGGCGCGGAGGGAGGACGGCGAGGAGCCGCCCGCCGAGGACGCCGCCCTGCGCACCGCGACCCGGCTGGCGTCGGCGATGATGCAGGCGTGCTCGGCCAGCACCGAGGAGGGCTCCCTCTGGCAGGTGGACGCGGCGCTGCGCCCCGAGGGCAAGTCGGGTCCGCTCGTGCGGACGCTGGCGAGCCACCGCGCCTACTACGAGCGCTGGGCCGAGACGTGGGAGTTCCAGGCCCTGCTGAAGGCCCGTCCCATCGCCGGTGACGCCGACCTTGGCGCCCGCTACGTGGAGACCATCACCCCCCTCGTGTGGAAGGCCGCCGAGGGGGAGGGCTTCGTCGAGGACATCCAGGCCATGCGGCACCGCGTCGAGGAGGACCTGCGCCGCCGCACCGGGGATTCGGAACGCCAGCTCAAGCTCGGCCCCGGCGGGCTGCGGGACGTCGAGTTCTCGGTGCAGCTTCTCCAGCTCGTCCACGGCCGCGCCGACGAGACGCTCCGCAGCCCCACCACCCTCGACGCCCTCGCCGACCTGTCCCGGGGCGGCTACGTCGGCCGCGACGACGCCGCGGCGCTGGCGTCGGCGTACCGGTTCCTGCGGCGCGTGGAGCACCTCGTCCAGCTGCACCGGCTGCGCCGCACCCACCTCGTCCCCGACGACCCGCACGACCTGCGGCGGCTCGGCCGGGCCCTCGGCCTGCGCACCGACCCGGTCGGGGAGTTCACCGCGCTGTGGCGGCGGCACGCCCGCGAGGTCCGCCGCCTGCACGAGAAGCTCTTCTACCGGCCGCTGCTGCGGGCGGTGGCGCGGCTGCCGGGGGAGGAGGCGCGGCTCACCCCGGAGGCGGCCCGCACCCGGCTGGAGGCGCTCGGCTATGCCGACCCCGCCGGCGCGCTGCGCCACATCGAGGCGCTGACGTCCGGAGTGTCGCGGCGCGCCGCGATCCAGCGGACGCTGCTGCCGGTCATGCTCGGCTGGTTCGCCGACGCCCCCGACCCCGACGCGGGCCTGCTCGGCTTCCGGCAGGTCAGCGACGCGCTCGGCACCACCCCCTGGTACCTGCGGCTCCTGCGCGACGAGGTGACCGTCGCCGAACGCATGGCCTGGGTGCTCGGGTCCAGCCGCTACGCCACCGACCTGCTGCTGCGCGCCCCGGAGGCGGTCGCGATCCTCGGCAACGACGCCGACCTCGCCCCGCGTCCCGTCGAGGCGCTCCGCTCCGAGGCGCTCGCCGTCGTCCGCCGGTGGGGCGCACCCGGCGCCCCGGTGGAGCCCGCCCCCGCGAACGGGGAGCGCGCCGCGTCCTCGGCGGAGGAGGCGGTGGCCGTCGTGCGGGGGCTGCGGCGCCGCGAGCTCTTCCGGACCGCGGTCGCCGACCTGCTCGGCATGGCCGACGTCCGGGCGGTGGGGGAGGCCCTCACCGGCATCGCCGCCGTCACCGTCGAGGCCGCCCTCCACGCCGCCGTCAACAAGATCGAGATGGAGTCGCGGGAGCGGCTGCCGACCCGGATCGCCGTGGTCGCGATGGGCCGGTTCGGCGGTCACGAGCTCGGCTACGGCAGCGACGCCGACGTGATGTTCGTCCACGACCCGCTGCCCGGCGTCGACGAGCGCGTCGCCGGACGCGCCGCCCACGCCGTCGCCGAGGAGCTGCGCCGCCTTCTCGCGCTTCCCGCGCCCGACCCGCCGCTGGACATCGACCCCAACCTGCGCCCGGAGGGCCGCCAGGGTCCGCTGGTCCGGACGCTGGCGTCCTACGCGGCCTACTACGCCCGCTGGTCGCAGCCCTGGGAGGCGCAGGCCCTCCTGCGCGCCGACCCGCTGATCGGCGATGCGGAGCTGCGGGAACGGTTCCGCGCCCTCATCGACCCGGTCCGCTGGCCGGAGGGCGGCATCGACGAGGACGCCGTGCGCCAGATCCGGCGGCTGAAGGCGAGGATGGAGGCCGAGCGGCTCCCGCGCGGCGTGGACCGCCGCCTGCACACCAAGCTCGGTCCCGGCGGTCTCGCCGACGTCGAATGGGTCGCGCAGCTTCTCCAGCTCCAGCACGCCCACGAGGTCCCCGCCCTGCGGACGACCCGCACGCTCGGAGCGCTGGACGCCGCGGTCGAGGCCGGCCTCCTGGACGCCGGGGACGCCCGCGTCCTGGAGGACGCCTGGTGCCTCGCGACCCGGATCCGGGGCTCGGTCATGCTGGTCCGGGGCCGCGCGTCCGACCTGCTGCCCACCGACCACCGCAGGGAGCGCAGCGCGGTCTCCCGCGTCCTCGGCTACCCGGGGACGGGCGACCTGCTGGAGGACTGGCGCCGCCGCACCCGCCGCGCCCGCGCCGTGGTGGACCGGGTGTTCTACGGCGCGGACTGACCGGCCCCGCGCGGCGGCGGGACCGGTCGGGTGCGTGCCGCGGGCGGGCGCCGCGGCCGGCTCACCGGGCGGCGGAGGCGCCGGCCGCGGCCCTGCCCGCGCCGCGGCGCCCGCGCTGGGCGAGGCGGTGGGAGATGCGGGCCCGCGCGATCAGGAGCCGGTGCGGGCACCGCACGTAGAGCGTCCACGACAGCCAGAGCGCACCGCCCACCAGCGAGATCCCGGCCACCGCGTCCAGGACGTAGTGGTTGGCGGTGGCCAGGATGACGACCACGGTCGTCACGGGGTAGATCGCCCCGAGCGCCTTGACCCACTTCCGCGTGGCGAGCCCGGCCACGATGACCCCGCACCACAGTGCCCATCCCGCGTGCATCGAGGGCATCGCGGCGTACTGGTTGGTGAACGTCCCCGACGCCTCGCTGGCGTACAGGCCGAGGGAGTGCAGCGCGGTCACCGGGTCGACGAAGCCCTCGTCGTGCAGGAACCTCGGCGGCGCCAGCGGGTACAGCCAGAACCCGAGCAGCGCCGCGCCCGTCGCGATCATGAGGGCGGTGCGGAGCCACCGGTAGTGCCGCGGCCGGTAGCGGTACAGCCAGACGACGACCCCGAGCGTCACGATGAAGTGCATCGTCGCGTAGAAGACGTTCGCCGCCCGCGCCAGCCACGGGACGGTGAGCAGTGTTTGGTTGAAGTAAAGCTCGACGTCCAGCCCCAGCGCCCGTTCCACGCTTAGAATCTGCTCGGCGTGCTCGAAAGCCGGGCCCGTGCCGTCCTGAACCAGAATGAGGCGCGTGAGCGTATAGGCGGTGTAGAAGAGGACGACCAGAAGAAGTTCACGCCACACCGGAGGCACGGTGAGCGCCGGGCGCCGCGTGGTCGCGGACGTCTTTCGCTCGCCTCGCCGAGCCGTGGTGGTCTCGTCTTCGCGGGCTGCTGGGGGGGCTGTCTGAGCCATGGTCCCTATCCTTGCGGCACGGCCCCCGACGTGTGATCACCGCGTCGAATGGTTCTCGCCTCAGACTTGAGTAGTACAACCCTGATGCGGCGTCCGGACTCAGGGGGGAGCGTTCTCAGGGCCGCTCCCCATCAGGGACTCCTACCTCCGTGGAGCCCGTCGCGTCGGTCGGGAGTCAGCATAGAGGGACCTGGGTAGTTCATGATCGCCCCCCGTGGAACGAGCGAGGGGACGAATGGCTCACATCTGGGCGAAACCCGGCGTTGCGCCGGTCGGCGCCGCCGTGCTGACCCTTTCCGGCCTGATCGGCTGCCCGGCCGCGGCGGGTGACGGACCGCCGGCGGCGCGCCCGGAATCGGCGGTCCCGACCTCGGGGACGAGCGCGTCCGCCACGGTCGTCCGCCCGCCGGTCTGGAAACGCTGCACCGGGCTTCCAGAGCCGCCGCCCGACGCGAAGACGCCGCGTTCCGCGTTCCGCTGTACGACGCTCAAGGTCCCCCTCGACCACGCCGACC
>DATCLF010000170.1:0-2446 GCA_036564055.1 Spirillospora sp.
ATCGTCGCCTTCTTCCCTCGTTCGATGTGCTTGAGCATCGCGGCGCCTGCCGCATCTCCGTTGCGGGCGAGCAGAGCCTCGGTGACGGCGAGGTGGTCGAGCACCGAGCGGTGGCGCCGGTGGATGAACCAGATCGCTTGGTACGGCACGCCCGTCCAGAGCCGGTCGATGAACTCGTCGAGGAACGCGGAGTGGGCGGCCTCGTACACGGCCCGGTGCCACAGCGCGTTGAGGTCGACGATCACCCCGTGCTCCCCCTCCTTCTCGGCTGCGGCGCGGAACTCCTCGTGCAGGCCGCGGATCTCCGCGAGCTCTTCGTCGTTCGCCCGTTCCGCGGCGAGGCGGGTGGCCAGCGGTTCGAGTGTCTGGCGGAGCATGTAGATCTCCTCGGCGCGCGGGATCGAGTACCGGGTGACGACGTGGCCGTGGTGCGGCCGGTACTCGACGAGTCCGTGCGCCTGGAGCATCCGCAGCGCCTCCCGGATCGGGGTGAGGCTCATCTGCAGCTCGTCCGAGAGGCTCTGCAGGGTCAGTTTCGCGCCACCCGGGAGCTGCCCGCGTTCGATCTGCCGCCGGATCGCGGTGAAGGCCTCCTCGGCTTTGGTGACCGAGCCGGACGCCGAACCCCCGCGATCCTGCTTGTCCGGCATCGAGCCCCTTTCCGCTCCGTCGTGAATCAGCCGTCCTCGGCGAGGATGGCCCGCGCCCGGTGGGCGATCGGATAGTCGATGAACGTACCGTCGTCCAGGCGGACGGAGGAGACACCGGCGGCCTCGGCCTGCCGGAAGGCCTCGTCCACGCGCCGTGCCCACTCGAGCTGTTCGGCCGTCGGGGCGAACGCCGCGGCGACGACGGGCACCTGGCGGGGGTGGAGCACCTGCTTGCCGCCGAACCCGAGGCGCCGCGCCGCCGCGGCGGAGCGCGCCAGGCCCTCGGCGTCGTCGAGGTCCAGGTGGGGCCCGTCTATCGGTTGCGGGCAGCCCGCGGCCGCCGCGGCCAGCACGAGCTGGCCGCGGGCGGCGAACAGCTCGTCGCCGTCGGCGGTGGGGGAGACCCCGAGCTCGCGGGACAGATCGGCGGGGCCGAACGCGAGCGTGAGCACCCGCTCGTCGGCGGCGGCGACGTCGCGGGCCGCGAGGATCCCCGCCGCCGTCTCGACCAACGGGATGACGCGGGTGCGGCCCCGCTCGACGCCCGCCCGGTGTTCGGCCCGCTCGAGGAGGGCGGCCGCCGCCCGAACGGCCTCCGGGGTCGAGCACATCGGGACCATCACCAGGTCGATCCGACCGAGCACGGGCTCGAGCGCCTCGACGTCCCCTTCGGCGAGGCCGGTGTCGACGGCGTTGATGCGCACCGTGACCACCGGTCCGCCGCCCGGCAGGCCCGCGAGCGCCTCGGCGGTGCCCTGGCGGGCGGTCTCCTTGCGCGAGACGGCGACGGCGTCTTCGAGGTCGATGACGATCGCGTCCGCACCGGCGGACGCGGCTTTCGGCACACGATCGGGGCGGTCGCCGGGGACGAACAGCAGCGTCCGCAGCCGGGGCCGCGGCAGGTTCTGGGGTGTGATCACGAGTCTGCGTACCAATTCGGGAGTTCGTCGTGCATGTCCACCCACACCGACTTGACCCGCGTGTAGTGCTCCATGACCTGCAGGCCGCCCTCGCGTCCGTACCCGGACTGCTTGTAACCGCCGAACGGCACGAGGTGGTTGATGGTGCGGGTCGTGTTGATCCAGATCAGGCCGGCTTCGATGCCGGCCGCGACGCGGTGGGCCCGGGTCACGTCGCGGGTCCACACCGACCCGGCGAGGCCGTACTCGGTGTCGTTCGCCTTGGCCAGTGCGTCCGCCTCGTCGGTGAAGGTCATGACGCCGGTCACCGGCCCGAAGATCTCCTCGCGCATCATCCGCATCGCGTTGTCGACGCCGTCGAGGATCGTCGGGGTGAAGTAGTAGCCGTCGGCGAGCGCCGGGTCCGTGGGTGGGGTGCCGCCGCACACGAGCGTCGCCCCGTCCTTCCGGCCACTTTCGACGTAGTCGGCGATCTTGTCGCGGTGCTGCGCGGAGATCTGGGCGCCCATCTGGGTGCCTTCGGCGAGGGGATCGCCGACCCGGATGCGGCGGGCGAGCGCGGCGAACCGGTCGAGGAACTCGTCGTGCACGCGGTCTTGCACGAGGATGCGCGACGCGGCCTGGCAGGTTTGGCCGGCCGCCGAGAAGATGCCGTACGCGGTGCGGTGCACGGCGGCGTCGAGGTCGGCGTCGGCGAATATGATGGTCGGGGACTTGCCACCCAGCTCGAACGTGACCAGCTTGAGGTCCGCCGCCGCCGTGGCGGCGATCTGCCTGCCCACCTCGGTCGACCCCGTGAACGCGATCTTGTCGACCCGCGGGTGGGCGACGAGCGCGGCGCCCGCCTGTTCGCCGAGGCCGGTCACGACGTTGAAC
>DATCLF010000171.1:0-4683 GCA_036564055.1 Spirillospora sp.
GGGCGTGCGCGCGGGCCAGGCGGGCCACGCCGACGTCCCCGGTCAGCGCCGGGTTGGCGATCGCCTCGGCGATGCCGGCCCAGTGGGCCGCGTCGGCCGGGTCGCCCTGCGCTGCCCGGACGTAGGCGAGCAGCTCGGCGCAGATGACCAGGGTGCTGAAGTCCAGGCCCTTGGTCCCGTCGCCGCACGCGGCGATCAGCGCCTCGGCGCCCTCGTCGAAGCGCCCGGCGTTGATGATGGCGACGGCGCGGGCGACGTGCGCCATGTGGGTCCACCACTCGCCCGAGCCGGTGTCGTTGGCGACCGCCTCGTCCCCGGCGCGCAGCGCCCGGTCGTGGTCGCCGGTCCACGACGCGGTCAGACACTGCTGGATCAGGCCGTAAGCCAGCACTTCGGGGGAGCGCAGCTCCCGGCCGACGGCGGTGGCCTCGTCGGCGACGTCGGCGGCCTCCTCCATCCGTCCCGTCTGCGCCAGCACCCGCGACTGCCCGGACAGCATGTAGCCGAGGATGAACGTCTGCCCGGTCGTGCGGGTGATGGAGACGAGCCGTTCGACGTGCCGCAGCGCGCTGTCGTACATGCCGAGGAACGACTCGGCGAACACCAGCCAGGCGAAGCAGTCCAGGCAGTCGGCGAAGTCGCGGTCGGACGCGGCGGAGAACAGCAGGTCGGCCTTGTGGGCGGCGCGGATCGCCTCGTCGACCTCGCCGCGCCCGTAGTACACGATCGGGCGCATCGCCGCCACGGCCGCCGTCAGCCCCGGGCCCCATCCGGGGGCGCTTTCGGGAATGCTGTCGAGGACGGCCTGGGACCCGCGGGTGTCGATCCGCTGGATCCGGTCGGCGACGAGCCGGATCCGCAGCAGCACGGCCTCGGGGGTCTGCCGGTCGGTGATGCGGCGCAGCTCGTCCAGGACCAGCGCCCGCGCCTCGTGGATCCGGCCGAGCTGCCGCTCCATGACCGCGCACAGGTGCACGGTCCGGGCGCGGCGGACGGTGTCGTCCGCGGGCAGCAGCCCGAGCAGGGTGCGGGCGGTCTCCAGGCCCTCCTCGGCGTGACCGCTGACGGCCTGCACGTGGGCCAGCTCGATCAGGAGCCCGATCCGGTCGTGGCCGGTGCCGTCCCGCCCGCCGTCCTCGGCGCGGTCCGGCATCAGCTCCAGTGCGGCCTTCAGCCAGTACGCGGCCGTGCCGGGCGCCTGCAGCGCCACGACGCGGGCCGCCTCGACCAGGGTGTCGATCGCCTCCCGGTCGCCGAACCGCGCCGAGCGGACCACGTGGTGGGCGCGGACGGCCGCGGGCGCGCCCAGCTCGGCCAGCCGCTCGGCCACCCGCGAGTGGGCGGCGATCCGCCATCCCGCCGCCGTGGAGGCGTAGGCGACGTGCCGCACCAGCGGGTGCCGGAACCGGAACCGTCCGCCCGGCGCGGCGCGCACCACGTCATGGCCGGTCAGCACGTCGAGGGCGGTCAGCGCGGCGTCCTGCTCCATTCCCGCGGCGACCGCGGCGAGCGCGGGTTCGAACATGTCCGCGGCCACGGCCGCGCCCTGCGCCATGCGCAGCGCGTCGGGCGGCAGCGCGCTCAGCTCCACCTGGAGGGCGGCCCGCACGGCGGGCGGCACGTCGGTGAGGCTCGCGACGCCGTCCTCCCAGCCTCCCGGCTCCGCGCCGCGGTGGCCCGCCGGGACGGTCCTGTCGCCCATCTTGGACAGGGCCTCCAGGTAGAACGGGTTGCCGCCGCTCGCCTCGAACAGCGCGTCGCACCGGGACCGGCTCACCCCCGGGCCGAGCAGCTCGGCCACCTCGCTTCGCGTGAGGGGGTCGGCGGTGATCCGCGCGCCCTTCGGCCCGGCGGCGTCGACCAGCGCCGCGAGCCGGGGCGACGCCTGCGCCGGCCGGTAGGCGACCGCCACCAGCACCCGGGCGCGCGGCGGATGGCGGACCAGGTGGTCGAGCAGCTCGATGGTCGCGTCGTCGGCCCAGTGCAGGTCGTCGAGGATCAGCACCAGGCCGTGGGGCTCGGCGAGCTTCTCCAGCAGACGGCGGACGGCCCGGTGCAGCTGGTAGCGGGCCACGTGGGAGTCGGGGGCGGCCCCGCCGGCGGGACGGTCCGGGTCGCCGAGGTCCGCGAGCGCGGGGAACACCGTGCCGAGCAGGCGCTGCGCGGCCGGCGGAAGGTCGAGGGCGTGCTCTTCGAGACGGTCGTCGAGGGCGTCGACGACGGCGCCGAACGGCATCTCCTGCTCGAACTCGGCGGCGCGTCCGGCCGCGTACGGCAGCTTGCGCGCGTCCGCCGCGTCGGCCAGCTCGTTGAGCAGGCGCGTCTTGCCGGCGCCGGGTTCGCCGACCATCGCGAGGAACCGGTAGCCCCGCTCGGCCGCGTCGAGGGCGCGCCCGATCCGCCTCAGCGCCTCGCGGCGCCCGACCAGCGGCGTGCCGGTGGACCGGGCTCCGGCATCGCGGGCCGCACGACCCTCCATGTCAACACCCCAACAGCGACAGGCGGCCGATACACGCCCTGATCATGGTCATCGTCGTGGTTCCGGAAGATGGCGTGACTCACCTTATCGGCTCGAACGTCAATAAGGCGGGGCAACGGACACGCCGCGCGCGTCCCGCGGACGGGCCCTCCTGCGCGGGCTTCCGTTCCGCGGCCATCGAACGTCCACTGTTATCAACGGCCTTCGACTACGCCCTGTCAACCTCGGACGGCCAAACCGTCTCGGCGTCGTGACATCTCCCTTGCCCCGTCCGGCGCCCGCCGGTGACGTCGGGGTTCGAAGCTCCGCCGTCAGGGTTCGAAACCAAGGCGGGCGGCGGCGTCCGCCCACGCGGCGTCGTCGCCCGACGGCGTCCAGCGGCGCAGCGGCTGGGTCGCGGCCACGAGGGCGCGGGACTCGGCGAGGTCGCCGACGGCGCCGTGCGCGCGGGCCTGGGTGAGCACGTTGCCGAGGGCCGTGGCCTCCACCGGCCCGGCGACGACCGGCAGGCCGCAGGCGTCGGCGGTCAGCCGGCACAGCAGGTCGTTGCGGCTGCCCCCGCCGACCAGGTGGACGACGTCGATCTCCCGTCCGGACAGGCGGGACGCCTGCCGCAGCACCGCCCGGTGCGCGAGGGCGAGGCTGTCCAGGATGCAGCGGACGGTCTCGGCCCGGGTGGCCGGTTCCGGAAAGCCCCGCCGGCGGCAGTGCGCGGCGATGCGCGCGGGCATGTCGCCGGGCGGGAGGAACTCGGGGTCGTCGGGGTCGACGAGCCGGCGCAGCCCCGGAACCCGCGCGGCCTCGTCGAGCAGGGCGGGCAGGTCGGGGTCGCCCCACGTGCGCAGCGACTCCTGCAGGAGCCACAGCCCCATCACGTTGCGCAGATAGCGGACCTTGCCGTCGATGCCGCCCTCGTTGGTGAAGTTGGCCTCGCGGCTCGCGTCGGTGAGGACGGGGGCGTCCAGCTCGACCCCGACGAGCGACCAGGTGCCGCAGGAGATGTAGGCGAACCGCTCGGTCGTGGCGGGGACGGCGGCGACGGCGGAGGCGGTGTCGTGGGAGCCGACGGCGGCGACCCGGAGCCCGGAGCGGCCGATCTCGGCCGCGACGTCCGCGCGGACCGGGCCGATGATCTCGCCCGGTTCCCGCAGCGGCGGCAGGAGCCCGTCGGGCAGGTCCAGCTTCGTCAGCAGCTCGCGCGACCAGGTGCCCTCGCGGACGTCCAGCAGGCCGGTGGTGGACGCGTTGGTCCGCTCGGCGCCGATCTCTCCCGTCAGCCAGTAGTCGATGAGGTCGGGGATGAGCAGCAGCGTGCTCGCGTGGGACAGGTCGTCGGCCGCGAGCTGGTAGATCGTGTTGAACGGGAGGAACTGCAGGCCGGACGTCCGGTACAGCAGGTCGTCGCCGAGGTCGGCGCGGACGCGTTCCATCACCCCGTCGGTGCGCGCGTCGCGGTAGTGGACGGGGTTGCCGATCAGCCGGCCGCGGGCGTCGAGGAGCCCGTAGTCCACGGCCCACGAGTCGACGCCGACCGAGACCAGGTCGGAAGGGGCGGAGCGCAGGCCGTCGAGGATGTTGCCGTACAGGCCGAGGATGTCCCAGTGCAGGGTGCCGTTGACCCGGACGGGACGGTTGGGGAAGCGGCGAAGCTCGGTGAGCTCCAGAACGCCGGGGCCCACCCGGCCGGCCATGACCCGTCCGCTGGACGCTCCCAGGTCGACGGCCGCGAAGGTCGCGTCGCTCATCGGACGACCAGTACCTCCAGTGTTCGGGGTCCGTGCACGCCCTCGACCCGTGACAGCTCGATGTCGCTGGTCGCCGACGGGCCGGACACGAAGGTCAGGGGCCGGCGCGGGTCGAGCCGTTCGAGCGCCTCGGGCACGTCCGGCGCGACCTGCCCGGCCAGGACGACGATCAGGTGGTAGTCGGGGACGAGCGACAGCGCGCGGGGCCCCTGCGCGGCGCCGTGGTCGAGGACGATCGTGCCGGTCTCGGCGATCGCGGCGGCGCAGCCGGTGACGGCGCCCGCGAGCCCGTCCAGGTCCGCGACGTCCGGGTCGCGGACGAGCGGGGCGGTGACCGCGGCGAGCCACTCCTCGGGCAGGTCGCCGGGGACGCCGTAGGAGCCGGTGCGGGCCGCGAGCCGTTCGGCGACCGTGCCCGGCACGTCGGACGGGGACACCCGCAGCACCGTCGCCCGGTAG
>DATCLF010000172.1:0-11705 GCA_036564055.1 Spirillospora sp.
GGGCTCACCCTGTTCGTCGGCGGCCTGCCGATCCGCGACGCGATCGAGCGGATCGGCAGCACGATGATCCCGATCGGCACGGGGGCGTCGGAGAAGGCGCTGCTCGCGCTGGAGACCCTCGGCGTCACCGCGCTGCACGCCACCCCCTCCTACATCCGCTACCTGGCCGAGTACGTGCGCGAACGCGGACGCGACCCCCGCGAGTTCGGCATCCGCAAGATCTTCGTCGGCGGTGAGCCGGGCGGAGGAGAGGAAGGGTTCCGCGGTCACGTCGAACGCGAGTGGGGCGGCCGGGTCACCGAGGGTCTCGGCAACGCGGACATGGCCCCCGTGCTGTTCGGCGAGGCGCCGGGCAGCGCCGGGATGCGCTTCACCGGCGGACGGCACGTGGTGGTCGAGCTGATCGACCCCGACAGCGGCGAGCCGATCGACGCCGAGCCGGGCGCCGGCGGCGAGCTCGTCTACACCGCCGTCGACCGCGAGTGCTGCCCGCTGGTGCGGTTCCGCACCCGCGACCGGGTCGTGGTGACCGGGGTCGCCGACGACGGCACCCCCCTCATCCGCTGCGTGGGACGCACCGACGACATGCTCATCGTGCTGGGCGTCAACGTCTTCCCGACGGCCGTGCGCGACATCGTGCAGACGCTGCACCCCCGCACCAGCGGCGTCGTGCAGATCGTCCGCAAGGGCGCCGGCCCCCGCGTCGAGCCGCCGCTGCGGGTCGAGGCCGAGTGGGGCGAGGAGCCCGGCGACCACGAGGCGCTGCGCCGCGAGCTGGAGCATCTGATCCGGGCCCGGCTGACGGTGCCGGCGACGGTGACGCTTGTCCCGCCCGGGTCGCTCGAGCGTTCGGAGATGAAGTCCCGGCTGACCCGGGTGGACGGCTGACCAGGAACGGAGTGACGATGCCCGAGGACCCGCTGACCGACCCCTTCGCCGACGCCGGACCACTGCTGATGAAGGGCCGCACCGCGCTCGTCGCCGGGGGCGGCCAGACCGGCGACCTGCCGGGCGTGGGGTACGCGATCTGCATGCTGCTGGCCGCGAACGGCGCCCGGGTCGCCGTCCTGGACCGGGACGCCGACGCCGCCGACCGCACCGTCGAGCGGATCACCAAGGCCGGGGGCGAGGCGATCCCGGTGGTCGCCGACATCACCTCCGACGGCGCCTGCGCCGACGCGATCGACGAGGTGGTCTCCGCGTTCGGCGCGCTCGACACGCTCGCCTGCAGCGTCGCGCACGGCGGCCGGTACATGACGTTCGAGGTGACGCCCGAGCAGTACGACCATCTGATGAACGTCAACCTCAAGTCGACCTGGCAGCTCACCCGGCACGCCGTCCCGGTGCTGCCGCGGGGCGGCTCCATCGTCACGATCTCCTCGGTGGGCGCGAAGTACCGCGGCCCCGGCATGATCTACTGCATCGCCAAGGCCGGGCTGGAGAACTTCACCCAGGGCGCGGCCACGACCCTCGGCCCGCAGGGCATCCGGGTCAACTGCATCCAGGTCGGCGCGATCTGGGGGGCGTTCGCCGCCAAGGGCCTGCCCGAGGAGATGCGCGAGCCGCGCCGCCAGGCGACGTCCCTGAAGACCGAGGGCACCGCCTGGGACGTGGCGCACGCCGCGTTGTTCCTGCTCAGCGACCGCGCCCGCTGGATCTCCGGGGAGATCCTGGCCGTCGAGGGCGGCCCGCCCCACCGCTACCCGGTCTCCGAGCCGATCACGTCGGTTCCGCGCTGAAACCGTCCCGGCCGGTGGTCCGCCCGCGGGGGGTCAGGGTCACCGGCCGGGGCCGGCGGGCCTCCCCGCGACGGGTCCCGGGTGGGCCCGGTGGTCAGCCCGCGCGGCGGTGAGCGGTCGCGCGGACGTGGTGAAGACCGCGCATGCGCCTCGGCGGCACCGCGCGTCCCGGGGCGCCGCCGGCGGAGGGCGCGCCGAGGGCGCGGGAGATGCCCCGGGCCGTCGCGGCCAGCGCGGGGACCAGCGCGTGCGGCGACGGGGAGTCGGTCGGAACGGTCATGCCGACCGCCGCGACGACCTGGTCGCGCGGACCCCTGATCGGCACCGCCAGGGCCCGCGCGTCGTAGGTGAGCTGGTTGGCGATGATCGCGACGTTGGACCGGCGGATCTCGGCGAGCTTGTGCCGCAGCAGGTCCGGGTCGGTCGGCGTGTACTCGGTGAACCTGCGCAGCTCGGAGGACAGGACCTCCTCCTGGAATTCCTGCGGCGCGAACGCGAGCAGCACGAGCCCGGTGCCGGTGGCGTGCATGGGCCAGCGTCCGCCGAGCCGGCTCGGCACCTGCACCCCGTCGCGGGCGTTCAGCGACTCGATGTAGATCACGTCGTGGCCGTCGGCGACCGCGAGGTGAATGTTGGCCTTGACGGCGTGCTGAAGATCGTCCAGGAACGGAAGCGCGATCTCGCGCAGGTGCAGGCCCTCCGAGGCCAGCGTGCCGAGTTCGAGGATCCGCAGGCCGATGCTGTATCTGCCGTCCTCGTCCCGGGTGAGCGCGCCCCACTCCCGCAGCTCGTTGACGAGACGGTGCGTCGTGCTCAGGTGCAGGCCGGTGCGACGGCTGATCTCGCTGAGCGTCAGCGCCGCGTTCTCGATGTCGAAGACTTCCAGGATCCTGAGGACACGCTGCGCCGCCGTCAGACGACCCGGCTTCGCGGAATTGGCTGCCTGGACGGTCATCACATCACTCGCTGGTCATCAAAGAACGGCCAGGTTTCGCTTATGTGAGCGAGGTTACAGAAAGAGGCTCTGGCGGAAAACAGCTCGAACGACAAAATAAAAAGCTTCCGTCAGACGGAAGTTCGGTTCCCTTCATGCCTTTTACCTGCAAGGCCGGGTCCGGGTGCGGATCCGCCTTCCGTGTCGCGAAAGCTCCGCTTTGCTCGCCGACGCCCCGATTTACAGTGCGGACATGGATTGAAGCCGCCCGCTTCCCCGGTTCCGGCTTCGCCCGGCCGGCACATCCGCGAAAGGACGAGTGAGGCGAGGATGCGCGACGAAGCGCGGCTGGAGCAGATGCGCGCGACGCTGGCGGTCGACGGCTATCACCTGCATGTGGAGGAGACCGGGTCCGGGTACGACGTCCGGATCACGGCCGACCCGGAGGCGTGCGCCGACTGCCTGGTCCCGAAGCAGGCGATGGTGAGCATGCTGGAACCCGTCCTCGGCGCGAACCGGGACGCGATCCGGCTCTCGTATCCGGGGGACGCCGAGGACGCGCCCGCCCCGGACCGTTCCGAAAGGGGTGCGTGAGCGATGTTCGACCACATTCTGGATCCGACCGGACTGTCGGGGCGGTCGGCGACGGCGACCGTGAACGCGCGGCGGCTGCCCACCCTGCAGGGCGCCCGGGTGGGGCTGCTGAACATCCCGAAGAAGAACGCCGAGCCGCTGCTCACCGAGCTCGGCCGGCTGCTGGCCCGCGACCACGGCGCCGTGGTGTCGATCCAGCGGACCAAGCACCAGTTCGCCTTCCCCGTGGACGAGCCGCTGCTGAAGGAGATGGCGGAGGCGAGCGATCTCGTGGTCGTCGGGGTGGGCGACTGCGGGTCGTGCAGCGCGTCCGCGGTGGCCGACGGCATCGCCTTCGAGCGGGCGGGCGTCCCGGCGGCGGTCATCTGCACCGAGGCGTTCGAGGTCACGGCCCGGGCGATGGCCGAGGTGCACGGTGACGCGGACTTCGAGTTCCTGCTGACCCCGCATCCGGTGGCGGTGCTGACCCCCGAGCAGGTCGACGCACGCGCGGCCGAGCTGGTCGACCCCGTCGTCGCGCGGGTGAGCGAGGTGGGGCGTTGACGGACCAGGCCGTGGACCAGCGGGCCGTGGACGATCAGTCCGGGGACGAGCAGGCCGAGGGCACCGTCGACGTGACGGCCGAGGCGATCGAGTACGTCTACGAGCGGGGCTGGACCGACGGCCTGCCGGTGATCCCGGCCACCCGGGAGCGGACCGACGCGTTCCTCGCCACGACGTCCCGCGCCCCCGACGAGGTCATCGGACGGCTGGACCACCTCAAACGGGAGGTGACCGTCGAGCTCGCGGCCGTCAACGCGGTCATGGCCGGGTGCAGACCGGAGTACTTCCCCGTGGTGCTGGCCGTCTGGGACGCGCTGATGCTGGAGCGGTCGGCCGTGGGCGGCGGCTGGCAGAGCACCAGCGGGCCCGCCCCCCTGATCGTGGTCAACGGGCCGATCCGCGAGCGGCTCGGGTTCAACGCCGCGGGCGGCGTGTTCGGCCCGGGGTTCCGCGCCAACGCGACGGTCGCGCGGGCCATCGGGCTGATCGTCCGCAACGCGCTGGGCATCGTGCCGCAGGTGCTGGAGCAGGCCACGCAGGGCATCCCCGGACGCTGGGCGATGTGCATCGCCGAGAACGAGGAGGAGAGCCCCTGGGAGCCGCTGTCGACCGACGGCGGCGTCTCCGCCGGCGTCGACGCGGTGTCCACGACCCTGCTTCGGACGAGCGAGTTCGTCGACAACCGGCACACCGGCGACCCGGAGAAGCTGCTGACCGACTTCGCCGACACCATCTCCCGCACCGGAAGCTGGATCTTCCGCAACGCCGCCGCGGGTGTCGTCTTCTGTCCCGAGCACGCGCAGATGCTGGCCAAGGCGGGCATGAGCAAGAGCGACGTCCGTTCCTGGCTGGCCGAGCACAGCGGACGCACGCACGCCGACCTCGCACGGGCCGGCAAGGGCGAGTCCGAGGACGGGCGGGTCCGGGGGGACTACGGCGAACCCGCCGACCCGGACGCCTTCTCCCCGCTGTTCGCCGAGGACTCTCCCAAACACCTCCCGATCATCGTCGCGGGCGCCCGCAACGCGGGGATCTCCATGGTGGTCAGGCTGTTCTCGACCTGGTCGGGGGTCTCCGCCCGCGTGGAGAGCTGACCCGGCGCCCGAGCGGACGTTCCCCTCCGGCCGTCAAGGGAGCGCCGAGGGGGACGCGCGCGCCCGGCCGCCGCGGCCCATCGGGGGAGAGGGGGAGGGGTCAGCCGCCGAACAGCGGCACGACCGCCCGGACGGTCTCGACGACGCCGTAGGCCAGCGGCACCCCGACGATGATCCACGAGATGGTCAGCCGCACCGGGCCGGTGGTCACCGCGCCCGGGGCCTCGTGCGCGTTCTGTGGAGCCGTGTTCTGTGGGGCCGGGGTCTCCCCGTCGTGCCCGGAGTCGGATCGCGTCATGATCGAACCTTTCGGCGTCCGTGTCAGGCGGCCGGACTCTGCTCGGGGGCGCGGGACTCGGTCGAGGGCAGGTGGTGACGCTCGTCGACCGGGCGGATGAGCAGGTTGGCGACGAAACCGATCGCCAGCACGCCCACCATCGTGAACAGCGCGGGACGGTAGTCGGCCGCCACCAGCCGTCCCGGTTCTCCCCGCGCGTCCAGGAACCGGTTGATGATGAACGGGCCGGCCACGCCCGCCGCCGACCACGCCGTCAGCAGCCGGCCGTGGACGGCGCCGACCTGGTAGGTGCCGAACAGGTCGCGCAGGTACGCCGGGACGGTCGCGAACCCGCCGCCGTAGAACGAGATGATCAGCGCGGCCAGGGCGACGAACAGGACGGTGGAGGTGTCGCCCACCAGGGCGAGCAGGACGTAGGCGACCAGCCCGATGCCGAGGTAGCCGACGTAGGTGGGTTTGCGGCCGAGGTAGTCCGAGGTGGACGACCAGGCGAACCGCCCGGCCATGTTGAACATCGACAGCAGCCCGACGAACCCGGCCGCGGCGGTCGCCGACACCGAGGTCGTGTCCCCGGTCCGGAAGAAGTCGCCGATCATCGGCCCGGCCTGTTCGAGGATGCCGATCCCGGCGGTGACGTTGCAGAACAGCACCGTCCACAGCAGCCAGAACTGCGGCGTCCTGACCGCGGTGTTCGCCGAGACGCTGCCGGTGGTGACGAGCGTCCTGGACCGTTCCGCGGCGGGCTCGTACCCCGCGGGCCGCCACCCGGGCGGCGGGACGCGGACGTTGAACACGCCGAACATCATCACCAGGAAGTAGGCGACGCCGAGTGTCACGAACAGCTTGGCGACGGCCGCGCCGGACGGGACGCCGTCGCCGGGCTCGTACAGGTCGAGCAGCTTGCGCGACAGCGGGGAGGCGATCAGCGCGCCGCCGCCGAAGCCCATGATGGCCATGCCGGTCGCCAGGCCCGGCCGGTCGGGGAACCACTTGATCAGCGTGGACACCGGGGAGATGTAGCCGATGCCGAGGCCGATCCCGCCGATGAACCCATAGCCCAGGTAGACGAGCCAGAGCTGCCCGATGGTGATGCCGAGCGCGCCGACGAGGAAGCCCGAGGCCCAGAAGCATGCCGCCGTGAACATCGCGCGGCGGGGCCCGACGCGGTCCACCCACGTGCCCATGACCGCGGCGGAGGCGCCGAGCATGACGATCGCGATGGAGAAGATGACGCCGATCGCGGTGAGGCCGACGTCGAAGTGCTCGACGAGGGCGGTCTTGTACACGCTGGTGGCGTAGGCCTGGCCGATGCACAGGTGGACGGCCAGCGCCGCCGGTGGGATGAGCCAGCGGTTGTATCCGGGCGGTGCCACGGTGTGCCGCTGGTCGAGGAAGGAGAGCGCCACTGTGGACCTCCAAGCGCGGGGGCGGCGTGCCGGTCGCATGTCCCGGCAGGGGGTCGGCCGCGGGACCAGGGTCCGCGAGGTCATCGACAGGAGAGGGGGCGGGGCAGGGATCGGGGGAGGTGGTGTGCGAGTGGACGGGGGGCTGGTCTGGGTCGGACGGCTGTTCGTGCCGGCCGTCTGGTCGGGGGAGTGCTCGTCGTCGCCGTCGGTTGGTTCTCGTGGGGCAGGTCACGACCCCGCTATGAAGATAGACAGTCTCGTGACGACCGTCAAAGACCTTGTGGAAAAGGCAGGTCGGAACCTTTCCCGATCAGAATCTTGACTCATTCAAGACTTTGAGCCACTCTGTCCGACGTGGTGACACCCTCGGACGCCGAACAGATGCTGCGCGGGGCCGGACTGCGCGTGACCCGTCCCCGGGTGGCCGTGCTCGGCGTCGTCCACGCACATCCCCACGCCGGCACCGAAACGATCATCGAGGCCGTGCGGCGGGAGCTGCCCAAGGTGTCCCACCAGGCCGTCTATGACTCGTTGCGAGCACTGACGGCGGCGGGTCTGGTACGGCGCATTCAGCCCTCCGGCTCCGTCGCCCGCTACGAGGCACGGGTCGGGGACAACCACCACCACGTCGTGTGCCGGTCGTGCGGCGTCATCGCCGACGTCGACTGCGCGGTCGGCGACGTGCCCTGCCTGACCGCTTCGGACGACCGCGGCTTCGTCATCGACGAGGCCGAGGTGGTCTATTGGGGCCTGTGCCCCGACTGCTCCACCGTCAACAGGTCCTGACTCACCTCACGCAAAGCCCTGGAAGGATCCCATGTCGGAGAACCAAGCACCCGTCGGCAACGAGGAGAACACCGGAAGCGGCGGCGGCTGCCCGGTCGCCCACGACCGTCTGCCTCACCCCACGATGGGCGGCGGCAACCACAACTGGTGGCCGAACCGCCTCAACCTGAAGCTGCTCGCCAAGAACCCCGAGTCCCGCAACCCCTACGGCAAGGACTTCAACTACGCCGAGGAGTTCAAGAGCCTCGACCTCGCCGCCGTCAAGCGGGACATCGCCGAGATCCTCACCGACTCCAAGGACTGGTGGCCCGCCGACTTCGGCAACTACGGCCCGCTGATGATCCGCATGGCGTGGCACAGCGCGGGCACCTACCGCATCCGCGACGGCCGCGGCGGCGCCGGGTCCGGCCAGCAGCGCTTCGCGCCCCTCAACAGCTGGCCCGACAACGGCGGCCTCGACAAGGCCCGCCGGCTCCTGTGGCCGGTCAAGAAGAAGTACGGCCGCAAGATCTCCTGGGCGGACCTGTACATCCTGGCCGGCAACGTCGCCCTGGAGACGATGGGCTTCAAGACCTTCGGGTTCGCCGGTGGACGCGAGGACGTCTACGAGCCCGAGGAGGACGTCTACTGGGGCCCCGAGACCACCTGGCTCGGTGACAAGCGCTACCACGGCGACCGCGAGCTGGAGAACCCGTTCGGCGCCGTGCAGATGGGCCTGATCTACGTCAACCCGGAGGGCCCGAACGGCAAGCCGGACCCGCTCGCCGCGGCGCGCGACATCCGCGAGACGTTCCGCCGCATGGCGATGAACGACGAGGAGACCGTCGCGCTGATCGCCGGTGGGCACACCTTCGGCAAGACGCACGGCGCGGCCCCGGCCGAGCACGTCGGCCCCGAGCCCGAGGCCGCCCCGCTGGAGCAGATGGGCCTCGGCTGGAAGAACAGCTACCGTTCCGGCAAGGGCCCCGACGCGATCGTCAGCGGTCTCGAGGGCATCTGGACCGACACCCCGACCAAGTGGGACAACAGCTTCTTCGAGATCCTGTTCGGCTACGAGTGGGAGCTGTTCAAGTCCCCGGCGGGCGCGTGGCAGTGGCGTCCGAAGGACGGCGCGGGGGCCGACACCGTCCCGGACGCGCACGACCCGTCCAAGCGGACGCACCCGACCATGCTGACCACCGACCTGTCGCTGCGGTTCGACCCCATCTACGAGCCGATCTCGCGGCGGTTCAAGGACAACCCCGACGAGTTCGCCGACGCGTTCGCCCGCGCGTGGTTCAAGCTGACCCACCGCGACATGGGGCCGATCCAGCGTTACCTCGGCCCGGAGGTCCCGGACGAGGTCATGATCTGGCAGGACCCGATCCCCGAGCGGGACTACGAGCTCATCGACGCCGACGACATCGCCTCGCTCAAGACCAAGATCCTCGAGTCGGGGCTGTCGGTGCCCGAGCTCGTGAGCACCGCGTGGGCGTCGGCCTCCACGTTCCGCGGAAGCGACAAGCGCGGCGGCGCCAACGGCGCCCGCATCCGCCTCGAACCGCAGAACCAGTGGGAGGTCAACCAGCCCGAGCAGCTCCAGCGGGTGCTGGGCGTCCTGGAGGGCGTCCAGCAGTCCTTCAACGCCTCCCAGACCGGCGGCAAGAAGGTCTCGCTCGCGGACCTCATCGTCCTCGGCGGATGCGCCGCCGTGGAGAAGGCCGCCCGCGACGCCGGCTACGACATCGAGGTCCCCTTCACCCCGGGACGGACGGACGCGCTGCAGGAGCAGACCGACGTGCCGTCCTTCGCCGAGATGGAGCCGACCTCGGACGGGTTCCGCAACTGGGTCGGCAAGGACAACCCGCTGCCGCCCGAGTACTCGCTCATCGACCGGGCGAACCTGCTCACGCTCACCGCGCCGGAGATGACGGTCCTCGTCGGCGGTCTGCGCGTCCTCGGCGCCAACCACGAGAAGGCGAAGAACGTCGGCGTGCTCACCGACCGGCCCGGCACGCTGACCAACGACTTCTTCGTCAACCTGTGCGACATGGGCACGACGTGGGAGCCGACGTCGGAGGAGGCGGAGCTGTTCGAGGGCCGCGACGCCTCGGGCAAGGTCCGCTGGACCGGCAGCCGGGTCGACCTGGTGTTCGGGTCGAACTCCGAGCTGCGGGCGCTGTCGGAGGTCTACGCCGCCGACGACGCGGGCGAGAAGTTCGTCCAGGACTTCGTCAAGGCCTGGGACAAGGTCATGAACCTCGACCGGTTCGACCTCGAGTGATCCCGGCCTCTCCCGCCTGAACGACGACCGGGCCGGCCCCGCGAGGGGGCCGGCCCGGTCCGTTTCCGGCCGGCGACGGCCGGTGATGCCGGATCGTCGCCGTCAGGCGGTCGCGTCGGGCCGGCACTCGGGGCACAGGCCCCAGAAGGTGACGTCGGCCTCGTCGATCAGGTACCCGGCGTCGTCCACCGGGTCCAGACAGGGCGGGTGCCCGACGGCGCAGTCCACGTCCTTGACCGCCCCGCAGTTGCGGCACACCAGGTGGTGGTGGTTGTCGCCGACGCGTCCCTCGAACCGGGCGGGGCTGTCGCCGGGCTGGATCCGCCGCACGAGCCCCGCCGCGGCCAGCGCGTGCAGGGCCTCGTAGACGGCCTGGAGCGAGATGTGGCCGACACGGTCGCGCACGCCGGAGGCGATCGCCTCGACGTCGAGGTGGTCGCCCTCGCGGACCGTGTCGAGCAGCGCGACGCGGGCGGCGGTCACCCGCAGGCCGGCACCGCGCAGCTCCTCGGCCGTCGTCGGTGTCTGGGTTGCGGACATGCGCCCGACCTGCCTTCACCATGCGAACGATTTACGCGAACAAACACCACAAGTGTAGACCGGTGTGGTATGAGCCCCGACAAACGTCCGCCGGTCGGTCCGCACGGTCAGGCCGGTGTGACGGTGACGGGCATCACCATCGGTAGTCGAGGAACTTGCCGTCGAAGGTGACGACCACCCGGTCTCCCTCGGGATCGGGCCGGCGGGACAGCTCGACGCGGAAGTTGATGGCGCTCATGATCCCGTCGCCGAACTCCTCGTGGATGAGCTCCTTGAGCGCGGGGCCGTAGACCGACAGCGCCTCGACGAAACGGTAGATCGTGGGGTCCTTCAGCAGCGCCGGGTCCGCGCCGCGCGCGGGCTGCCGCTGCAGGCTCTCGGCGACCGCCTCGTCGAGCTCCAGCATGCGGCAGACCTTCTCCGCCTGCTCCGCCGTCATCGGGTGCTGTCCGAGCAGCGCCGCGGTCGTCCACACGACCGGTGCCCCGATCTCCTCGGCGATGTCCGCCCACTTCACCCCGCGCCTCGTCCGGGCGGCGATCACCAGTTCGGCGGCTTCGGACCTGCTCATGATCGGCTTCATGCGGTGCTCCTCGCGATCGGTGGGACGTCCCAGGCTTACGCCCGGAAAGGACGGGACGCCAGTCCCGAGCAGGCCGCGATACGAGTTTTTAACGCGGGGCGAGCCTTGGTTTCGAATGCGATTCCGGCGTGTTACGCCCATGTGACGGCGGGAAAACGGATCGCCCGAAGCGGCGTGAGCGGAGTGTGACAAAGTCCTGCATTCTCGTCACGAGCAGGAAACGGTCGCTTCCTAGGCTCGGCTGACGACGACGCGGCCCGCTTCCCCCGTGCGGCCGCCCGAGCGAAGGAGGGACCATGTCCTACCTGAGCCCAGCCGAATTCTCCAAGAAGATGGTGGACGCCGGTGAGGCGAAGGTCTTCATGTCCACCCGAGATACCGTGATCCGGGCCTACATGGCCGGGGCCATCCTCGCGCTGGCCGCGGCGTTCGCGGTCACCATCAGCGTGCGGACCGGCGAGCCGCTCGTCGGCGCGCTGCTCTTCCCGGTCGGGTTCTGCATGCTGTACCTGATGGGCTTCGACCTCCTGACCGGCGTCTTCACGCTGGTCCCGCTCGCGCTCATCGACCGGCGGCCGGGCGTCACGGTGCGCTCGGTGCTGCGCAACTGGGGCCTGGTCTTCATCGGCAACTTCGCCGGCGCCTTCACCGTCGCGCTCCTCATGTCGGTGATATTCACCTTCGGATTCACGACGGACCCGGACGAGGTCGGCCGCGCCATCGGCACCATCGGCGAGAACCGGACGGTCGGCTACGCCGAGCACGGCGCGGCGGGAATGCTGACCCTCTTCATCCGCGGCGTCCTGTGCAACTGGATGGTCTCCACCGGCGTCGTCGCCGCGATGATGTCGAAGTCGGTCTCCGGCAAGGTGATCGCGATGTGGATGCCCATCCTCGTCTTCTTCTACATGGGCTTCGAGCACTC
>DATCLF010000173.1:0-3867 GCA_036564055.1 Spirillospora sp.
CCGTCGGGCGCGGTGCGGGCTTCGGCCCGAAGGCGGTCATCAGGATGCCGCTCAGCAAGGCCATCAGAAGGGCGACCGCGATGATCGGCACGGCGATGCCGAACCGCGTGAGGGGACGGGTGAGGCGACGGATCCTGCGCCTGCGCCTCTGCCGCCGCTGCTCACGGCGGTAGGCGAGCACGTCGCGTTCGAGCTCGCGGGCGTCGTCGGGAACCACGACGTCAACGCGAGGAAGCCCATAGTCGTCGGGCTCCTGGTCGTCGCCGTCCGGCCTCACGCCGCACCTCCCTCCGGCTGCGCCGTCCTTCGCGGCCCTGGGGCGTCATCATCCCGAACCAACGGTCCCACCGAATCGGCGATCCGTCCCGCGGGGCCCGTCTTTCCGGCCGGGCCGAGGTTCCCGGAGCCGGGGCCGGTCACCGCGGATCTGTCACGCCGTCGATCGAAGGCGTCCGGCCGGAACGTCATTCTCGCCGGTGCCCGTCCGGTGGACCGGTGCCCGGCCAATGCCGTTCCGGCTGATCACGTCTCGGCCGATCGCGTCCCATTCGCCTCCTTCGGGCGCTTCGTACCCGCAGCGCCCGGTTTGCTCACCTCGGGTCCGAGTATGGGCCGCGTCGCCCCGTCCGCGCCGCGATCCTTGCGTCCCGGGCGGATCCTTGTGTCCCGGGCGACGAGCCGGTGTGGCGCGTACCATGGGGTGATGGTGGCGCTCCGGCCACCCTGAGTGCGGAGAACTGGGCGCCGATGCACCATTAATGGGCTTTGTCAATACCTCAATATGCGTGTTGACCTGCGCATATGTCCATAAGGTCGGTTCAGCCACGCTGGTTTACGTGGTACCCTGGTTCTAGCGGAAGGGGTACTTGTCACATGACTTTCCAGGTCGGCGACACCGTCGTCTACCCCCACCATGGGGCTGCTCGGATCGAGGCCATCGAGACTCGCACCATCAAGGGTGAGGAAAAGACCTATCTGGTCTTGAAGGTCGACAAGGGCGACCTGACAGTGCAGGTCCCGGTCGAGAACGTTGAGGACGTGGGTGTCCGCGACGTCGTCGGCCAGGAGGGTCTGGAGAAGGTGTTCGAGGTGCTTCGCGCGCCCTACACCGAGGAACCCACCAACTGGTCCCGCCGGTACAAGGCCAACCTTGAGAAGCTCGCCTCCGGCGACGTGAACAAGGTCGCCGAGGTCGTCCGTGACCTGTGGCGGCGCGACAAGGAGCGCGGCCTCTCGGCGGGCGAGAAGCGGATGCTCGCCAAGGCGCGTCAGATTCTCGTCAGCGAGCTGGCCCTCGCGGAGAAGACCAACGAGGACAAGGCGGAGGCCCTGCTCGACGAGGTCCTGGCCAGCTGACGCGCCGGACGCGTTGAGCACACGGTTTCCCCGGGTGGGCGTCGGCTGCGACGTCCACCCGTTCTCGTCACAGCCCCGCCCCCTGTGGGTCGCGGGATTGGAATGGCCGGGCGAAGGCCCCGGCCTGGCCGGGCACTCCGACGGCGACGTCGCCGCGCACGCCGCCTGCGACGCGCTGCTGTCCGCCGCTGACCTCGGAGACCTCGGCGCCGTGTTCGGTACCGCGGACCCGCGCTGGTCCGGCGCCTCCGGCGTCACCCTCCTCGGAGAGGTCGCCCGGCTCGTCCGCGACGCCGGTTTCACCATCGGCAACGTCGCCGTCCAGGTCATCGGCAACCGGCCCAAGATCGGCAAACGCCGTGCGGAAGCCCAGAAGGTGCTGACCGAAGCCCTCGGCGCCCCGGTCACCGTCTCCGCCACGACCACCGACGGGCTCGGGCTCACCGGCAGAGGCGAAGGCCTCGCCGCCATCGCCAACGCCCTGATCATCCCGGTCGACTCTCCCTGACCGTCCCCGCACCGTTTCCCATGGGGATGGCGGGGCGGATTGTCCCGGTCACCTCGCCGAGAGAGATGCGGGACCCGGACGGGCCGGGAGCGTGGGCGCGGATGGTGACCGTGTCACCGTCCTCCAGGAACGAGCGCCGGGTGCCGTCGTCCAGCTCCAGCGGCTCCTCGCCGTTCCAGCTCAGCTCCAGCAGGCAGCCGCGCTGGTCGCGTTCCGGACCCGACACCGTCCCCGACGCGAACAGATCGCCCGTCCGCAGCGGGGCGCCGTTGACCGTCGCGTGGGCGAGCTGCTGAGGCGGCGTCCAGTACATCGACGCGAACCGCGGCCGCGCCGCCACACTGCCGTTGATGAGAACCTCGAGCCGCAGGTCCAGACCCCACGGCTCCTCACACCGCAGATAGGGCAGCGGAGCCGGATCCTGGACGGGCGGCGGCACCCGGGCCGCCTCCAACGCCGCCAGCGGCACCACCCACGACGAGATCGACGTCGCGAACGACTTGCCGAGGAACGGGCCGAGCGGCTGCGACTCCCACATCTGCAGGTCCCGCGCGCTCCAGTCGTTCACCAGCACGACCCCGAACACGTGGTCGCGGAACGCCTCCGTCGGGACGCCGCGTCCCGACGCGGACGGAACCCCCACGACGAACCCGACCTCCGCCTCGAAGTCCAGCCGCTGCGACGGCCCGAACGACGGCTCGGTGTCGCCCGGCGCCGCCCGCTGCCCGTGCGGCCGCACGATCGGCGTCCCCGAGCGGTACACGGCGCCGGCGCGGCCGTGGTAGGCGACCGGCAGCCGCTTCCAGTTCGGCTTGAGCGGCTCCGCCTTCGGGCTGAGTATCCGGCCCGCGTTCACGGCGTGGTGCTCGGAGGAGAAGAAGTCGACGTAGTCGGCCACCTCGAACGGCCGCAGCAGCTCCACCGCGTCGAGAGGGATCAAGTACGGCTCCACCCGCGTGCGGTACGTCTCGTCGGTCAGAAGCTCGATGAGGCGGGCCCGGTTCGTCTCCCAGGCGGTGCGGCCCGCCACCATGAACGCGTTCAGGGATCCCGAGGCGAAGTAGCGGCGGTCCTCCACCAGCCCGGCGGCGGACAGGCCCGCGAGGTCGAGGACGTGATCGCCGATGGCGACCCCGACCCGGGGAAGCTCCCCCGGCCGCGAGAAGATGCCGTAGGGCAGGTTCTCGATGCCGAAGCCGCCGTCCCGGTCGACCTCGACCCATGAATCGGTCGTCATGAACGTCTTTCTTCCCCAGCGTCCGGCGTTCCGATCGCACGACCGCCGGATCGGTCCGCCGGTCCCCGATGACCGGTCGTGGCTCGGCGAGGCCCTGCGAATCCCGGGGTTCAGTCGACCGGCGGTGTGGGGCCGCTGCGGAAACTGCTCGACGGCGGCTGGTTCCAGTCGTCCGCCGCGGTCTCGGGGGAGTTCTCGCCCGGCTCGTTCGACCTGCCCGCCGGTGCGTCGTCCCTTCGGGCGTCGCCCGCCGGGGCGCCGGGTGCGTCGCGGTCGCCGGCCTCGCCGAACGGATGGTCGCCGGCGTCGGGGTCCTCGGCGCGTTCGGCGGACGGGGTGTCGTGGTCCTCCTCGGAGTCGTCCCGGAAGCCGGCCCCGTGCTGGAGATCGGCCCCGTGATGGAGATCGGCGTCGTGGGGCTCGGTGCCGTGGGCACCGGGCATCACGATGTCCGGGCGGGTCGTCGACGTGAGCGGACGCTCCTCCGGCGCGCCGTCCCGCTTCCGGCTCCGGACCAGCTCCACGTCCGTCGGGAGAAGCGCGGGCGGGGACGGCGCCTCGGACAGCGGCTCGGACGGCGCCTCGGGGGACGGGTCGAGCGGGGGACGCGGCTCGGGCAGAGCGTCCAGCGGCGGTGGCGGCTCCGACGACAGGCTTCTTCCGGCGTCCACCTCGTAGGCGGAATCCGGTGCGGCCGGGGCGTCCGCGGCGGATCCGGGTTCGGCCTGCGCGTGCGCCGCCGGTTCGTGCGCCGCCGGTTCCTCGG